>JAGWXK010000099.1 GCA_018969905.1 Bdellovibrionales bacterium
AGTCAGGAACCGACCAAACCTGAGATTCAAACCAAGAAACCTGAGGCGATACGGGCCCGTGTTTGCGAGTTCGATCGCATTCAAAAAGAAACTTCCACCCACAGACCACCTTGATCCGGAGATTGGAGTCTCCAAACCACCCTTCACAGTGATGAACTTTTGAGTGAAGGCGACAACCCCGGTCTGCGAGTAATTCAAATTGGTAAATCCAATCCCAAAGGATCTTCTCCAACGAGAACGAACCTTCTTGGATTCCGTAGAGACTGCGGACGCTGAGGACTTCGCGGGCTTTGGAGCCGCCCCCCCCGCAGCAGAAGCGTGAGCGCCTGAAAACCCAACTGAAAAAAAAAGAAGGGAAAGGAGGGCTTTCTTTTCGGAAATCATTCCTTTCTTCCTCATCCTCTTCATCCTTTTCCGACGTCAGAACGTAACGCCACCCCCCAGACTGATGCTATTGGAGCCAATCGTGATCTCACTGTCGGAAAATGAAATTCTCGCATAGTCCAGGGAAATGGAATAGGTATGTCCCGTCGATGGAATCAGGTAGGAAACACCGGTCGCAAATTCATTATTGGAAAGACTGAGTAGCCCCAAGTTGTTGCTGATCGGTGAAAACTTGAGAAAAGCACTGAGTGCATGGCCGTTGTTCAGGGTCCTTCGCACGGACGGAAATAGCTGGGGTCCGGAAACATTCTTGTAACCAAAGGAGCTGTCGGATGCGAACATCGTCGAGTAGTACCACCCACCATAAAGTGAAAGCCTCCAGGGAGCTTTCACTTCAGGGAAGATATAACCAAGTCTCAGATTCAGTCCAAGAAAGCGCACATCCACTGGTGAGCTCTTTGCAAGACTGACGAAGTTGAAGAATCCTGTGAACCCGAGGTCCCACTTCGGGGGGACAATGAAGTAGTTTGCAGAAATTTTTGCTGTCATCACAATCGAGTTGTAAGGATCCACCGCTGTCTGACTGTAGTTGAGATTGCTGATTCCGAGTCCGGGCGAAACAAACAATTTCCGTTTCAACTTTTGATTGAATTCCACATCGGAAAAATCGGCAAACGAAACTTCGCCCCCGTTTTGGACTGGCACTGCGGGCATGTCCAGTTTGAGCCGATAAAAATGGTACTCCACCTCGCCTTTCGGTCCAACCAGGGCAAGCTCGAGATTCTTAAGCTTTACGTCAAACGGAAGAACAAGAGAAAACTCCCCTTTCGGACTTACGTCAAAACTCTTCTCATTCCAGATCACGTGCCATCGATGCGGACTCTCGCGATCGATTCGCCCTTTGAGCGAAAGACTGGATTCCGAACTCGACCCAAAGTAGCGGGTGACCACGCGACCATCGGAATCATACCAGAGGACACTTCTAATCCCCTCCGCTTGTCGCTCTTCCTTTGCGACTGTGACCTGAATCACACGTTCGGGCCGAAAAGAATTCTCAACACTCTCGGCAACAATCACATCTTCTGCTTGCGCCAAGGTTCCAACGCATGAAAACCGAAACGCCAGCAACAAAAAAAGCCAAAAATGCGCGTTCGAGAGGTTCAGGCAGAGCCTTTTCATTCACTCCAGTCTACCAAAATCTTTGGCAATTTCTACAATTTAGCGCAATAATTGTACAAGATGACACCATCTACAAAACCGCGTCGGACTTTGGGAATCAAACTTCTTCTTGGAGCGACCCTGATTGTGGTCGTTTTGATGAGTTCAGCCTTCGTGCTCGCCTACAATTTTCTTTCGGAGGAAACCAGCTCCTTCACCTATGAAGCCCAATCCAGCCACTCGCAATTGTTGGGGCAGCAGTTTGTTTCCACCCTTGAATCCGCCACTCAGATTCTGAAGCTTCTGCCGGAATTTGACGAAAAAACCTCAAAGGCCCTCAATCAACAGAATAGCCTCAAAAACCTTGAGGTATTCTCTGTGTCGCGCGGAAACTCTTTACAAAGAATCTATTCCTGGGGGGAAGTCACACTCAAGACTCTGCCATCGTTGGACTCGATAGGTGAACTCGAAAAACTCGGTGTGTCATACGATGCGATTCCAACAGATGTCCCAGGTGCGGGCACGTATCTTTACACCATTCTGGAAAACAAGGATCCGGCCTCGAAATACTCCATTCTGCGTGCAAAATTGAACCTTGAGCCTCTCCGCAAACGGTCATCGGGAATCCAATTGTGGATTCTCAGTCGCACAGGAAGCATTTTGCTCGACACCCGCAACTCCACGACAGAGGGTACGAAGATCCATCCCGAACACCCTCTCTTTCTTTCCGCAAGCAAGTCCCCGATCTCCCTCGGCACTTTGGAGTATCGAATGCCCGACACCAAAGAAGCACATCTCGGGACATACAATCTTCCGGGCTACAATGTGATGATTCTCAGCACGATCAAGTTCCACGATGCCATGCGCGGCACTTATTTGTTGCTCGAAAAGATGCTCTTGATGGGTCTTGCGCTCCTGGGAGCCTCTTTGATTGTAGTCGTGGTTTTTTCAATCAGGCTCACCCGGCCCCTTGCCGAACTCACCGAAGCCACTTTTGTCATCTCAGGAGGGAATTTTGATCTTGAGCTCAAAGAGACCTCCTCTGATGAAATCGGGATTCTCTCGAAATCGATGAATCAGATGTCCAGAAAGATCAAAGAGCTGCTCTTGGAAAGCATCGAAAAAGTAAAGATCGAACAAGAACTTGAGATTGCTTCCAACCTTCAACAAAACCTGATCCCTCCGTCCAAGATCGATACCGCCCGCTATGGGATCAGAAGCCACTATCAGTCAGCCAAGGAATGCGGGGGAGACTGGTGGGGATACGTGGAAACACCACGTGATCTAACACTGATGATTTCTGACGCGACCGGGCACGGGCTTCCACCCGCGATGCTGACCGCTGCCGCACATGGATGCTTTTCCGCGATTCAGAAAATTCTCGTTGAGTTCCCCGATCTAACCGTTTCCCCAAAGAAGCTTCTTGGAATCGCGAATGAAGTCATCGTGAATTCTGCAAAAAGCGAATTGAACATGACCATGTTCATTGCCACCTACAACTTCGAGAAGAAAACACTTACCTTCGCAAACGCCGGTCATAACAATCCATGGATTCTTCGAGGCCGGGAAGGCAGTTCAAAATTTGAATCTCTCAAAGCCAGAGGAACAAGGCTCGGTGAACGCACCGATTTTCAACCCTCAGAGGATGTGACCATTCCTTTCTACGATGAGGATAGACTCTTCCTGTATACCGACGGTCTCTTGGAGAATGTGAATTCGGCTGGAGAACTCATGGAAAAGGACAAAATCCGATCCAAGATCGCCGAAGCATCCACTGATGGGCTCGATCGGATTTCAGACACCCTCGAACAGGATCTTGCCGAGTTTTACAAAGACATCATCCCAAATGATGATGTGACATATGTTCTGTTTTCAAGAACCCCTCATTCTTCAGGGACAAATTCATGAGGCAAAGCGGCCTGATTCATTCAAGAAGCACTGAGAGATCGGTTCTCATTTCTGGTTTGCTCCTGCTGCTGATCCCGGGGGGCATTCTTCTTTCGAATGTAAGAATTGCCGATTTTTTTGTCTTTTCCACGGACCTGCTCTCGCTGAGTCCTATCGGAGAAGTCATCCGCCCGGACAAGATTGTGCGGCGACGCGGTGAGGATGATGTTGCGTTCGCAACAATCAACTCCGGGGATCCCGTCTTCGTCGGCGATACAATCATCACAGGCAAGGACTCCTCCACTCGAATCGATCTATCAGATGGAGGCACACTCGAAGTCGGCCCCGAGTCCATGATCAAAATTACCCCGGTTCGGTCTTTTTCCTTCAAGGGAATACAAAAAAAATTTGACATCACTGTTCAGTCCGGCAGCGTAAAGGCAAGCACGAAAGACTCGAGTTATCCTTTTGTATTCAAGGATCTCCTCGGATCAATCATAAAGGAAGTCACGCCCACGGAACCCCGCCTGACGAACTCGATCTCCGACCCACAGGATTCCGATGCATCAAAAATGCGTAATCCAGATCTTGCAACCAAAGAGAACTATGTCCTGGTGGAGGCTCCTAGACCTGAGGATTTACCCAGCTCAAGGAAATCTCCCGCGCCCCCACTCGCTCTTCCGGGCTCAAAAGGGCTGACCCAAGCGCCTTCGGCGCCAAACACTCTGCCTCCTCTCACTCCAGCGTTACTGCGGGAGGCCGGCACGGCGAAAATGATTCAGGATTTTCTTTCCAATCTTGAACCGGATGACTCAGAACTGAAAAATAAGGCCCAAGGTGAGGATTCGGGTAGTCAGCCTTTACTCACGAGATTTTTTGCCCCACTTCAGAACGTTCCCGACATTGAGGTTGATCCACTGCCTCCGACCACGATCATTTCCGAGGAGGCCGACCTTAAGGACCAACACCTTATTTTCCGCTGGAAGGATGTTGGTTTCAGGCTACGCCCTCCATACGTCCTGAAGATTCAACACAAAGACATCCTTCAGTCCCATGAAACTCCCTTAACCGAATATCAGTGGTCGCTTCCGTACGAAGAAGAGGGACGAGTGGTTTGGTGGGTGGAGGCTTCCCTCTTGGATGGAGTCAAGATCGAGTCCGCAAAACAAGAGGCCTCATGGAAGCTTCCCACGCCGATACTTGCTTCCCCCGGAAACAATCTCGAACTTCCCGAGTTTTACCTGAAGGGCGAAACTCATGAAGTACTGCTCACATGGAAACAGATGAAGATCTGCAAGAGCTTTGAATTGAACGTTTCCAAGAATCGGGACTTCAAGTCATTGGAGTTCAAAGCCGTGACCCCGAAAAACTTTCACACCTTCCCCGTGATGAAGCCAGGACGTTATTTTTGGCGGGTCGGATGTGCGTACACCAAGGATTTCAAGGCATTCAGCAAGCCCTTCAGTTTCACTCTCAGCCGGCTGAAGTGAAAATCGGCTTTCTGGAATATTCAAAAAACGTCTGCATTGCCGTGTCCCTTTGTGAAACAATCGGTTGATTCACCGGCCAGGGAATATTCAGATCAGGGTCATCAAATCGGATTCCCCCCTCGCCCTTCGGATTGTAGGGGGAATCCACCTTGTAAATAACATCCGCATCCTCTTCGCCCAAAACACAAAATCCGTGAGCAAATCCGGGCGGAATCCAAAGAACGCGGCCATTTTGACCACTGAGCTCGATTGCCTCCCATTTTCCAAAAGAGGGCGAATCACACCGAAGATCAACCGCAACATCCCAGATGCGTCCGCGAATCACGCCAATGAGCTTTCCTTGTGCTGGATTGTTCTGATAATGGAGGCCGCGGATCACACCAGGCTTCGAGCGTGAGTGATTGTCTTGGACAAACGATTCAGGCAAGCCGTACTCTTTGAAGCGCTCCTGAGCATAGCGTTCGGTGAAAAACCCGCGTTCGTCTTGATAAACCTTTAGCTCAATGCATTTCAAACCAGGCAAAGACAACTCTTTAACCATTTTGATCTTTCAACCTTTCTAAACAAACCCGCAATGCTTCTTGCCAGGGCCTGGGACGAACACCAAACGCTTTGGTGAACTTCTCAAGACTCAAGCGTGAGTTCAGGGGGCGCTTGGCCCCGGTCGGGTACTCTGAACTTGAAATCCCCACAATACGGGTGGCGGGGGTGATTGCCCGTGCAAAGTCAGCCCAGTTTGTGACTCCTGAGTTCGTCAGGTGATAAACCCCGGACGGAAACCCCCCCGTCACTGCCTTTTGCTCAAGCCCCCGCATCAGCGCATGGAGCGAGTACTCGGCCAGATCGGGGGCATAAGTGGGCGCGCCAAACTGATCTTCCACCACCCGGAGTTCGGACTGCTCAGCACCGAGCTTAAGCATGGTATTTACGAAATTCTTCCCGACGTGTGAGAACACCCATGAAGTCCTGAAAATCAAATGTTCACCACCCAAAGCCACTACCGCTTCATCTCCCCTGGCCTTCGATGCGCCGTAAACGTTTTGGGGTTTCGGGGCTTCGGCTTCAAAGTGCTCGCAATTTTGAGCCCCCTCGTAAACATAGTCGGTCGAATAATGAATGAGCGGAATACCCTTGGCCTTGCAATAAGCTGCCATGACGGCCGGCGCACGCGCATTGATCGCATCGCACAAGGTCTGTTCTTTTTCGGCGCGGTCCACGGCAGTATAAGCCGCAGTATTGATGACCAAATCGGACTTTTCGCGCTCAAGCCTTTCCGCAAGGATGGATTCATCCGAGAGATCACACTCTTTTGAGCTCAGCCCCACCAAGGTCCAGCCCACCGGAAACGCATCAGTCTTTGATAAGTCTTGAAACGCTGAGCCCAGCTGGCCGTTAGCGCCAAACAGGAGGATCTTCATTTGCTTCCCCCGGTGGTTTTTAGATAAAATTTCGCACGCGTATTTCCCATACAGCGGAGACGCGGATGGCCGCTCAAATCCTTTTGTGCCACACGTCTTGAAATCAAATGATCACAGGCACTCAAGTAATCCGATACCGTAATACGCTCTTGCGCCTTTAGCAGCTCCGACAAAATCCGCATGCGTTGTTCCAGTCCAAGCCCGGTTTTCTGGAGGGTCTTTTGCTTTTCCAGAAACTTGTTGAGGAACACATCTCTTCCGAGGAATCCCCATTTCAAATAGGCGCGCGCCGGGCGTTCCGCGTTTTCACGCATTTGCTTTCCCGCAAACGGTAGCACCCCGATGAAAAACTGTTGGAAGGGCGCGGGAACAACTCCCTCAAGCGCAATCGCACTCCAATGGACAAATGCGCTCCTCAGGGGCTTCGGGCAAAAGTAAGTGCGATACTGATCCAGCAAAACCCCGAGGACCGCAGGGATGGCTTGCTTTAGATTCGCGTCCCGAAACAAGATCGGCGACTCCTGTTGCCATTGACGATCAAAAGCCTCAAGCCACAGCTCACCCAGTCGCGGATCAAAACGGACCCACTGGGCAAAGCGCACGAAGGAGGAGGGATCAATCGACTCCTTGGCCTGAAGGATCCGATAGGCTTGGGTCAATTCCTCTTCGGCTGGACCCACGGGCTTTTTACTCATCAAGCAGCTCCTGCAAAAAGTGTATGGCCTTTTCGGTTCCGGGAATCTTTCTTTTGGAGAGCTCATCCAACCGCGACTCAACGAGATCAACCTCGGCCCCACCCTTCAAAAGCGCGCGGGCATGAGGAATATCCTTTGCTCTACCCGCAAAGCACTTCATCAAGAGCATTTCTTCTTTGCCGAGGGCTTCGACCTCTAGGTGCGATCCTTGGTACACCCGGATCAATCGATCGCCGTAGTCAGCCGGCAGAACATGAACGAAGGTGGAAAAATAAGGATTGAGCCAATCCATGGGTAGCGAGAGACTCGTGGCAATCTCGTGCACGAAGGGCCTCAAGAAATCAGGCGCCATACCCCGGGGTACGGCATCGATGTCCGTGGTGCCCTTTGGAAATCCGTGAGCGAGAATCATGGCCCCACCGCCCCCCATGATCAGCGATACATTTTCATCCGGCCGCTGTTGGGCCAGGCGTTCGTTTAAAGCCACCAAGGCGGAGAGCATGATTTCTTTGGTAAGGGGGCCCATGATTCTATTTTACGAAAATTTGTTGATTTTCGCAATAATTCAAATAAATATTAAAATACATCTATTTACTGCCAGAAAGCGCCGACCAATCATAGGTTGTTTTCGCTCCGGGCTTTGAGGTTACTTTCTTACTCCACTCCAGATTCGACAGATACCAGCGAAGGGTTTCCTGTAAGCCATCTTCGAACCGCGAATACTCACGAACGAATCCAAGCTCTCGTTGAGCCTTCGAATCATCGATCGCATATCGGAAATCATGCCCAGGTCGATCTGTCACAAAACGAATGAGATCCTCATATCTTCTTGGCTTTAGGGGGCGAGCCTCATCGAGCTTCGCGCACAGAGCCCTGACCACATCGAGGTTGGTGCGCTCACTATTCCCTCCAAAACAATAGGTTTCCCCCGGAACTCCAGCGGTTAAAGCCAGCAACACGCCACGCGCATGGTCTTTTACATGGATCCAATCGCGAATGTTCTCGCCCTTTCCATAAACAGGCAACTCTTTGCCCTGGAGAGCACAAAAAATCATATGCGGGATCAATTTTTCGGGGAATTGTTTTGGACCATAATTATTGGAGCAGTTTGTAATGATCGTAGGAAGCCCATAGGTATGAAACCATGCCCGAACCAAAAGATCAGAGGCCGCCTTGGAGGCCGAGTACGGGGAATTCGGCGCATAGGGAGTGGTTTCTGAAAACTTTCCGGTAGGACCAAGCGTTCCGAATACCTCATCGGTTGAAACATGAAGAAAGCGAAATTCCTTTTTTGCAGGAGGAGAAAGCGATTCGAAATAAGTGCGCGCAGCCGTTAACAGTGAAAAGGTTCCGTTCACATTGGTTTCAATAAAGGCTCCGGGACCGGTGATGGATTTATCCACATGGCTCTCTGCCGCAAAATGGGCAATGTGGGTAATCCCGTGCTCGCGGAGTGCAGCACTGACTCGAGCTGAGTCGAGAATGTTTGCATGAATAAAATGAAAATTGGGATTGGATTCAAACTCTTCAAGATTCTCGCGATGCCCAGCATAGGTCAAAGCGTCATACCCGACGACCCTGTGACCGGCTTTCAGCGCGATCTCAACAAAATTACTTCCAATAAAGCCTGCAGCACCGGTGACGAGGATGGTTTTCATAAAAAGGGATCCTTTAGGGTTTCTACCGAAATAAGCAATCAAATTCCATTGAATTCAAGGCTCTACCCTCAAAGATCCCATTCCAAATTCCACGCGGTTTGTTGTAGGTTCAAACCATGTCTGAAACTCAATCCGTAAAAGTTTCGGTAGTCATTCCGGTATTCAATCAGGTGCATTGGACGGAGCGGTGCCTGAATTCGCTCTTGAATCACTCCGAGATCGCGCGAGACCTGATCATCATCGACAACCACTCTACCGATACCACCCCTGAGGTGCTGAAAGCCTTTCAGCCCCGGTTTGAAGAACAGGGCTGGAAATTCACCATCCTGACCAACGGGGAAAACCGCGGTTTCGGCCGCGCCTGCAACCAAGGGATCAAAATTGCGACCGGAGACTTCATCACGATCCTGAACAATGACACCTGGCACATGCCGGGCTGGGACACGGCCCTCGTTCGCGCAATCGAAACCCTGGGCGCGGCAATGGTCGGACCTCATTATTACGAAAAGGAATTCGATGAAAAAAAGCTGCTGAAGCGTTCGCTCCGTTTTGCCCGATGGAATCGTGGCAAGTATCGCAGATTTTGGGTACCCATGATGATGTTCTTCAGGAAATCGGCCTTTGACCAGGTGGGCCTTTTTGATGAGCGCTACTTTGTGAGCTTTGAGGAGATTGATCTCAGAGTAAGGTTTGATCGGGCGGGACTGAGCTTTTTCATGGTGGGAGATTGCTTCATTTGGCACGCGGTGAAGGGAACTCGCGGGCATGCGCATTTGATTCCATCGACGCACGAGCTCGAAGGACGAAAGCTGTTCATGGACAAGTGGGGCTTTGATCCGGACGACTTGCGGCCCGGCTACCGCAGCTGGCCTGAACGAATCAAGCGCAGGCTTCAGCG
>JAGWXK010000100.1 GCA_018969905.1 Bdellovibrionales bacterium
CCACAGCGCCATCATCGCAAGAACCCTTGGCATCCCCGCTGTCACCGGGATTCAAAATGCAATTCAATCCCTGAAAGCCGTGAAGTGCCTCGCCATCGATGGCCGCGAGGGCTCGATCTTCGAAATTGAATCCGAGCACGAACGGGAATACTTCGAGGCCCGGATGCTTGAAGAGCAGTCCGATTTGAAATCGCTTCAAGCCTTCATCGGAAAGCCAAGCGTGACCCACGACCAGCACTCCCTGCGGCTCATGGGCAACATCGGCGGAATTGTCGATGCGAAGGCGGCACTTGAATCCGACAATGAGGGAATCGGCCTGTTTCGTACCGAGTTTCTCTTCATGGGAAGAAAGTCGGCGCCCACCCTTCTGGAACAGACGAAAGCGTATTCGGAGATCCTGAACCTTTTTCCAAGACAGGAAGTGGTAATCCGAACCCTTGACATCGGGGGCGACAAACCGATCGAGTACATTCGGATCGCAAAAGAGGAAAACCCTTTTCTTGGAGTTCGCGCGATCCGCTACTGCATGAAGGACCTGCCGCTCTTCACCACCCAGATCAAGGCGATGCTTCTGGCGAACGAACACGGAAACCTCTCGATCATGCTCCCCATGGTGAGTCGGGCAAGTGAAGTGCAGGAAATCAGGACCTTGATTGATTCCTGCCATGAAGATCTGAAAAAGGATTCTGAATACCGAAGCATGCCCTACAAAGTGGGTGCGATGGTCGAGATTCCGTCCCTCATTTTCGAGATGAAGGAGCTGAGTCGATCCGCAAGTTTTGTGAGCGTCGGGACCAACGACCTCATGCAATATGCCTTTGCCGTGGATCGCATGAACCCGGAACTTCGCACTCTCTACACTCCCTATCACCTTGGGTTTTTGCGAATGATGAACCTTCTTGCAAGCTCCGCAATCGACGCGGGGCTGAGTCTCGGCATTTGCGGTGAGCTGGGCGGTCAGGATGAACTGCTGCCGCTGTGGGTGGCCATGGGCTTTGACAAGCTCAGCATGACCCCAAGCGAAGTCCTGCCCAAGCGGAGACTCCTCTCCAAACTCACCCTCCAATCTTGTCGAGGACTCCTCAATGAAGTCTTGAAGGCAAATCACGAGCAGGAAATCAAAATGATTCTTTCCACTTTCCATCGGAGTCTTGCCCAATGAAATCGCTCCTTCTGATCGCCCTCCTTCCACTTCAGGCACTTGGCGCCGAGGTAAACCCCAGAATCCATACCCAGTACAAGACCGCACTTTCAGGCGTTCTCTCGAACCTGAAGCCAAACGGTGCAGTCATTGCCTCACCCTCGACCTCGGCGCCCAACTATTACTATGACTGGGTTCGTGATACAGGGCTTACCATGCGCGCGCTCATCCGGATCGCGTATGACAAAAGAACAGACTCCACCCTGAGATCAAAGCTTTTGGAGCAGATCCAGAAATGGATCCAGTGGGAATTTTCCCGCCAGGAGCAAAATCGCCTGACCGGCCTTGGAGAGCCAAGATTTTACGTCGATGGACGGGTGAATGAGGAGCCCTGGGGACGCCCTCAGAACGACGGCCCCGCAATCCGTGCGCTTACCGCGATGGAAGTTGCCGAACAATGGTTGAAAGAGGGGCGGCTGAAGGAAGTGAACCGACTTCTCTATGCTCCAAGCCTTCCCGCCCAAACCCTGATCAAGCGGGATCTTGAATACGTGGCTCATCACTGGAAAGAAAAGAGCTTTGATCTTTGGGAAGAGGAGCAGGCTCTTCATTACTACACGCTTCTCAGTCAAAAGACCGCGCTGCTCAAGGGTGCTGCTTTTGCGCGAAGATTGGGAGATTCCGGCGCCTCCCGCTTCTATGCATCCGCAGCCGGCGAGATCGAAAACCTGCTTCAGCAATTCAAGGACCCTTACAGCGGAGTCATTCCCTATGCAATCGAAAAAAGTCCGGGCCTTCCCCACAAAAAAAGCATTCTCGACATCTCTGTGATTCTGGCCCTGATCCATAACTTCGACGGATCCTTTGCCGCCCCGGCTGATTCCGCCCTGATGACCCTGAAAGAGCTGATGCGTGTCTTCCGAATCAAGTATCCGGTCAATCATGTGATCCGAAACAAGTCCGGTGAGGCTTTGGGGGTTGCTCTTGGAAGGTATCCCGAGGACATCTACGACG
The DNA here is from genome assembly GCA_018969905.1 of Bdellovibrionales bacterium. Taxonomy (GTDB): domain Bacteria; phylum Bdellovibrionota; class UBA1018; order UBA1018; family CAIMNF01; genus CAIMNF01. Next base: position 2,156 of record JAGWXK010000100.1, read on the forward strand.
GAGTGGGATTTTCGGGCGGAAATCCCTGGTTCATCTCCACTCTTGCTGCAGCAGAGTTTGCCTGTGATCTGAGCAGATCGAGAGCTGGGAAAAAGCGGGATGCCTTAAACGAAATCGCCCTTGCCCAGTTCAATCGGGTCATTCATCACCTTGATGAAGAAGGATCCATGAGCGAGCAATTCAATCGCGAGAACGGATTTCAGCAAGGGGCACGGGATCTGACCTGGAGCTACGTTTCCTACCTCACGGCTTATCGCGCGTGTTTTCTTTAGGCCGGAAAAAAGACGTCTCCTTGAGGCCATCCGGAAGGGCACCAAGCCTCACAGGAACTGCTCCGGTGTTCTTTACTTCCTCGATTGCGGCATTGATCGCATCATAAATCGCACGATCCTTCCTCGCGAGCGCAAGCGAAATTGCGGCCTGTGCCAGATTGATCCGCGCCTCGGGCAATCCGACCGTCTCAAGGGCATCCTTGGCCGCGACTGCAATCAGAAGAGCTCTTGGATCGGCATTCCCCACATCCTCACTCGCAAAAATGATCATTCGGCGTGCGATGAACATGGGGTCTTCTCCCCCTTGAAGCATTCGGGCCAGATAATAAACGGCTGCATTCGGATCGGATGCCCGCATGGATTTGATGAAAGCGGAGATCGTTTGATAATGATGGTCCGAGGCCTTGTCATAAGGAATGACCCGATCGCCCAATTGCTCAAGAAGCGATTTCAAATCACTCTCAGAAAACTCGGTCTTCCCAGGAGTGAGCGAAATCACCGACTCAAGCAAGGTCAACATCCTCCGCGCATCGCCCTCCGATTGGCTCACGACCAAAGCCTTTGCTTCCTCCGCGAAGTGGATTTTTCCGGAATAACCGAGCTCATGCTGAAGAGCTCTCGATAAAACCCGCATCAGGTCGCCTTCTGTCAGGCGCTCGAGCCGAATCACCCTCATTCTGGAAAGCAGGGCGGCGTTCACCTCAAAAGAAGGATTCTCGGTGGTAGCGCCCATCAGAGTGAATGTGCCATTTTCCACGAATGGCAGCAGACAATCCTGCTGTCCCTTATTCAGGCGATGAATCTCGTCGAAAAAGACCACGGTCTTCCGACCAAGCGATCTATACCCGCGAGCCTTTTCGGCCGCCTCCTTGATGTCCTTCACTCCGGAAGTCACCGCCGAGAGCTGAATGAACGCCTCGTGAAGCGCCTCTGCAATCAAGAGGGCAAGAGTGGTCTTCCCTACCCCAGGAGGCCCCCAGAACAACAGGGACGGCATTTGCTTTGCTTTGAGCCAGGACCGGATCATGCCGTTCGGACCGATGATCTTTTCATTCCCTGCCCATTCATCCAAGGTTTTTGGACGTAGCCGATGGGCAAGGGGTTCGGACTCAGGACCGCGAATGGAATCGAACAACTCCATTACATCCGGCTTCTGCGGGAACTGCCATCAAATCGCACTTCGCTGGAACTCGCGGAGCGGGACTTGCGCCGTTTGAAACGACGATAGCGATGGCGCTTGGGGTAAACAGGGTCGAGGAGTTCTAGCGTTTTCAGGGACGCAATCGAACGTACAAAATCACTCGGGATCGGAAGCTCGATCATCGCACCGGGCATGAAAGAGGAATTCGGGGACTTCACATCATTCATGTCGAGAATCGGATCCGGGCTGATTCCAAACCGCTTTGAAACGCGCTTCGGGGTGTCTCCGCGTCTTGCCTTGTATACGAGGAAAGTAACCTCACGCGAGAAAGACGGATCAAAGTACTTCTTCATGAAAGCCTCTTTGTGACTGAGGGGAAGCCTGATCTTATAGTACTTCACATCGGGCGGAGTGACCCAGCGGGAAAGCTCGGGATTCATTGATTTGAACTCAACATAGGTGAGTCCTGCAGCACTCGCGACCTTGAAAAGATCGGCAGGAGATGGAATCTCCACCTCGGTAAGTACATCACCATTCACTTCTCCGTGTCGATTCACATGCGGGGTACGAACCGGCTGAGACATTGAACGAAGCATGGTTTCCATGGAATCTGAGGCAAGGGTCTCTGCCTCTTCAGGATCCACGGGAGAATCTCGGGTCAGTTCGACTATCGGCTCCGAGGGAATTCCGTTATTGGCATTAGGTTCCGGCTTATCGGAGTCCAATTGATCGGGCAACCGCTCGAGATCATCACTTTCCTCGGCTTTCACCGAAACCAAGGCAGCATTCACATCCCCGATTTTGGTATAACTCTCTTCAAACCCGAACTGCTTGCGGTTTTTGGCAACGATTGCTGCAGCAAAGAGCTTCGGCACATAGTTTTTGGTCTCTGGTCTGAGATATCTGCGCTTGCGGTCGCAAAGTTCCCAAAAATCATTGGTCTTGTACTTTGCAATTGCGCGCTGGATTTTGGCTTCACCCGCGTTGTAACCCGCAGCAGCGAGATGCCAGCTTCCAAACATGGTGTGAAGCTCTTTCAGATACTGAACGGCGGCAATCGTTGACTTCTCAACGTCCCGACGCTCATCCACCCACCAGTTCACATCAAGACCATACCTGCGCCCGGTCGCGGAAATGAACTGCCATGCACCCACGGCTCGCGCATTGGAGCGGGCATTGTTGTTGAATCCACTTTCGATCATGGCGAGATAAACAAGATCCTCGGGCGCCTTCGCGTTCTTTAAAATCGGCTTCAGGAACGGGATGAAATACTCGGAACGCTCGAGATACTTTTTGAAATGCCCACGGCCTTTCCCGGTAAAATAGGCGATCCACTTCTCTACTGCCGGATTCATTTCGACAGGGAGATCAAACGCTGCGTTCTCGATTTTCATTCCACGGTACTCAAGACCAGGAATGGTCTTCAGATCACTCGCGGGCTCAAATGCAACCGTCACCGGATCGGGCTCACGGGTCGGTGCTTGAGGCTCAATTCCCGCACAAGCGGTGAGGATCGAGATCATTGCAAAAGAAGAAAACTTCATCTTGATGTTTCGACTTGAAATCACGTGCTACTCCCTAAATTTCCATCCTGGATCACAGGAGGGCGCAATGTGAAAATTGTATCGGCTAATGAAAAAACCGGCTAGCCGAAATTCCAATTTAACGACTAAAAAAGGCCAAAAAATTGACTTATAAAATCAATGCAGTTGATCCGGAGCAAAGCGTTTCAGAAACTGCACAATTGCTTTTTCAAGGTCCTCGTCAGACGGAAAAACATCCTCCACCTGGGGATGCTTCATGAGAAATCCGCCGATCTGCTGTGCGACCGTTTTTACGGGAAGCTGATAATACATCCCTGCTACCGCGTTCTCGCCGTGCTTGGCCATCAGTACCGATTTCGCCGCCTTGTAATGATCATTCTCGGTGTATCCAGTTTCGCCCAGCTCTTCCGCCTTGAGTCCAAGTTGAGTGATCACCTTGGTGCGAATGTCCTCATCGGTCATGATCAGATTCTCGAGCTTAAGGAAAAGATCCTGATACACCATCTGGCGGGTTCGTGGGTTCAGTACGATTGCCTGATCCTGCTCAAGACGGGTCACAACCGCCTTGGCCAATGCCTTGATGTGCTCTTTTTTGGTTTGCATTTAGTTCTTCCCTCGCCTCCATCTTCGCTTGAAAAGTTCAATGAACTCAAGCGATTCTTTGAGTCCAAAGAAAATACTTCCAGAAACATAGCAGGATACACCCAGAATCACTCCGACTGCGACCCGAATGAATTTTAAATGAATCCCGTCTCCCGGCAAGGAAGGCGCAAGCCAGTACCGATCCACTCCGAAAACCAGAACCCCCATAAGGGCCGCAAGTCCGGCATAGGAAAGACCGGATTTCAGTAGGGCTGCCGTCTTGAAGTCAACCGACCGGGAGGAAAGTTTGCGCGAAATCAAAATCCAAAGGAGTGCTGAATTGAGGATCGCAGTGATCGAGGTCCCGAAGGCGAGCCCGACGAAACCAAGCTGCTTCACAAACAAAAGATTGAACAACAAATTGGAAACCACTGAGAAGAAGCTCGAAAAAACGGCAAAGCGGGTCTCCCCGATCGCATAACAAACCGGCACCAAAACCTTCACCACAGAATACGCCGTGAGACCCACCGCATAGGCGGCAAGTGCCTCGGCCGTAGCCACTGTATCGCTGGGATGAAATCTGCCATGCTCGAAAATGAGACCGATGATGGGAACCCCTAAAAAACCGAGTCCCGCCGATGCCGGGAAATTGATTGCGAAAACACGTTTGATCGACGTTCCAAGGGCATCGGATGCCGCTGAATACTCACCCGCGCTCCAGTACCTGCTGAATGCGGGAAGGGTTGCCGTGGCAAGAGAGACACCGAAAATCCCGATCGGGAACTGCATGAGACGAAAGGAATAATTGAGCCATGAAACGGCGCCCTCCCCAACCGAGGTCGCAAACACGCTGTTTACCAGAATATTGATCTGGGTCGCCGCAAGTCCGACCGTTCCGGGAACCATGAGAAACATCATCGAGCGAAGCCCGGGATCCGAAAGTGCGGATCCGGAAAAAGGCTTCCGCCACACCGGACGGAATCCCACCCCTCGAAGAACCGGCCACTGAATCAACGCCTGTACCAGCCCCCCCGCAATCACGCCGCAGGCCATTCCCTCGATGGGCTGAAAGCCGTACTCCGGAAGAAGCCTGGCAAGCACCACTCCGACCAGAATCGACACCAAATTGAAAAGCGCGGAAGCAAATGAAGGAATGAAGAATTTTCCACATGCGTTCAAGATTGCCATGAAGGCTGCAGCCAGCGCCACCAAGGGGAAAAACGGCATCATGGTCCGGGTCATCGAAACCGTGAGTTCAAACTTGCCCGGCACTTCCCGGTACGCGCTCGCATAGAGATTCACCAATGGTTCGGCAAAAACGATTCCAAGGAAGGCGATCAAACTTACCAGAGAAAACAGAACAACGAAAACGCGGGTGGAAAGCTGCCAGCCCCGCTCCACGCCTTCTTCCTTTTGAATTTTGATGAAGGTCGGAACGAGCGCCGAACTCATTGCCCCCTCAGCAAAAAGATCCCGAAGAAGATTCGGAATCCGGAATGCAATCTGATAGGCATCCGTCGCAGTTGAGGCGCCAAAGAGCGCCGCGAAAACCTGCTCGCGCACAAGTCCAAGGACCCGGCTGATCAACACAGCGATCCCCATCACTCCAGCCGATTTCAAAACAGTTTTTTGCGAGGACCCTTCCATGCCTCAGCTTGGAAAGGTTTTGGTAAGCCAGCGGGTGATGCCTTCCTCGATCTTGCCCTTGAAGGCGGAAGCAAGGAGACTCAATGAAACCTCCACCGAAAGAGAGCCGTCCTTCGCGGAAAGGGTTCCGCTGGCCATGGAGGACTTGAATGTGAGTTTCCGTCCGCTCTCGTCCCTCTTCACTTCGACATTGCCTATGGGGGTTTTGCTCAGAAACCGGTCGATATCGGATGAGACCGCACCGTAGATTGCATCCGAGGACCTTCCGGGAATTGTGAATGTCTTTGAAAAGCTCGCCATGGTCATTCTCCTTCTTTCTCAATGAAACGTTCGATTTCGGCGAGCTCCTGCCCGGCAAGCACCTCGTCCTCGGCCCGAACCTTCAGCTTCTTGATCTTAACGGGAACCGGGAGCCGATGAGAAATGAAATTCTGATGGGCCTCCAGAATCACCAGGGTCTGCTTGGCTGGAACCACGGAGTCTTCTTTATAGAATACCGAGTGAATCCGACCGCTGGTGAGCGCCATGAGTTGGAGCGGCTTCCCTTTTTCGGATCTCCGCACGGAAAAAAACCAGTTCCGGATCCGGACTACAAAGCGGCGATCATGGATCGGATATACGCAGATTCTTTCGAGCTTTCCCGACTCACTCATGAAAAAGCCCTTCACTCCCTTGTGGAATCCTCCCCAGAACTCCACTCTTTGCGTCCAGGAGAGCTTTTTCTCGGGTGCGGGGAGCCGGTGATTCATCCAAAGAAAACCTTCTTCTGCCCGGAGCATGGGAGTGACCTCGGCCAGAGCCTCGGCCATGAACCGGAGCCATGCCGGCTCGGGCGCTTGCTTCGGAATGAATTCATCGTCGACAAAACCCGTATAGAACATGGACTCCTCGACCCAAGGGTGGGAGAGCAACTCAAAGAGGAATCGCTCGTTGGTCTGTATGCTTCCGGAAATCCAGATTTCACCCAAGATCTTGCGTGCGGCTTGGAGGGCATTCTTCCAACTGGTGGAAAACAGCGTAATCTGACCAAGGGAGCCGCTTGATTTCCAATCCACATTTTGACCCGGGACCACATCCCAAACCAGTGAGCCCTCGAAATCACCCCCGCTCCAATCGGTCTTAAATGAGACTTCGTGCACCGTCCCCGGATGAGGAATCTTGAGCCAAGTATCCTCCGCATACAATTTCAGATTTATCCCACAGATGCCCGTGTCGGGTGCGCGGCCGGTGGCGTTGCTCTCGGGATGGGAGACCAATAACGCCGGAGCGAGGGTATGGATCTGCCACTGAACCGCTTTGGTCCTTGCCACACTTTCCCAGAGTCGGTACCCGAAATTGATTCGTCCAAGGGCCTCGGTAAAAAAAGCATCAACCCCATTGGAGAGAAACACCAGATTCCCCACACCGACAAACTCGGATGCTTTCAAAAAACGGCGGGAATAATCCTCGATCTTTACATGGATCTCTTCATCGAGGGTTTGTGCCGGGCAAACCTCGACCCAGTTCTTTCCTTCGAACATCAGCGAGCCATCAATCACCGGGAAAAACTCAACGTGCCCATCTTTTCTTCGGGCGAACGGTTGTACATAACAACGGGCGCTTTCCAAAAACCGCTCAAAAAACAGCAGCGTCGCACCACATGCCTCCTGGACCTGATTCATCCAGATCGGAACCCACTCGTTCAACTCCTCAAGATTTCGAAGCACCCGTGTCGCATATCCGCCCCGCACCCGGTACGCACTCTTCATCACAAGTGGAAATCCGGCACGCCCCTCTTCACCGAGTTTCCGGATGGACGCTTCAATCTCCCGAACCGAAGTTACGGGTTCATCCGACACGACAAGAGTTGGAATACCGATGTTTTTCGCAACATCAAGAGCCTGATGCATGTTCCAAAAAAGCTGAAGATTCTTGGCGGACGATGTGATCGTGAAAAGTCCAGCCTGACGGGCCCAACCTTCAAGCTCCGGTCGCTCACCCCAAAGAGTCACTCCAGGATGCACCCAGATGTGATCAAAGGGTTCGACCTCATCCCGCTTCCGAAACCGATCAAAGATCTGCCGGAATCGGACTGCAGCATCAAGATCCGTGACCCGGGGAAGCTCGGCTTCGTTCGGCGCAAGCCCCAGATCGCTCACCATCAGAGTGTAGAGACCAAGTGAGATCAGATCGTCCCGGATCTGAAATGCGAGTGCCCCCTCTCCCAGCACCAAAATTGCCGGT
>JAGWXK010000101.1 GCA_018969905.1 Bdellovibrionales bacterium
GGTCGCGAAGCGGGCCATGGCAAAAGGGATCAAAGCGGTTGTGTTCGATCGCGGCGGGTACCTGTATCACGGCAAAATCAAAGCGCTTGCAGATGCTGCACGCGAAGCTGGATTGAACTTTTAATCAAAGGGGTCATAAAAAATGGCAATCGGTTATAACGACAAAGCAGAAGAGACAGAGTTTGAAGACAAGGTGATTCACATCAACCGCTGCGCAAAAGTGGTGAAGGGCGGACGCCGCTTCAGCTTTGCTGCGATTGTGGTCGTCGGAAACAAAAAAGGCCAGGTTGGAGTGGGGCTTGGAAAAGCCACTGAAGTTCCAGAGGCGATTAAAAAAGCCGGAAAGCGTGCTCGCAAGGCATTGGTCAGCGTACCGCTTCACGGAACCACGATCCCCCACGAAGTGATGGGCACTTTCGGAGCAAGCTCGGTTCTCATGAAGCCGGCTCCGGAAGGATCCGGAGTGATCGCAAGTTCTGCGGTCCGTGCGATTTTGGAAGCCGCAGGGGTGAAGAACATCCTCACCAAGTCACTTCGCCGGGACAATCCCCACAACGTGGTTCGCGCGACATTCGATGCTCTGAAGGCACTTCGCAGCCTTTCCGACATTGCCAAATCACGCGGAAAAGCAGTCAGCGATTTGCATAGCTGAGAGCAGAGGTAAATATGGCAAAAGAAAGCAAAACCAAGACCATCGTGATCCGTCTGAAAAAGGGGCGGATTTCTTGTAACCCGAATCAACGTGCGTGCCTTCAGGGGCTCGGATTGAAGAAGCGTCATCAGGAAATGACGCTGGAAAACACCCCGTCGGTAAGGGGGATGATCAAAAAGGTCATCCACCTTCTCGATATCGTGGCAGACAATTAACGGAGAAGAATTATGTTGAAACTCAATGAATTAAAGCCTCAGACCGGCTCCAGCAGCCAGCGCAAGCGTCTCGGCCGCGGTTCCGGATCAGGACTTGGTCCAACCGCCGGTAAAGGGGACAAGGGACAATTGCAACGTTCGGGCGGAAGTGTCCGTCCGGGATTCGAAGGCGGTCAGACTCCTCTGTATCGTCGTTTGCCAAAGCGCGGATTCACCAATATCCACGCTCGCAATCATGCGGCAATCAATCTTTCCGACCTCGAGACCAAGGTTCCATCCGATGTGAAGGAATTGAACCTCAAGGTGTTGATCGAGCTCGGTCTTGCCAAGAAAAACTCCGAGCGTCTTGTAATCCTCGGAAACGGGACTCTTACCCGTAGCTTCAAGATTCAGGCACATCGCGTGTCCGAGTCTGCCAACAAGAAGATCACGGCTGCAGGCGGCTCCATCGAGATCGTAAAAATTCAGTAATCTGCAGTTTGCAGGATTAGGGATGAATGAATGGAAGGTATAGCTTCGGCCGGGAATGGCAGGGCTATACCTTTCTTGTTTTAAGTTCGCTGGAACAGAGGTAGGATTCGAAGAATCCAATTCCACAAATACATCGAGGAAAGATCTTATGGCAGGTGCACAAGGCTTGGTTAAAATTCCGGAACTCAGAAAGAAAATTCTTTTTACGTTGATCGTTCTTGCGGTGTATCGGATCGGAGTACACATTCCCACTCCCGGAGTGGACGGGGTTGCACTTTCGGAAGCTTTCAAGAACATGCAGGGAACCATTTTCGGCTGGTTCAACCTCTTCAGCGGTGGGGCTCTCGAGCGCTTTAGTATTTTCGCGCTTGGAATCATGCCGTACATCTCGGCTTCGATCATTTTCCAGCTTCTGACGGTGATGGTTCCTCATCTTTCCGACCTCCAGAAGGAAGGGGATCAAGGCAGAAAAAAAATCACCCAGTACACCCGTTATGCGACTGTGCTTCTGTGTTTTGTTCAAGGATGGGGAATCGCAAGTTCCCTTCAAGCCTACAGCAATCCGCAAGTGGTGATGGATCCGGGCTTCGCGTTCAAGCTTATGACCACGATCACGCTGACCGGTGGAACCATGTTTCTTGTGTGGCTCGGGGAGCAGATTTCCGAGCGCGGGATCGGAAACGGTACCTCGATGATCATTTTTGCCGGAATCGCCGCAGGAATTCCGAAGGGCATCGGGTCGGCTCTTTCTCTCATCCGTTCGGGTGAACTCAGTGTTGGAAAGGCTGCCTTGGTTCTTGCTCTGATTCTGGGTACATTCTTCGTCATCATCTTCGTCGAAAGAGCGTCCCGCCGGATTCCGGTTCACTACGCAAAGCGCGTGGTGGGTCGCAAGATTTACGGCGGCCAAAACACACACATTCCCGTGAAGCTGAACACCTCGGGCGTAATTCCTCCGATCTTCGCCTCTTCTCTTCTGATGTTCCCTGCGACCATCGGAACCTTTGTGACAGCGGGCGCGGTTCAGACGGTTGCGGGCTGGCTTGCTCCGGGCGGCTGGTTGTATGAAATTCTGTTTGTGGGCCTCATCTTTTTCTTCTCCTACTTTTACACTGCGGTTGTTTTCAAGACCGAGGATGTTGCGGAGAATCTCAAGAAATACGGCGGATTCATCCCGGGCATTCGTCCGGGCGAAAACACCATTCGCTACATCGACTATGTGTTGACGCGACTTACTCTTGGTGGCGCAACCTACATTTCGCTGATTTGTGTGCTCCCCACGCTCATGTCCCAGACCTTGAAGGTGCCGTTTTATTTCGGCGGGACTTCGGTCCTGATCTTGGTCGGGGTTGCGCTTGATACCGTGGCGCAGATTGAAACGTTCATGCTTTCCAGAAACTACGAAGGCTTCATGAAGCACGCACGTGTAAAGGGCAGAGCGGCCTACACATGAACATTTTGTTTCTTGGCCCTCCGGGTTCCGGAAAGGGCACTCAGTCGAAGATGCTTCAGGACAAATACGGGCTCGTACACTTGAGCACCGGCGACATGTTCCGCGAAGCCATCGGCAAAAAGACTGAGGTGGGAATGAAAGCCAAAGCTTTCATGGATCGTGGCGAATATGTCCCGGATGGGGTGGTCATTGACCTCATTCGAGATCGTTTGTCGCAGTCTGATTGCAAGAACGGTTTTATTCTTGATGGATTTCCGAGAACGGAACCCCAGGCGAAAGCACTTGATGGACTTTTGAAGAGTCTTCACATGGAGCTGGATTCAATTTTCTTTTTTGATCTTGCAAAGGAGATTCTCGTGGCCCGTTTGTCCTCGCGCCGTACGTGCCGAAACTGCAATCGAGTGGTGAGCGCGGAGCAGCTGAAAGAAATTCCCACATCCGAAACCTGCTCAAAGAAATCAGGCCCCTGTGATTTTTATCAGCGCACCGACGACTCTGCCGAGGTGGTAACCAAGCGGATTGAAGTGTACCAGAATCAGACCGCGCCGATCATCGGTTTTTACGAAAAATCAAAATCTTTTTTAAGGGTGGACGGCAGTGTCGCCCCAGAAGCGGTTTTTTCCGTGCTTGAAAAAGCGCTGAAAAAAGCTTGAGAGTGGTGTGTCTTGGTTCATCTGAAGTCTCGTGAAGAAATCGAAAAAATGAAGAGAGCCGGCGAAGTGGTGGCCAGGGTCTTGATCGAGATCGAAGAGTTGATCAAGCCGGGTGCGACCACTGCCGATCTCGATTTGTTCGCGCAAACTCGCACGAAAGAACTCGGCGCGAAGCCCGCATTTAAGGGGTACCATGGATTTCCTGCGACTCTTTGTGTCTCGGTGAACGAAGAGGTGGTCCACGGAATTCCCTCGAAAAAGAGGGTTTTGAAGGAAGGCGACATCGTCGGGGTGGACTTCGGAGTGATCCTTGATGGCTGGTTTGGCGACTCCGCGAAGACCTTTGCGGTGGGCAAGATCAGCGAAGATGCCCGAAAGTTGCTTGAAATCACCGAAAAGAGTTTATATCTCGGCATTGAGCAGGCAAAACCCGGCCAGAATTTGTTCGACATCGGGCATGCGGTACAAAATTTTGTTGAGAGTCATGGCTACAGCGTGGTAAGAGAATTTGTTGGCCACGGCATAGGAAAAAGTCTTCATGAGGATCCCCAGGTCCCGAACTTCGGAATCCGCGGAAAAGGCATGGTTTTGAAGCCAGGAATGGTGATTGCCATAGAGCCCATGATCAACGCAGGGAAACCTGAGGTGAAGGTTCTATCGGACGGCTGGACCGCTGTCACAGTGGATAAGCGTTTGTCTGCTCACTTCGAGCATACAGTCGCGATCACAGAGTCTGGCAATGAGATTTTAACGAGATCCATTTAGGAGATTTGATGAGCGAAAAAGAAGGTGCAATCCAGATGGAAGGCGTGGTGCTTGAACCGCTTCCGAACGCTATGTTCAAGGTCAAGCTCGACAATGGCCACCAGGTGCTTGCACACATTTCCGGAAAGATGAGGATGTTTTACATCAAGATTCTTCCGGGCGATAAGGTGACGGTAGAGCTGTCCCCTTATGATCTGACTCGAGGAAGGATCACCTATCGGGCAAAATAAGGCCCCGGTAATATTGAAGAATTTTAATTTGTACGTATTTTTTTGTAAGGAGTAGTTATGAAGGTAAGAGCATCAGTAAAAAAGATCTGCATGAAATGCAAAGTGGTTCGCCGTAAAGGCGTGGTTCGCATCATTTGTGAAAATCCTCGCCATAAGCAAAGACAGGGTTAATCAAGGGTTTTTTCGGGATTTCCGGAAAGAGTTTTTTCGGGCTTGACTTATTGTGTTGGGCTGCATAATACACTCTTTCCACTCTCACATCGAATAGTAATCGTTACGAAAGGGTAATACAGTGGCTCGTATAGCTGGAATCGACTTGCCTAAAAATAAACGCGCTGAAATCGGCCTGACCTATATCTTGGGGATTGGCCGCTCCACATCGAAAAAGATGCTGGAATCCGCGAAAATTGATCTCAACAAGAAAATTGAAGAACTGACCGAAGCGGAAGTCGCGAAGATTCGTGACTTCATCGACAAGAATCTCAAGGTTGAGGGTGATCTTCGCCGGGACACCAGCATGAACATCAAGCGCCTCGTGGATCTCGGTTGCTACCGTGGAGTCCGTCACAAGAAGGGGCTTCCGGTTCGCGGGCAACGCACGCATTCAAACGCCCGTACCCGTAAGGGACCTGCGGTTGCGATCGCGGGCAAAAAGTCCATCAAGGCCATGAAGTAAGCAGTAAGGATTGGAATAAAGAATCATGAGCGAAAATAAGACAGTCAAGACAGAAGCTGCGACCGAAGAGTCGACAGAGAAAAAAGTGGTGAAGGCTCCAACGTCTTCGAAGAAGGGTGTTTCTACCGGAAAGGCTTTCATTCTCTCCACTTTCAACAACACAATCATCACTTTGACCGATCAGATGGGCAATGCCATCGCTTGGTCAAGTGCAGGCCACAAGGGGTTTCGCGGTTCCCGTAAGAACACTCCTTTTGCAGCACAGGTTGCGGGTGAAGAAGCAGCGCGCAAGGCCTATGACATGGGTCTTCGCAGTGTGAGTGTTTATGTGAGCGGTCCTGGTTCAGGACGCGAGTCCGCGCTCCGTGCGATGTCACTTGCCGGACTTCGAGTGACTTATATCGAGGATACGACTCCAATCCCGCACAATGGATGCCGTCCTCCGAAGCGTAGAAGGGTTTAAGGGAGATTATCATGGCTCGTTATAGTGGTGCAGTATGTCGTTTTTGTCGTCGTGAAAACCAGAAGCTCTTTTTGAAGGGCGATCGGTGCTTCACTGAAAAGTGTTCCTTTGAGCGTCGCGCCTATCCGCCAGGGCAGCACGGTCAGGGCAGAATCAAGTTCTCTGAATTCGGACTTCAACTTCGTGAAAAGCAGAAAGTTCGTCGGATGTACGGACTTCTCGAAAAACAGTTCCGTAATCTTTTTGCCAAGGCAGACCGGATCCGCGGGATCACCGGCGAAAACTTCCTCGGAATGCTTGAACGACGGTTGGATAACGTGGTTTTCCGCGCTGGCTTTGCAAACAGCCGCTCTGAAGCCCGTCAACTCGTTCGTCACGGCCACTTCCTCGTGAATGGGAAGCGTGTGAACATTCCATCCCTTCAAATCAACAAGGGCGATGAAGTAGTGGTTCGCGAAAAGAGTCACAACCTGATTCAGATCAAGTCCGCGATCGAAGCTTCCAAGCGCCGCGAGATCCCACAGTGGATCGAGATGAACCCCGCTGATTTCAAGGCGAAGGTGCGCGATCTTCCTGCACGGGATGACATCACCGCTCCGATCGAAGAGCGCTTGATTGTTGAATTGTACTCCAAGTAATTTTTTGGGGATTTGGGCCTGATTCGGGTCCGGATCCCCTTCTTTGTTTTTGAAATTTTTAACCTTAGAAGTAGCTGGAGAATCACATTATGATCGAAAGAAACTGGAGAGATCTGATCAAGCCAAAGGCCCTGGACGTTGAGAAAGAATCTCTGACCGAGGCGTATGGGAAATTCATCGCAAGACCGCTTGAGCGCGGCTTCGGACTCACACTGGGGAATTCCCTTCGTAGAGTCCTTTTGTCTTCCCTCCAGGGTGCTGCGATCACCTCCATCAAAATCGATGGTGTAGTTCATGAGTTCTCCACGCTCGAAGGTGTTCGTGAAGACGTGGTTGAGATCATCCTGAACCTGAAGGAAATCCGCTTCAAGTCTTTCACTGAAAAGACCACCGTTGCGATCAATTTCCAAGGCCCAGGCGAAGTTTTCGCAAAAGACATCATTTGCTCGGATCAGGTCCTGGTCATGAATCCGGATCACAAGATCTGCACCGTTGAAGGCAAAGTGAACTTCAAGGCCGAAATGCGTGTGGAAATGGGTCGTGGGTATCGTGCTGCTGAGAACAATAAATCTGCGGATCTTCCAGTGGGCTGGATTCCCGTAGATAGCTTTTTCTCTCCAGTACGGCGCGTGAATTACAACGTAACCCAGAGCCGGGTCGGTCAGCGTACCGATTTCGACAAGCTCACTCTTGAGCTTTGGACTGACGGTTCTGTAAAGCCTGACGATGCAGTTGCACTTGGCTCCAAGATCCTCAAGGATCAGCTTTCTGTATTCCTCAATTTCGAGGAAGAGCCAGAGATGGTTGCCGAGATCCAGACCGAGAAAGGCTCCCAGTTCAATCCGAACCTGTATCGTTCTGTTGAAGAGCTTGAGCTCTCCGTTCGCTCCGCGAACTGCCTCCAAAACGCGAACATTCGTTACATCTACGAACTGGTTCAGCGCACGGAAGCCGAGATGCTCAAGACCAAGAACTTTGGTCGCAAGTCCCTGAACGAGATCAAGGAAATCCTTGGTGAAATGGGACTCAGCCTCGGAATGAAGCTTGATGGATTTGTTGCGCCTGCGCATGGGTCAAAACCCGCGGTAGAGGCGGCTGGAACTACGGGTGCGGATGACAGTGATTTAGACTTCGAAGGCGGCGATGCTGAAGACTTCGGAGAGGAAGATGACTCGGAAGAGTAATCGGAAGAGTAAGAAGTAGGAAAAAGTTATGAGACACGGAGTAGACGGAAGAAAATTTGGCAGGAACACCTCTCATCGGGTGGCCATGCTACAAAACCTGGCAAACAACCTGATCAAACAAGAGCAGATTGTGACCACCATTGAAAAGGCGAAGGAAACCCGCCGCGTGACTGAGAAGCTGATCACACTTGCAAAGCGTGACACTTTGAATTCCCGCCGCCTTGCGTTCTCCCGCACCCGCGACAATGATGTGGTTTCAAAGCTTTTCACCGAGCTTACTGAGCGCTACAAGGCGCGCAATGGTGGGTACACTCGGATCGTAAAGATCTCCGAGCGTCGCTGGGGTGATGCTGCGAAAATGGCAATGATCGAGCTTGTGGATCATCCGAAGCTTGACCGCAAGAAGAAGGCCAAAGCCGCTCTTGCAGAAGGCGCAGAAGCAGCTGCAACTGAGACTGCGACTACGGATCCATTCAGCAAGTTCCGCAAGATCTTCGCAGGCGGAAAAAAGACCGGTGCTCAGAAAGAAGCAAAAGCTGCAAAGGCTCCTGCTTCTGAAAAGGCTGAGAAAGCTGCTGCCCCCAAAAAGGCAGCTGCAAAGAAGCCTGCTGCGAAAAAGACTGAGAAGTAATTTCTTCGAAATGTATTCTGAAAAGGCATCCATGGTGGTTCCATGGGTGCCTTTTTTAATTATTCCACAAGCCTTCGCAAGGCCCAGATTCCAAGCAGGATCAGAAGCACGCCCATTCCGGTCATGATTCCTTTGAGCCAATGATTCTTGAAGCGGGAGTGGTTCCGTTTGATGAGATCAAGCATGAGAACAAACCAAAGACCGGTTCCAATCCAAACCCCAAATGCAAAAGAGCCGCCGGATTCGGGCGTGTATGGGAAGGCGGCCACCCTATGAAGGGATGCAATGACCGCGGTCCAGGTGGCAAGTAGTGTTGGGTTCACAATGCTCACTCCAAAGCCAAGGAGGAATGCGCCCCGGCCTTTTTCCTTCGGTGTGGGCTCGCTTTCTGCCCATCGGGCTGGCTTCGCTCTGCAAAAATGAATTCCAAGCATGATCAGGATGATTCCGGCCATTGCCGACATGGAGCTTTCGAAATACGGAATCGATTTGAAAAAAAGCTCAAAGCCAAGAAAAGCAAGCAGCACATACATGGCCTCAGCCAATCCTGCGCCAAAGCCCAGGGCCCGCCCCTTCTTGAATTGGCGTTTCAGGCCGTAGCGAAGAACAAGAGCGGAGATGGGGCCTGCAATCGGCATTGCGCCGATAAAGCCCAGAACGGTTCCGGCAAACAGCGGTACAATCATGGGACTCAAGCTAACATAAACTTTTGGAGCTGGCCTAATTCTGTCTTTTGGCTGTCTTTCAGCGGTGGACTTGGAGGATACGGAAAAGCGAGGCAATCCAAAGAATCAGACTGGCCAAAGCATAGAGACCAAACCAACTCACTGCGTCCTCATGAAGAGTGTCAAAATGCCTGCCGATAAAACCCTGACTCAAGAGTGCAATGAGAGCCCACGTGATCAACGATTTTTCGCTACCTTTCATTCGCCAGAGAACCAAGACAACCGGCACCCAATTGAATACTGCCCATCGCCAGCTTAATGGGGAGCACACAAGATAGCTACTGAGCCCAAAGGCCAAAAACAGGTTCGCTTGGCCCGGACCCAAGGATCGTAAATCCGGCTTTTGGCGACTCTTGATGATGATCAGGCACATTGAATAGATCACCAAAGCGCTTGCGCTCAGGACCCCGACTGCTTCGGGCAGGTCCAGCCAACGGGAGATGGCGGCAGCAAGGGACTGGTTGATGTTTCCAGAAATAAAGCTGGGGCTTTGTTGTTCGGCAAGACAGCGAAGCCATTCCTGGAAAAGTTCCAATAGCCTTGAAGGTCCAAGCCAGAAAG
>JAGWXK010000102.1 GCA_018969905.1 Bdellovibrionales bacterium
TGCGCTTTTTGAGTGGGCTTTGAGGAGTTCAGCGTGATTGCGCCCATGGTGCGACCGTGGAACGCGCCTTTGAAGGCAATGACCTTGGTGCGGCGGGTGTGATAGCGGGCAAGTTTGATCGCGCCTTCGACTGCTTCGGTGCCCGAGTTCGTAAGGAACACCTTGGTCTCGCCCATGTAGGGTTTTACGGAGTTCGAGAGATTTTCGCAGAGCTTGATCATCGACTCGTAGTAGAAGTCGGTGCCGCAGATGTGCAGAAACTTCCCTGCGGCGTCTTGCACGGCCTTTACGACTTTCGGGTGCGCGTGTCCGGTGGAGGTCACCGCGATGCCGGCCATGAAATCGAGATATGAATTGCCGTCTACGTCATGCACGTACATGCCTTCTCCGTGCGACACGACGAGCGGGTATTCCTTGATGTAGGAAGGAGAGGTAACGGCGTGATCCCGGTCGATCAATGCTTTTGCTTTAGGGCCGGGAGGAGGAGTTTTGATTTCAGGGCGTTTTACGGTTTCCATGGCCGAAAACCTACCTCAGTTCAGGGTAAAAAAAAACGGCTAAGTCCCTCTGAGATTTGGCCAATTGTTCAACGGAACCCAGTGTGTGCCGAGTTTGTCTTGGGGCGGAAGGGGGTTTAGCCGACTCTCGCGAGACAGGACTGGCGACAGCGAGGCCGCAGGATGCGGCATGGAGGCCTAAACCCACTACCGCCCCAAGACAGCCATGTCGAACCCCTAAATTTGATGATCCCACTCACTCCATGATGGTTCGCGATTGCTCGCGCATGAACTGCATCACGTAGTAGGGGCCGCATCCGCCCTTGCCGGACCCGCCGCCCGAGCCCTTCCAGCCGCAAAAGGACTGCACTCCGGGCCAGGCGCCGGTCGTGGCACCGGTTGCGCGGTTTGCGTACAAAACTCCGGCCTCGATGGAATCCATGAATAGATCGATCTCTTCTTTTTTGGCGGTAAAGATACCGCTGGTGAGCCCGTATTCTGCCTTGTTCGCATCCGCAATCGCATCCGTCAGGGAGCTGAATTTTGTCACCGCAAGGAAGGGCGAGAAAAACTCGTCTTTGAAGTGGCGGGAAGTCGCAGGGAGTTCCGCAATGGTTGGATCCGCAAAGTGTCCCGCCTTGAATTCAGGCTTATCGCGTAGGTCCGATCCGCCAAAAATGATTTTTCCAACCGCACGCGCCTCGCTGATTGCAGTGAGGTGACGCTCAACTGCTCTACCATTGATCACAGGGCCCATGTAAATTTCCTGATTTGCAGGATCCCCAACCGACACAAGTTTTTTTGCAGTTGCGATCAAGGTTTCGATGAATTTTGGATAAACCGATTCGTGTACGTAGAGCCTCGAGAGCGCACTGCACTTTTGGCCAGAGAGCCCGAATGCGCTTCTGACGCAACCACTCGCGGCCTTTTCGAGGTCCGCACTCTCGCACACAAAGGCCGCATTCTTTCCGCCAAGCTCAACCAGTGCGGGCTTTGCATAAAGCCCTGAGTTCAGTGTGCGGATGATGCTCATCCCGACCGTCTTGCTGCCAGTAAACGCCACTCCATCACACATCGGGTGTTTGACCATCCACTCGCCAAGGGCTGGGCCATTTCCAAATACCACTTGAAGCACACCCTCGGGCAATCCCGCATCGCGATAAGCGAGATAGATTTCAAAAGCGGTGCCTGGAGCATCATCGCTTGGCTTTAGAATCACGCTGTTTCCGCCAAGGAGTGCCGCAGAAGTCATCCCGGCACCAAGTGCCATCGGAAAATTAAAGGGGGCAATCACCGAGAACACTCCGTAGGGACGAAGAACATCCTTGGTGTTTTCATTGGGGGAGAGCTTTCCCAGCGGCTGAATGAATCCGTTTGCCTGCTCCATTTGATCTGCATAGTAAGAAAGCAAATCCGCAGCCTCTTCCGCATCTCCCAAGGACTCCATCCGGTTTTTTCCCACTTCAAGCACCATGAGGGCTGCGATCTTCATTCGGCGCTCGCGCATGATGTCGGCTGCTTTTTTGGTGATGGCAACCCGCTCTGTCCAAGGAGTGGCACCCCAGGTTTTTTGCGCCCGCTTTGCTGCGACGAATGCTTCGTTCAAGTCCGCCTCACTTGCCACATGATAGTTCGCAATGAGCAGCGAGGTGTTTACGGGGCTGAATTTCTTATTTACCTTCGGAGTTTCAAGCCGCTTTCCATTGATGATCGAGGGTACGGAGTGCCCAAGCGAGGCTTTCATGGTTTTCAGGGTTTCATCAAACTCGCGATGGAGTTCAGTGAGGTCGGCGTTCAGTGCGGAATAAGTGATTCGGAATCCTTTTGACATGCGATGGATTCAATCACAAATTCAGGCGTTTTGCCAATGGGGTTTCTCGAGTCAGGCTGGTCCCATCGAAAAGGTTTCGATTGCCCGCTTCAGTAGTGCGACGCACTCATCCGCCTCATTCATGGTCATTTCAAGAGATGGCCCGAGCATCACGAGGTCCCCGTTCGTGCCATCCGCCTGACCGTAATTTGGCCAAAGGACGAGCCCTTGGTCTTGGGCGTGTTGCACGAATTTTTGTGCGAATTTCTTGGCAATCGGGAAAGGCGTCTTGGTCGCCTTGTTTTCGACAAACTCGATTCCCGCCATGTGCCCGACTCCGGTGATCGATCCAACAAAGGGCAGAGCATGGAGGTGCGAATGAAGCTCAGAGAGCCAGTGCTCGGATACCGGTTTTGCTTTTTTCAGCACCTGATGTTCATCCATGTACTCGACCACGGCAAGAGCGGTCGCTGCCATGGAGGGAGTTTGCATGTAGGTTTGCGCATGGAGAAATCCGCCTGAGCCGCGCTTCATGGTGTCGACGTCGGTTTTTTTCACGAGCACCGCCGCAACCGGCATGAGGCCTGCGTTAAGCCCCTTTCCCATGACGAGCAAATCGGGTTTGAAATGAAACTGCTCGCTTGCATAAAAGGTTCCGGTTCGTCCGGCGCCACACATGACTTCATCGGCGATCAGCAAAATCTCGTGCTTTTTGCAAAGCGCCTCCACTCGATGAAGGTAGCCTTTCGGTGGAATCCAGGCGCCAGTCGAGGAGCCGCTCACGGTCTCAAGCAAAAACGCGCTGATGGTATTTGCGCCTTCGCGCTCGATCAGGGCTTCGAGTTCTTTCAGATAATGATCAGCACCCTTTTCATGATACTCGGCTAAAATTTCATCGCGATCATTGCTCCGGACTTCAGGACAGCGATAGCCATAGGGGGTGCTGACCGTAAGCACAGGTGACAGAAGCGGGCCATAAACTTTTTTGTAATGGGGGCGGCCTGAAGCCGAAAGTGCATAAAGGGTATTGCCATGGTAGCCAGGCGTTCTTGTGATGAGTTTGTGTTTTCCTGGATACCCGCGATCCACCCAGAGTTGGCGCGCAAACTTGATTGCAGCCTCGATCGCCTCAGATCCTGAGGCAAGAAGAGCGACGCGATCAAGGCCTAAGGGTTCTGCTTTTTTGGCAAGATTTGCCGCAAGCGCCTCCATGGTTCTTGAGGTGAATTGCATGCCATTCACATAGGCCACCTTTTTCATTTGGGCTGCGATCCGATCGGCGAGCTCCGGATGCCCGTGTCCCAGGTTCGCAACGAGTGCGCCGCCTGAGGCATCAAAATATTTTTTTCCGGTTTCATCAAAAAGATGAACACCCGATCCGTGCGAGATCACGGGGTAGGACTTGTTCAGGTTTCGAAGCAATACGTGGCCTTCGGGGTAGTGAATCGGATGGGACATGGCGGGCAGTGTAGACCCGAATCCCGCGAAAAAAAAGGGGATTCCAAAAAGACATTACGGGGCAAGGGCAGTAAATGTCAGTGAGTTGCTCCCGCAAGATACTGGGATTCCGGCGGAGGGGATATTATCAATCAGAATTTGGTTCGATCCGTTAGGAATGCAGTCGTTCCAGGTGTTACCAGCCACAAGGTATTGAGCATGAATGCGTCCTGCTTTTGGGATGTATCGGGTGGTTGGCATGGATAGGTCGATGGGGAAGTTCAAAAACATTTCAAACTCGGCACTTCCGCCTTCAAAAAATCGAATTCGAAGGTCAAAGAAGGTATTTGGGGGGCTGGTAACAGCTACAAACCTCCGACCCGGGCAATCCCCCCCGATACAGTCAGAAGAACCAGTGCTTGGACCGGTGCTAGCCAAAGTCCCCCAAACTCGAATCGGGATCACGGCCTCATTCGAGAGCCCATTTGAGAATTCGGTGGAGCCAAAGATGGAGTAGCTAGGGTTGGCGCCAATAAAATCGCCAACCGCATTGACTTCAAAACTTTTGCAAATCCCATTCGAGTCCGCAGCGCCTGTTGTGATCGCACCGACGATTCCGATGTCAATCGGGGTGTTTCTTGGGACTTCAAGCCGAATTTCGGGAAAGGCTACATGGGTCATGGCTGCAGGGAATCCATCAGCGCTTGCCAATTCAGAAGTTGTAGTTGCCCGAACCGGAAATCCCACCACTCCCTTTGTAATGGGGTTGCTGTATCCAACCCGTACATCGTTCTGGATGCAGGGGAACCCATCTACTGTGAAGGATTCAAAGGGCGCCGCACTCAAGGTTCGAAGAAAATTGGTTTGCGCGGGACTTTTCTCTAGCCCCGTTACGAGCTTCACCGTGACCATGTCGGAGGCTGGACCGCAGGCGGTCAGGCTTGCTAAGGCGAGAAGAAATCCATAGATTGGAATTCGAGAAGTTTCAAACTGGCTGTGTTCACCGTTGTTGGGGGTAGAGATGAAGCAGCTCGTTCCTTCAAGAACAGGGGCTTGCGACTTTTTGAGCGAGCCCAGGATGGGCGGCAGTGAAAAGAACCGGATGTTCGAGGAGTAAGCCCCTGCTCTTGAAGGGGCGGGTGTTTTGCTCTTCATCCCCAGCAACAGTGAAAGAGGCCAAATATGTGAAAAATTGCGTTCAGAGCGCGTGCAGCCCGATTTCATGAATTTCATTTAATCCTGAAAACCTCAGGAAATCATCCGAATTCTGCGGCCTTGGAAATAGGCGAGCACCCCAAAAGCAATCGACAGGTAGGAAGTGTTGGCAAAACCATGCATGAGGCTTTGGTTTGAGCCCTCGGTGACGACCCATCCGGCCAAAAAAGTGCCGGAGGCTGCGCCCAACTGATGGATGCAGGTATTCAAACTCATGAAGCTCCCGCGGCGAGCAGCGGGGATGCTGGAGGAGATGATGGTGACTGCCGGAACCGATCTGAAGTTCGAGAGTACAAAAATGGAAGTCGTAATGAGAAGAGTTACTCCGAGGGAGGCGTGCCCGAGGTGGGTGACAAAAAAAACCGGAATCAAAAACAAAAGACCTGTTTTTGCAAAAGTCTGCCGGGCCCCAAATCGATCGACTGTCTTGCCCATCAGAATGCCGCTGATCACGGTCATGAGTCCCCCCAGAAGATAAATGTGGGGGAGCTTGCTTGCCGGAAATCCGGTGTTGCTCACCAGATATGCGCTGATGAAGGGGATCACCACAAACTGCGAGTGGACCATGAGAAGCGTGGTCAGAAGCGCTTGACGAGCGTTGAGATCGAGAATGTTTTCAGTAATCCCGGAAAAAAAACCTTTGGGGTCAAGGCTCAAATTCCATCGCCCCTTGGGCACGACTTGAATGGCAAGGATGAGCGCAAAGGTACCAAGCACTACAATGGACCCGAAAGTTGCATGCCATCCCATGTAATTTGAAAGATAAAGTCCTGTAGGAACGCCAATGATACTTGCAAGGGAATAAGAGGTGAGCAGTTTCCCCGTGGCAAGCCCGCGCTCCGCGATCGGGAACAGGTCCCCGATGATCGCATAGCAGATCCCGGACAAAAGCCCCGCAAATGCACCCGTGATCGCACGCGCGGCAAGCAGCGTTTGGACATCTGTCGCATAGGCACAGAAAAGGGTTCCGATTAGAAATCCAAAATACGAAGTGATGAGTGCAACTTTGCGGTCCAGACGGTCAAAGATCAGCGATCCCAAAAGGCCAAAGATTCCCGCCGAAAACGAATAAATGGAAACCAAAAACGAGAACTCTTTTGCGGTGATCCCAAAAAGCTCCATGAGCCTTGGGCCAAGAGGCATCATCACCATGTAATCCATGGTCGTGGAAAACATGATGAGGGTAAGAACCGCAAGCACCCACTTCCTTCGAGAAGGGTGAATCGAAAACCGAGGACGCGCCCTGCGTTCCTCGAAGGGGTAGACGGCATCCACCGGTCGTGCGGATGGTTGTGGTGTGGTCTCGGGCATGCTACCCACTATACATGGCAAAAATTCACTCTGCATTTCCAAAACCGATTTTTATGGGTGCATCCACCCGAACTCCGATTGGGAAGTTCGGGGGTAGCTTAAAACACATACCAGCAGGAGATCTTGCGGCCCTGGCGTTAAAAGAGTGCATCAAGCGGGTGGAGCATTCGGATACCGATGCCCGAAACCCGGACCTTGTATGTCTCGGACACGCTCGCCAAGCGGGTGCAAGGCCTAATCCCGCCCGTCAGGCGACGATCTTTGCAGGTCTCCCCGAAGCAGTCCCCGCCATCACCTTCAATCAGGCCTGCGCATCCGGGATGGCTTCGGTCATTTCGGCGGCAGAAAAAATCGCTCTTGGGCGTGCCCGTTCTGTGTACGCGGGCGGAGTGGAGAGCATGTCCAATACGCCATACCTTCTTCTTCAGGGGAGGTGGGGGCTGCGTATGGGGAATGCCGAGATCGTGGATGGGATGACCCAGGACGGATTTCACTGTCCGATGGCAAACATGCTAATGGGGGCAACGGTCGACACTTACCTTGCAAAAGAGCTTGGAATTACCCGCAAAGAACAGGATGAATACGCGCTCCTGTCGCAGTCCCGCGCGGAAGGGGCCTGGAAGTCTGGGCTCTTTTTAGCAGAAACTTTTGAAATTCCAGTTGATGGAAAAAATCCAGGGCTAAAGGAAGACGAACATCGAAGGGGATCCACCACTCTCGAAAGCCTTGCAAAGCTCCCACCCGTTTTTGACAAAGCATCCGGTACTGTTACCGCCGGGAATGCAAGCGGAGTGACGGATGGTTCGGCGTTTTTGCATTTGAGCGGTGAGAAATCAAAAGCCATGGAAGTTGAGCTTTTGGATTACGAAATGATCGGTCTTGATCCAAAGCGCATGGGGCTAGGGCCAGTGGAATCGACTCGCAGACTTCTTGCGCGGCAAGGGCTGCAGGTGTCAGATCTTGAGGCAGTGGAACTGAATGAGGCATTTGCGGCTCAAGTGATTGCGTGCAATCGTGAGTTAAAAATCCCGATTGAAAAGCTCAATATTCGAGGTGGCGCGATTGCGATTGGACATCCAATTGGTGCAACGGGAACCCGAATTCTTGTCACTTTGAATCATGTATTGAAGGGAAAAGCGGGTGCTTTGGGGCTTGCAACGCTTTGCGTTAGTGGCGGGCAGGGAGTGGCAATTTTGGTTCGCGCAATTTAAAAAAATCTTGCCGGACGTAGCAAAGGGTGGAAGCATCTTCCTCATAACAACATTCCTATCTAGGAAAGGACACAAACATGAAAAATGTATTCGTACTTGCTTTGATCGCTGGTTTCGCAATGACTTCTGTATCTTTCGCAAATGAGCAAGCTGCTGCTCCTGCGACCACTGAAGCTGCTCCTGCTCCTGATGCTGATGCTGCTCGCGCAAAAGGCCCCAAAGAGCACAAAGGCAAAAAAGCCAAAAAAGCTAATAAAGCTAAAAAGGAAGAAGCCGACCACACTGAAGCAGCTCCTACAACTGAAGCAGCTCCAGCTGGTCACTAAGATTCTCGCTCTTAAAGAGATCAAGAGGGCTACTCCGAAAGGAGTGGCCCTTTTTATTTGTGCTATGAACCCCTGATCGGTAGTGTCAGTATCGGCATCGGAGAAGTTATGATTCTGAAAAAAGGGATTTCTGAAAAAAAACAGAGTTCAAAAAAGTCGAAAGATCGGGCAGTTGGAGATCCAGGAGTCGAATCTTCCTCGATTGAGTTCATCAAGCCCAGGATCCGGGACATCATCGAATCCTTTGGAGAAGACCCTGCGCGCGAAGGCCTTTTGGATACTCCGAAGCGTTTTGCGAAATCCATGGGCTTTCTCACTTCGGGTTATGGAAAAACCGCAAAAGATGTAGTGGGCTCAGCTCTCTTCCGGTCCGAATCAAGTGAAATGATCCTCGTTCGAGACATCGAGCTTTACTCCATGTGCGAACACCACATGCTTCCTTTTTTCGGAAAGGCGCATGTTGCCTACATTCCGAACAAAAAAATCATCGGGCTCTCCAAGATTCCCCGCATTGTGGATGTGTACAGCAGGCGCTTGCAGGTTCAAGAGCGCCTGACTGCGGAAATTGCGGATGCGCTGATGGAAACACTTAAGCCTCAAGGAGTCGCTGTTGTGATTGAAGCGGCTCACTTCTGCATGATGATGAGAGGCGTGGAAAAGCAAAATTCAAAAACCATCACCTCCGCCATGAGAGGTGTTTTCTATACCGAGAGTGATACGAGGAGAGAGTTTTTGACCTTACTCAAGGGCGATTAGTCTAGGATCAAGGCCCAATTTAAAACGGATCAAACAGGGTCAGTTCGTCCAAATCGTTCACCATTATGTTGTCGGATTTGATCAGAATCAGAAGGTCCTCCTCCGGATCTGAAACCAAGGATTTGAACTGGCCCCGAAGCAGGTGATCAAAGCTCTGGCTTGCCCTCTCGAATTCTGCGGATGTTTTGAATTCGCTCTTCCACTGTTTGTCGGCTTTCAGAAGCGCGGGTTGAGATTTCAAAAAATCCGGTTCGTCGATCAGCAGTGATTTGTGTTTTGGATAAAAATTGTCGGTGGGGCGTTCCAAGATCACTTCAAACCCATGGGCTTCAAGCCGTCTTGCCACTTCCTTCAGCCAATCCGAATAATGTTTATAGAGCTTCGCTTTTCTTGCGGTCGCCACATTCGGGTCAACCAGGATTTCGGCAAGGGGGCGCCCCTCTACGAAGGGGTTTTTTTGAAGGACCTTGCTATGAAGTTCGATGGTCTTTGCACTTTTCTCGGTTAAAAAAACGGAGT
>JAGWXK010000103.1 GCA_018969905.1 Bdellovibrionales bacterium
CGCGGGACTCAGTCCTTTCAAGGGAGCATTGAAATCACTTCCAATAAATACCTTGTTTTTTCCGATTTTTGATTCAAGCGATTGGAACTGTTTCTTGAATTCGATCAGTCCGGAAAAGCAGGTTCCCGAAACGCCATCCTGGAGATAGTCATCGCTCGGAATCAGGCCTACTGAGCCACCCGTGGTCTTCAGATACTCGATCTCAAGACCACTCAAGCTTCTCTCAGCGGGAAAATGGCTGTTCAAGGTGGTGTGGGATACCAGGAGAGGTAGGCCTCGTTTTTGAAACTCCGGGAGAAGTTCCCTTCGCTCAAGATCATTCGCGTGGGCCAGATCCACCCAAACACCTCTTTCCATCAAGCGCACAATCAGTTCCCTTCCGGCAGGTTTGAGACCCATTGGTGAGGTACAGAAAGTGCTGAGACAAGAACCCCCGCTCAAAAAAACACTCTGAAGGAGGGAGAGTGGCGATGTGAAAATTGAGAGAATCGGGCTCATGAGAGCAGTTCCCCCGAAATAGTCTTCCGTGAGGTGAAACGGTCCTGCAAACGCAAGCCCGCGTTCATCCACCCATTTGACCAGATCCGATTCGGTCTCAAGGACCCCGTACGCACCTTCAATGGAGAGCAGAAGGATCTTCTTTCCTGTCAGGAGGCCTGCCCGAGCTTCTGCAGGACTCTTGGCCAGCATGTATTTGCCTTGGTTTGAATTTACGAAGGCCAGGAGTTCGGAATACTCCCTTTCCAGGGCCCGGACCACATTCTCCCGAAAGTGGAAATGAAAGGGACCCGAAAGCCAGGGATGAGAGTGCAAACTCACCACAGTGATTCGAGGAGCACCCTCGGAGAGCAAGGTTGAGTCAGTTGCTTTTGTCTCAAGACGTGCGAGGGGGGATCGGGCCCTTGCTTCACCTTTTGCTCTTCCCTGCAGAAGCGGCCCGAGCCCGGGATTCATATACTGGTGGGAATGAAGGTCAACCTGTGCCATTGCAGGAAGGATGAGGAGCAACAGGCTCGGAAGGATCAGGGGCCACATATTTTTCATTTTAGCATTAGTTTTGACAAGCAGGCGAAGTTTTAGGTTTAATCTCGGCATGAAATTCATTTCGCTTCTGCATCTGACGGGTTTTTTGTTTGTGGCGGGCCCTGGGGCGGCGACTGCGGACTCCCTAAACGGTTCATCCCGAAGCGGAACCTTTACAGATTCCTTGGGAATGACTCCGCTTACAATGGTGCCTTTTCTTGCTCGGGATTCTGATTCCTCGGATTTGGCTTCCCAATTTTTTTTGCCACTTTTTGAAAAGGATGCCGACACCCTTCAGGACTCTCCTGTGTTGGCAGTAAAGGTGAGCATTTCAAAGGACAGGAAGGAGTACGTCTACGAACTGAATCCGGCTGCCAGGTGGAGTGATGGGACTCAGGTAACCTCGGATGATGTGGCGTTCACATTCCAAAAAATCATGGATCCCGCGGTTGATGCTGCCGTCCTTCGTGGTTTTTATGAGGGCGTGAGTTTTTTGAGGATTGACGGAAAGAAATTCTCCTT
The DNA here is from genome assembly GCA_018969905.1 of Bdellovibrionales bacterium. Lineage (GTDB taxonomy): Bacteria > Bdellovibrionota > UBA1018 > UBA1018 > CAIMNF01 > CAIMNF01. The sequence continues at coordinate 1,546 of JAGWXK010000103.1, forward strand.
TCAGGTGAAGGAACCAAAATTCAACACCCTCTCCGTGCTGAACGGGTTTACTCCGGTTCAAAAGAAGCAATTTGAAAAAGAAGCGGATCTCAACAGATCAAAAGAAGGAATGCGGCCGGTCGGCAACTCACCCTTTGTTCTGAAATCACTCTCCAGAGATCATTCGATCACTTTGGAGCGTATGACAGAGTGGTGGGGCGATTCTCTGCCTGGCTTCCGGAATCGATTTCGATTCAGGACCATTTTGTATCGAATCGTGGCCGATCCCACGCTTCGATATGAGAAGTTGATCCGGGGAGAGATTGACACATCAGTGCTCACTTCGGATCAATTCGTCAATCAGGTGAACGGTGTGGATTCCAACAGATTCGGGAAGGCACCCGGATCGGGCAAAACCCTGTGGGCAGATCAATTCAAGACCGCGCGGGCCCTTTCCTGGGCTGGAATTGTGATCAACATGAAGCATCCTTGGCTCTCCTCGTTGAAACTCCGAAAGGCCATTGCTCATCTTGTCAATTACGATGAGGTCTTAAAAAAAGGATTCATGGGAACAGCCTCCCCTTGTGTCTCTCCGTTTGGTTCCAACGGACCTTATGTTTCGGCATTGCTCAAGAAAGGATCTTCAAGGTTTGGCTTTGACCCGAAAAAAGCTCGTGAACTTCTTCTTCAGGATGGATTCAGGCAAGAGCCCGGAGAGGCTTTTTTCGTAAAAGAGTTGAATGGAAAAAAACAACCACTGAGGTTCATATTTCGATTCATGAACGCAAGTCCCGCCCAGCAAAGAGTTGCTCAGATCCTCAAGGAGACCTTTAAAAAATCGGGAATCGATCTTGAGCTCAGGCCCGAGGATTCGGCAGTGATGTTTCAGTCTCTTCACAAGAAAGAATTTGATCTGGCGTTTGCTGGGTGGGGGGCAGGCGGAGTCCAGCCTGATCCGAGGCAGCTTTGGGCTACATCATCCATCGATGGAGGCTCCAACTATGCCTCTTACTCGAATCCAAAGGTGGATGAGCTGATCAAGGTTGCGAGTGTCGAGTTCAACGAACCGAAACGCCAAAAGCTCATCCAAAAAATCGGGGATTTCATTTATGATGAGGTTCCCTATGTGTTTCTGATGGAGAGGGACATGGTGATTGCGGCACTTCAGTCGCGTTTGAAGTCTGAAAAGTGGGTCAGGAAATACGGCACAGACCTTGCCAAGGATCTTTTTTATGAGTGAACAGCAAAGTGTTTTGAGTGAGATTACCGAACCAACCGGACTGAGTGAGCTTGAGACGATTCGTCATTCCTGCGCGCATGTCATGGCTCATGCGATCCACAGGCTTTGGCCGGAAGCCAAGTTTGGGATTGGACCCACCGTTGAGGACGGCTTCTATTATGACGTTGATTTGCCCTTAAAGCTCACTACGGATGATCTCAAAAGGATCGAAAAGGAGATGAATCGGATCATCGGTTCAGGACAGGAGTTCATCCGCAGAGAGCATTCGATAGAGGAGGCGCTTCAGAAATTCAGATCCATGAATCAGCCGTTCAAGGTTGAAATCATAGAGACTTTGAGGGATCAGTTCGGTGCACAGACGGTGAGCACATATTCTGAGGGTGATTTCACGGATCTCTGCCGTGGGCCTCACGTGGAGCGTGCCTCAAAAATCAAGGCATTCAAGCTCATGTCACTTGCGGGAGCCTACTGGCGGGGAAATGAAAAAAACCCGATGCTGCAGAGAATTTATGGAACCGCATTTTTGACCCAGGAGGCTTTGGAAGAGCATCTGAACCTCCTGGAAGAGGCAAAACGCCGCGATCACCGTAAGCTTGGAAAAGAGCTGGATCTGTTTGCTTTCCATCCGGAGGCCCCTGCCAGTCCCTTCTTCCATCCGAAAGGAACCATTGTCTACAACCGGCTCGTGCAGTTTGTGCGGGATATGTACTCATACTATGGCTATGAAGAGGTCATTACCCCCCAGATCTTTGATACTGTTCTTTGGAAAACCTCGGGTCATTATGAAAATTACAAGGATGACATGTTTTTTGTGGCCAAAGGAAGGGATACAGAAACTCAGGACCGCGAATTCGCTGTAAAGCCCATGAATTGTCCGGCTTCAACCTACATTTTTTCAGCCCACAAACGATCCTATCGGGATCTTCCGCTCAGGCTGGCTGATTTTGGTCGTTTGCATCGAAATGAACTTTCGGGTGTGACAGCAGGCCTCACCCGGGTGCGAACCTTTTGCCAGGATGATGCTCATGTCTATTGCACGATGGATCAAGTGGAGTCTGAGATCGGGAAGATCATGGATATGGTCGTGAAGAGCTATGCGCTTTTTGATTTCAAAGTGGACGAGCTTGAGCTTTTTCTCTCTACAAGACCGGAAAAACGAATTGGATCAGACGAGGTATGGGACCGAGCGGAAAAAGCACTTCGAAGTATTTTGGATAAACTGGGTCGACCTTATGGATTGGATGAGGGTGGTGGAGCATTCTATGGACCCAAGATCGATATCAAGGTGAAGGATGCATTGAAGCGCAAATGGCAGCTTGCGACTGTGCAACTTGATTTCAATTTGCCCGAACGTTTTGATTGCTCCTATGTCGGTTCGGATAATTCCGCCCACAGGCCAGTGGTCATTCACAAAGCGGTGCTGGGCTCACTGGAGCGTTTTTTGGGTGTGTTCATCGAGCATTGTGCCGGGGCCTTTCCATTCTGGCTTGCGCCTGTTCAATGCCGGCTGATCCCGATCACCGAGGCTCATATTCCTTTTTGTCAGGAGATGGGAAAGCGGCTCAAGGAACTTGGAATCCGTTTTGAAATCGACGCTCGGAACGAAAAAATGGGGCTCAAGACCCGTGAAGCCCAGATGGCCAAGATTCCTCTCATGCTGGTGGCTGGCGATCGGGAGATGAGTGAGGGAGCATTTGCGGTGCGGCATTACGGAGCGAAAGACTCCCAAACCCTTGGAATAGACGAGATTCTGGCGCAAATGAAGGAGTGGAACGAAAAACCGAAGGCTCCGTTTCGGGACTAGTTTTCCATCCGGCTTGCTTTAGACTGTGAACATGAGGGTGTTCATTGGTTTGCTCCTGATTTTGTCAGTGCTTCGTGCTTCCGCATTCTCTATGGAGTATGACTCGAATGTGCCTGATTTTTTGAAAAAACAGGTCGAGGAGGATATTCGGTTCGTCGATTCCATTCGAAAATCCAGAGATTCTGGTCTCCATTCGAGGATGTTTGCAAACTCCGGTCAGGGGGGGTACCGAAAGTGGTTTGATGCCAGAGTTTCCTTTTTTGGATACGGGGACTGTGGAGGCTCGAACAGGGCTGTGGCTTGCGTCTTGGGCAGAAATGATCGCAAGATCTGGGTCACAAAAAACTATGTGGAGATCGAACACCCTCAGGTTGCCCGGGTGATGACTCTGTTTCATGAGGCTCGTCACACCGAAGGGGATCGTCGGAACTGGCCGCACTCGAGATGTTCCATACTCTACAAGCAAGACAGTATCTGGACCGGGAATCCGCTGAGATGGCGCTTCGCATGTGACCGTACAGAGTATGGCTCCTATGGATTGGCCTCTGTGCTTTTGAACAATGTCGCCAGATTCTGCATGAATTGCTCTGAGAAAGTCAGGTTGGATGCTGACATATACTCCAATGACCAGATCTTGAGAATCACACGGAGGTCCGCATTTCTCAGGATTCGTCGAGACTTTATGGAGTAGCCTGAGGTTCAGGTCTGCTTCCTGGGAACAGGTTCAGGAGTTTTTTCAGGAGCTCGGGTTCGTAGTGAATTCGGGAAGGGTCATTCACTTGGAGAGTTCGAAGGTAATCCACTGCCTGGGAGGGTGTCATGAGAGGACGGCCGTCCCGGACCCGGGTGAGGTAATCAAACCGGTCTGCGATGGCGATGATTTGAGCTTCCTTGCAGATTCGGTCTCCAAAAAGACCGCTGGGATATCCGGCTCCGTTGTAGAGCTCATGATGCTGGAGAATCGCCTTGGAAACAATGTCCGGAACGATGAGTTTTCGGCTTTTGATCAGATTAACCGATAATTCAGGATGTTTTTTGTAGATTTCCAGCTGCTCCGGACTCATTTGCTCGGGCTCGAGAATTTGGATCTCAGGTGGCAGCTCGGCAATTCCAATGTCATGCAAAAGTCCTGCAAGAGCCAGATCTTCCGGTTTACCGACACCCAGGCCCATTGAAAAAAGAGCGGATAGCGTGGAGACGTTCGCGGAATGTGAATAACTGTCTCCTCGCTCTCCCAAAACCGACTGAATCCGGGAGTACCATTCGCTCTCGGCTCCCTCGATGATGTAGGTTTTTACGATTTCTCCGCAATCCTTCATCATATTTTGTCCGGTTTCAAAAGAGGATGTCTGTTCGCTGAACAGGCCGCTGATCAGATCGCGAACCGCTCCCGAGAGTTTTTCCCGTTTCTCGGTAACCGAGATTGCAGAGGTTCCAAGGTCACGGAGTCGTTTGGCCGAGTAGGAATAAAAGTGTTTCATCTGCTCGGCAGGTACCTGGATCGTGCTGAACCTGCTTTTTTTGATCTTATCGATTCGTTCGTTTTCGAGTGAATCGCCCGAAGCACTCAGTTTGATGTAGCGTTTGTTCGCAGGTAGAAAAATGTGGGTTTCAAAATCAAGGGTCGTGCCGGGCTCCAGATCGATGATTTTCACCGGGCGAAACGTGCGGATCTCGCCCTTGGATGCTTCTGCCAGGCGATCACTGATGGAGGTCCTGAGATTGGCCAGATCCATGGGGAGCAGAAACGCATCAGTGAACCCGTTCTTGATGAAGGTTTTTCTCTCAAATCCTTCTTTATTGGTGCAACAAAGGAGAAGCGGAATCTCTTGAAACTGCATTCGAAGGGATTGCGCGATCTCGTTTGCTGGAAGTCCTGCACTGGGAGGACCCGAGATCACGAGGCAGGGCTTGGGATTCACCTCGGCAATAATGGCATCCATGTCGAGAGGGATTCTCGACACAGAGGCGTTTTTCATGATGTCGGCGATGAGGGCTTCAATCTCCGCTGGAAGACCCACTGTAAGTACCGGGGGAGGAGGATTTCCCATGCAAATCACCCGCTCCGTTTTTTGTGAATGGCTTCCAGTTTTTCAGTGAGAATCGGACCCGTGAAAGGCTTCACCACATAGTTATCCACCCCGGATTTCAGTGCTTCCACCACCTGATGTTGTTCCGCCTCGGCGGTTACCATCAGAAAGGGGGTCTTTCCAAAGCGACTGTCTCCACGGATACGTTTGCAAAGATCAAGACCGGAGCAGTTAGGCATGTTCCAGTCTGAAATAATCAGCCCGATCGGGGGATTCGAGTTTTGAATCACCTCCCACGCCTGAATTCCATCGCTTGCTTCGACCAAATTGGTGAAACCCAACTCTTTGCAGACCTTTCCTACGAGTTTTCGCATGGTCATCATATCGTCGACGATCAATACTTTTGTGCCGGGATCAAACATAGATTGAAACACTCCTTTTGGAATTAAAGTTTAAGGGAAAGAATCGATTTTGTATCCTCATTTGATCTTGAAAACAAAGTTTTGGAGGTGACTCGTCAAAAGAATGCCATCGCAATATGGTACGTACTTTGCCAGAATGAAATCATGGAAAAAAAATCCTCTGATCGTCGGAAGCGTCTTCGTGTGCCAGTACAAAGTCGAATCAAGCACTCATTTTATCAGGTGCTGGGTACCCCGATATTCGAGGAGAATTCCTCTGTAGATCTGTCAAGTAACGGGATCTCGTTTGAGACGGCCCGCGAATACCAGAAGGGGGCATTGATTTTACTGGAGGTCCACATTGGGGAAGAGGCCTTGAAACTTCTGGTTTGTGTGGCCTGGGTGAAGAGTCTTCCGGAAGGGGTCTTTCAGGTGGGAGCTGAGCTTGTCGCCGTAGATCCGGTGCACAAACGCAAGATGTTGAATCATCTGAACAAGCTGATTCAGAGCATTCAACCAAAATCTCGAAGTAAAAAGAAACCGACTGCTAAAAAATCGTCAAAGAAGCAGGCCGCGAAGCGGAGTGCGGTGAAAAAGAAATCGTCTCGGAAAACATTAGCTAAAAAGGCGCGCAAAAAAACCGGCCGGAAGCGATGATTTTCAATCCCTGAAGATGAACCATGCTGCCCCGAGCATGCAAATCGAAGCGTATGCATAATTCCGTGTCACCGGCATTTTCATGTAAAAAACCGTAAATCCTGCAAACACCGCCATCGTGATGATTTCCTGGATGATTTTCAGCTGAGGAAGAGAGTAGTTTTCAGCTCCAAGCCTGTTTGCCGGAACCTGTACGCAGTATTCAAAAAAAGCAATCGCCCAGCTTGAGAGGATTGCGTAAAGGAGAGGGCGATCCCTCAAGTTTTTCAGGTGACCATACCAAGCAAAGGTCATGAAAAAGTTCGCAAGAATCAGAAGCAGCACTGGGCTGATTTGTTTGATCATGATTTTATCCCTGGAAAAGAAGCGGAATTGTGATCCTAGTTTCCGAGCTTGCACGAGGAAAACCGACCCCGCTTGATTGAAGAATTGAATCAAGCCCGGGCTTTGACGGCAGAGCGCCCATCGGGTCAACAAGATGAGAGCTGAGTACGTCGATGCTCTGGATGCGGCCCGTTTTGTTGATTCGGAGCCTCAGCGAGAGCAAACCCGAGACAGGTTTCAACGACGCGACTCCGTTCATGACGTGGGCTGCGAATGCGTCCATGGGCCTGGCCACCTTCTGAAACGAGAGTGCGCCCTCTAATGTGGGTCTTGGGTCTGTAAACCAACCGTGAATGACGAGCCTGGAATCAAGTAAGGAATCCACCCCATTCACCATTCTCACCCCGTGAGGGTACCGAGGGTCAAATACAGTGAGGCGGTTGAACTGAGCCGGAATCGCGCGAAGCAGACCGCTCTCCTCGTGAGAGTCGCCTTTTTGCATTTCAGAGAAATACCGGAGGAGTGCTGGTTTTGCCATGAGGGTCTCGCCACCGTGGAAATTTCGGCTGTTCCAACGGGTAAGTGAGTAAACAAAACTGAAAGGGCCGTGGGGTACATCCGAATGAAGCCCCTGGTAACAGTGATCTGTATAGGCGCTGAGCCAGGGGTGTGAAATCATCTGGCATCCAAGATGTGTTCGTCCCCAGAAAAGAAGATGATGTAAAAAACGGGAGAATAGAGGTTTTGGGAAAAAAGATTCCGCAGGGGTTCGAAGCAGTCGGTACTGACCTGGCACGTTCCAGTAATCCCAGCAGAATCTTCTTGAGTCGGCGGAAAGAGGGTTTGAAAAGACATCATCAAAGTGTTTTCGGAGTGCCCCTGCTCCCGAATGAAAGCGGGATTGAATGCGGAAGGAATTCTGGGAGCCCGGGGCGTGCCGGATCAAAGGGGGTGGGGAACTCATTGATAGGCAGGGTAGCACAAACTAATGGAATGGACTCGCCCTGTTTCTAAACGGCTTCAAATGAGCCAGAATGG
>JAGWXK010000009.1 GCA_018969905.1 Bdellovibrionales bacterium
ATAGTAGTGCTCCTCTTTATCTTCGCAGAAAAGACAATACACTACTACCGTCGGGTCCCTGTCTTTTCAGCTACTTATACGTTCAGTTGCACTACGAACTTTTTTTCGGGAATTATTTTATGCCGGCTTTTCCGTTTCTTGCGCTAATTTTTGCGGTATTGATCGGAAAAATGGTTCCTTGGTTCTGGGACCGAGTGGCGAAATTTGTGTCATATGCTACCCCGATCGCGATGTTCTCCCTGCTTGTCTTACCGATTTCTTTTGGTCCAGAGATGATGCCTGCGTTTCGATATTTCGCCCCCTTCATTCAGAATTCGGGAAGTTGTTCTGACTCGGTGATGTTCATCGATGGGGGCAGTCTCTATGGAGGTCAGAATGCGTATTTTTGTCAGGTGGCTTTCTATACCGGAAGAAAGCTTCTTCCCAGTTCATGTGAGGATGCACTTCGAATGATTGAGGAAAAAAAGCCAGCGTGGGTATTGTTTGCAGGAGACGCCCAGGTTCGTTGTCTGAAAAATATGGAGTTACCGTCTTATGTAACCAGGCTTAAGTTCGGTTCCCAACATTTATGGGGAGTGTATCAGTCTGATCAGGCGGAGTTTGATTTGACCCCGCTGTATCGGCAGTTGCTGCCTCCTGTGGACTGTAAGCCAAAAGAGTTGAAGAGTACGCCTTGGATTCGATTTGAGGCGGCCGGGAGTTGATTTAGGGAACTTGAAATCCATACAAAAAAGTAGTATTATAATGCCGAAGGATTTCCATGATTTATCTGGACGGACATTCCACAACCCCTCTTGATCCGCTCGTGTTTGAAGCGATGAAGCCTTACTTTCTGGAGCGTTTTGGAAACGCATCTCACGGCCTTCATATTTTCAATTGGGAGGCGGAATCCGGTTTGAATCGGGCGCGCGATCAGGTGGCTCGGGCGCTTGGAGCAAATGAGAAAGAAATCGTCTTCACTTCGGGGGCAACAGAGGCAAATCATCTTGCAATTCTTGGTGGTGCTCCAGCTTTGATGTCTGCGGGGAAAAAAAGAATCCTTTCCATAGAGATTGAACACGCCTCCGTATTGGGCGCACTTGAACTCATGCGGGGGAAAGGGTTTGCGATTGATTGGGTGAAGGTTGCGCGGGATGGGCGGGTCGATCTTGGGGACCTACGGGACAAACTCGCCTCTGATGTCGGCTTGGTATCGATTGCTCTGGCCAATCACGAAGTGGGAACCATCCAGGATCTGGCCACGATTTCAGAGTTGTCGCGTGCCTCTGGAGCGTGGCTGCATACGGACGCGGTGCAAGCCTTTGGAAAGATTCCCTTTACGGTGGATTCCATAGGTGCCGATCTTCTCACTTTGAGTGCTCATAAGATTCATGGCCCTAAAGGCGCTGGCGCGCTTTATGTGCGACGAAAAAATCCCAGAGTGAGCCTAGCTCCCATTCAGCTCGGTGGGGGGCAAGAGCGGGGACTTCGGCCTGGGACACCGAATACGCCGGCATGGGTCGGATTTGGCGTTGCGTGTGAACTTTCTGGTAGCCTGATGATTTCAGAGTCAAAGCGGGTTGCGGAATTGCGGGACTTTCTTTGGAGCGTACTTGAGCGAGCGCTACCTTGTATCAAGCGAAATGGCTCGGAAGAGCATGCACTTCCAAACAATCTGAATGTTTCGATTGAGGGCGTTGATGGAGCGGCGCTTTTCGGCCGCCTTAAGGGATTTGCGGTTTCAAATGCCTCTGCTTGTTTGAACGGTACGCAGGATTACTCGCAGGTTCTGACTGTGCTCGGGGTTGAGCGTGATCTTGCTCGGGCGACACTGCGCTTCGGCCTCGGACGCTTCACGACACGTGAGGAGATCGAGAAAGCGTCGGAAGAACTTATTTTTGTTGTGAACGAGCTTCGTAGAATGGAAAAAGAGTTTGCGGCCCAGACCGGGACGGTTTACCGCAGTGGAGGATGTACTTCATGATTACAATGACAAGCAATGCGATTCAGGAAATCAAGAGAATTCAAAGTGCGGATCCAAATTACAACGGAGCGCACCTTAGGGTTCAGGTGATTGGAGGAGGTTGTTCGGGAATGAGCTATAAACTCGATTTTGAAACCGCCACAGTCACGGAAATGGACAAGATTTTCGATCAGGAGGGCGTGCGCCTGGTCATTGACAAGAAATCCTTTATTTATCTGACGGGGACTGAACTTGATTTTTCGGGTGGACTGAATGGCAAGGGTTTTGTATTCAGTAACCCGAACGCAAAGCGCACCTGCGGTTGCGGTTCGAGCTTCTCAACCTAGGATACCCCCATGCCAACAGTAAGATTTCTCCCGTCCGGAATTGAAACCAGCGCAAGAGAAGGCGAGACTCTTTTGGATCTTGCCCTTGCCAATGATGTTTCCATTCAGCATGCCTGCGGAGGTTTCTGCGCCTGCACTACCTGTCACTGCGAGATCGTTTCAGGATTGGAAAACCTCGAAAAGCCTGAGGGTGATGAGCTTGAACGCCTCGAGGTTCTGGAGGGCAGAACCCAGCAATCGCGACTTGCATGTCAGTCAAAAATCAAGGGTGATGTGACTGTTCGCGTGGTCAATTTTGATTAAGGGCCATCATTCGGGTTTGTAAACCCGGCCCATAAAATAAATTTCACTGCTTTCACGATTCAAGAGCAGATAGAGAAATGGCTGATTGCATAGAAATTGCTTTTTCGGTTTGAGGTCGAGGCTTGTGGTTTCCATTGTGAGAGCCGTGGCCGCCGCTGCGGTGGTGCCTTGCTCGTCCACGTCCAGCGAAATGGCTTGAACCACATCACCAAGGCTAAAATCGGGATCAGCAGAAATGGACACCCATTCCCCGGGAGCAAAGAGCTTTGAATATCCGGCAAGCAAGAGATCTTCCTTGAGGGAGGATTTTTCACTCATCTTGAACTTAGGCAACGCAAGCTCAATGCGCTCTTCTTTCATTTTGGTCATGGTGTCACTTACCGATGCGGAATCAAGCCTTGATTCCACTGTTTTCAGATCAAAATCCTTCCGAGGCAATACAAGGATCATTGAGAGTGGAGAGTCTTTATAGGGGATTTCAAGCCATTTGGAATCATCATTTTCATGAAAACGGAATGAATGCACTTTTCGCATCATCTTGACCGAGTGACTTGCCGTCTCGGAGTTTCGGAAGGGCTCCTCCATTGTGGCGGCCTTCTCGAAAGGAGCGGCCCAATCCCCCTTGAAATAAATTGCATTCACGGCCACGAACGCAATTCTTTGATCCAAAGATTCGAGCAGTGATGGAATCTTGCCTTCAGTAATGGACTTGACCCAGAGATTGATCTCTTTCAGGCTCAACGGACTGACCTGCGCGGAAATGGATTTCAGATGAGCCAGGTAGCTTGAGCTAAGGATCTTTGGATTCTTTAGCCAAATGGAGTTGCCGATCAGGAGCTTTGAGTTCTTGTCTTTTGAATGATTGAGGCGATTGGAGAGATCGCGTTCCGCCTTGAAGTGATTAGACTCTTTTGAACTGAAACCGAATCCGGCTTCCAGTGCAAGGCGTGCGTTCTCACCGGCTGCGGGATAAACCATCTCAAAGGCCATTTTCAAGCTGAGAGGGGAGTGAGCGAAGTTTCTTGGCTGGCCCGTGTGCAGTTTCAGGATCTGAAATGAAGCTTCTCCCGGTTTCAATGAAATAGGCGCGGGGTAGTCAGATCCCTTGATGGTTGAGCTTGTCCGTGATGCGGGGGCGGCCATCTCTTCTTCCGGAGTGGCCACCTCCTTTTTGGTGCAGGAGGTGATTGCCATGAGTGTCAAGAGCACATAAAGGATCTTCATGGAATTTGTTGTAACACGGATCATGTGCCGGCGTGAGAGCCAATTGAGGACTTGGGGTCCAGAATGTCCCGAAGTGAATCCCCAAGAAAATGAAAACCTATCATCGTGAGGAAAAGCGCCAAGCCAGGGAAAATCATCAGGTGAGGGTAGCTGAGCATTCCGCGAAATCCCTCGTTGGCTAGAGTTCCCCAGCTTGCATAGGGAGGCTGAAGGCCGAGTCCCACAAATGACAAAAAGCTTTCTGTCAAAATGTTGTTCGGGATTTGGAAGGTGAGCGAGACAACCATTGGACCCATCAAATTCGGAAGGATATGCCGGAAGACAATCTGGAACGGATTCAGTCCCAGAGCCCGCCCGGCCTCAACGTAAGGAAGTTCCCTCGCCTGCAGGACCAAGGCTCGAACCAAACGGGCCTGGGTCACCCAGGTGGTCATTCCGATGGAAATGAAGATCCCGAAGAACCCCCGGCCGAAGAGAAGCGAGAGTAGGATCGCAAGGAGAAGCATCGGGAAAATGTAGAAAATATCAACCATTGCCATGATCAGACGGTCCGTGCGCCCTCCAAAAAATCCCGCAATCGCTCCGGTGAGGGTCCCCATAACCAGTGCGAAGGCGGCAGTGCAGAATCCGACCGCAAGCGACACCCGTGCCCCGAAAAGAACTCTGCTGAAGAGATCGCGGCCCAGGACATCCGTTCCCATAAGGAAGGTTCGATTGGGGGCTGTGAGATTCGGTCCGGCGCCAACCTCGTCGTAGGGAAACGGGGCAAGAAAGGGAGCAAGGACCGCCAGCAGGCAAAGGGCTCCGAGCAAAAAGGCACTGACCAGAAAGCGTTTGTCCTTCAGGAATCTGGATTTCACTCTTCACGCTCCAGGCGGATGCGGGGATCGATCAATCCATAGGCAAGATCGACCAGCAGATTGCAAAGAATGAGCACGAAGCCGAAAACCAAGGTCATTCCCATCACGAGCGGATAGTCGCGGTCGATCACAGAGGTGACGAAGTGGGTTCCAAGTCCCGGAATCTGAAAAATGGTTTCGACAACATAGGACCCGGTGATGAGGGATGCGGTGATGGGACCAAGCAGCGTGACCACGGGAATCAAAGCATTCCGAAGGGCGTGTTTGAACAATACCCGGGTTTCACTGAGCCCCTTGCTGTGAGCGGTGCGGATGAAGTCGGCGTGAAGCACTTCGAGCAGTGTGGTTCTGGTCATTCGCGCAATGATCGCGAGTGGGCGGAATGACAGGGTCAGGACCGGTAGTACCATGGATTTCCGATCCTCCCAAAGCGCTGGTGGAAGCCACCCTAGGTAACTTGAAAAGAGGAGCACAAGCATCGTTGCGATCAAAAAGGTTGGAAGTGTGATTCCGGACACCGCAATGAACATTGAGGAAAAATCAAGCCAGGTTCCGCGCTTCCACGCGGAAAGGATTCCAAGGATCGTTCCAAATAGCATCGAGAGGGCAAGCGCCCAACCTCCTAGGAGCAGTGAGGGGGGCAGAGCATCCGAGATGATCTCGCGAACCGGTGTTCCGATGTAATGAAATGATTCCCGAAGATCGCCCTTGGAAAGATCGCGACACCACTCCAGAAACTGCACTGGGAGCGGTCGATCCAGTCCGTATTTGGCATCGATGTTGGCCTTCACCTCCGCAGGCCACACCTTTTCTCCGTCAAAGGGGCCGCCCGGCGCAAGCCTTAGCAGGAAGAAGGTTGCGACGATCAGGAACGCCAGCGTGTAAATGGACTGTAGAATTCGACGCACCAGAAATGCAGCCATCAGGATTCCTCATCTTCTTCATCGTGAGTGGAGGAATCAAAGTTCGGATCGAGCATCGGCGACTTCGGATAGCGCACCCAGCCTGAATTGGCTGGAAAAGATCTCGGCGGTGCAACGCACTCGTTTCGATCGTAAAGCAGAACGGTGTAGGCACTAATGAAGGCATCAAAGGCATTGATGTTCTGGGTGATTTTTTTTATGTCCCGATCATAAATGAAAATATCAAGGCTTTCGCTCATGCGGGCAAGAATGGTTTCGCGCGCATGCACTCCTTCATCAAGCTGGCGATAATCCGAGAGCGTCCGATGGGAAAGTTTCAAATAAGGCATCAAAAGAGCGATGGTGAGTTTGGGAAGAACCTCATGCTTTTCATACTTTGCAAGGTGGAACTTCAAGAAGTGCATTCGACCGGTAAGAGGAGCTTTGTTTCCGCCCAGGGTCTCATCGATCTCAAAGCGAATTTTCGGCGGGAGTTTTGGAAGCACCTCGTTTTTTAGCCAAAGCTCAACAGGGCGCTGAGTGTAGGGCGTGAAGTACTCCTTGATTCGAGCATTTCTCTTGGAGGTCGTTTTTTTGCCTCTCGCGGCTTTTGGTGAGCGGGAGGTGCGCATCCAGCGCACATCAGGAACGGTGCAGGCATCGGGAAGCGGGCAGGTTTTTCGCGTGCAGTGGATGCACGGGGGCAGGGTGAGTGGAACATTGATCCCCATTTTGAGGTCCGGGTGTTCATCCGCGTGATCCGTAATGGTTTGGAGCAAAACCTCATCCGAGCTATGGTTTTCATCGGCCCCGATTCCTGCATGCACGTCGAGAACGAAGATCTTCCGCTCTTTCGGGTAATATTCGAGCACCGCGATGGTCGTCTTCGCGTTTTTTGCACCCGATAAATCAAGTCCAAGGTAGCGCTTTTGGTTCATGTCCTGACCGTAAGACCGTGGGGGACCGCCTCAAAGGGGAGGTGCCGGATTTCGCTTGATTTGAGAACTGCCGCCTTGACCGCTTCCCGGATCTCGGGATTTTTCTCAGGGAGAATGATGAAAAAACAGCCTCCTCCGCCTGCGCCACAAACCTTGAAGGCAAGGTCCGTCACCTTGCTTGCCCTCGCATAGGCCTCATCCATCTCCGGGGTGCTGATTCCGGGAGCGAGCGTTTTTCGGGTTTCCCATTCTTCCCGGATCGCTGCAACGGACGTCTTGAAGTCACGCTTTAGAAGCGCACCCTCGAGTTTTTTCGTGGCCTCGACAATCGCCTTGAACCTCTGCTCGATCATCGGATCACGGTCAATCAGCCCCTTGAAGAGCTGCCAGTTGTTGATTCCGGAGTTGCGGGATTTTCCGGAGTAAAAAAGCAGCGTGCGTGCCTCGATTTCTTTCAGTGTCTCGACCGGAAGCGCAGTTCTTGAATTACGGGCGATCTCCCAGCTCAAGGATTGAAGACCGCCGAAGGCTGCACCGTAATAATCCTGAAGCCCTGCGGGTCCGTAGAGCACCTGGCTCTCGACGTCGCGGGTCAGCGAAATCAGAAACTCGCCGTCTTTTTCAAGATCAAGCGGGGTTCTTGGATTGGTCCATTTCCAAAGAGCACCGATGATCGAAATGCTGAGCGCAGATGAGCCGCCAAGACCTGCGCCGGCAGGACTCTTGGCCTCGGTCTTCATGTGGAGTGAAAGTGCGCGCGGGTTTGAGTGGAGTTTGGCAAAGTATCGAAGGAGCCTTACGGGGAGCACGAGTTCCGGGATTGCGGCAGTGCGGGAATCCAGAATCTCCTCCCAGGTGAAGGTATGGGACTTCTTCAAATCCACTGACTCCAAAATCACCTTGGGCGCACTTGAGGGCTCGGCAATCAGCGTGGTCTTGGCAAAAAGATTGATCCCGCAGTTGATGGTTTTCGGCGAATCGAGCAGGAGGTAAAGAGGCCAGATGTCTACCGTTCCCCCGGCAAGATCAATGCGCACTGGCGCAACTGACTCAATCAACATTTTTTCCGTACTCATCGCAAAACCCTCCCGGGACCCGATTCAGCCTTCGAGGGTCCCGATGTAAGGGAGTCCTCTGAATTTTTCTGCATAATCCAGGCCGTAGCCTACCACAAAGCGGTTTGGAATTTCGAAGCCAATGTAATCGATTTTGAGACCCTTGGTCTTGATGGCCGCTGGCTTGAAGAGGAGGGCTACAGTCCGGAGGGAGGCCGGGCGCTTGGCCTTCAAATAGTCAAGCAAATAGCTGAGGGTGAGTCCTGTGTCCACAATGTCCTCGATGATGAGCACATGACGGCCGTTCAAGGGTTCGTTCAAATCAAGAGTGACCTTCACCTCTCCGGTCGATTCCGTGTGATCCCCGTAGCTCGAAACACCCAGGAATTCGCAGGTAACCGGCATCTTGAGGAGTCTCAGCAAATCGGAAAAAAACACTACGCTCCCTTTCAGGGTGCAAATTGCAGTGATTTCGTTATTTCCGTATTCTTCGTTGATCCGGCTGGCAAGTTCGCGAACGCGTTCCTTGATTTCGGATTCGCTCAAAAAAACAGGCGGTTCAAAATACTTCACTTCAGGATTCTGATCAGACATAAGCGTTGTTCATGATTTCCCCGAAGCCGCCTCCGCCGGGTATGATGTATTGATGATCATTGAGCCCCTTCTCCTGATCCCAGTGGGTTCCCGGAATCGTGTTCAGAATCGAGGGTGACGAAAGTCCGCGATCAAGGCGAATTGCATAGATTTGCAGATCCGGACAGGAAAGGGTCACTTTTTTCAGGTACTCGGGCGTTACTATGCAATGAAGCGCGATCCATTTTTTTGGCTTTCCAAACGCCTTGTAAAGCTCGAAAGTCTCCGTCACTGTTGAGCCCGTTGCTCCCATGGGGTCGGGGATCATCACGATCGCGCCATCCACCGGGCCTCCGATTTTATGCCCGGAAACAAGGCTCCCCGTGACGTGCTGGGATTTCTCCGTTTGACGGGCGATACTGATGTTGTCTTGTCGCACCTTTGCCGGATCGAGCAGGTAATTCAGGGTCTGGTAACAGATCATGGAAGGAAGGGTTCCGGCTCGCGCGAGATTCACGCTCACCGCAAGGGTGGACGGATCAAGAGCCTGATGCTCGAAAATCCCTTCCGGATGCAGAGAACTCATCCGGGATTGGGTAGTAACAGTTGCTCGCGGAAATTCCTGGTTTACGACGATGCGAATGAGCGAGGTGTAGATTTGAGTGACCAGTTCCTGAATCAGTGGCTGAGTAGTCAGGGTGGAGCAGAGCCGGGCAAGCTGAGTAGTCAGAAACGGATCCGAGAGAAGATGAACATTGGGCCCGTACTTGTGTTCTTGTTCGGAAAGTCGGAAAGAGAGGTTTTGATGGGCGGTGTCCCTATGCGGTTTCATTCTTCTCAGGGGTTTTTTGAATCAGCTTGGACTTTGGAAAAAGCCCGGTCTGAAAAGAAGTGATGGTATTGGGCTCATGACAAAACCGGCAGCGGGCCTCGTAATAATCGTGGGCTCCCACCAGAACTTGGTCCTCGGTCGTGGCACCTGAGGGCTCCACCTCGCCTACCAAGCGCTGGGAGCGGGTAGCGGGTTCACCGCAAACCATGCAAACGGCAGAGAGCTTTGTGACCTGCTCGGCAATGGCCAGGAGCTTTGGCATGGGTCCGAAGGGCTGACCGCGAAAATCCATATCAAGTCCCGCACAGATTACGCGAGTCCCGCGGTAGGCAAGTTTTTGGGCAACGTCTACGAGGGTTTCATCAAAGAATTGCGCTTCATCGATTCCCACCACCCGCGTATTGTCTTCGACCTTTTCAAGAATCTCAATTGCGGTAGTGACGGGGGTTGAGAGGATGCGATTTGCGTCGTGGCTTTGAACATGGTCGGTGCTGTATCGCTGATCGATCACGGGCTTAAACACCTGGATCTTTTGCTTCGCGTATTGCGCGCGCTTCAAGCGCCGCATGAGTTCTTCGGTCTTCCCGCTGAACATGCTCCCACACACCACTTCCACCTGACCGTTATGCAGATTCCCCATCGCCATAGGCCCTAAGGGGTATCGAACTTTGGGGCTGTTCGTCAACTGGATGCTCCCTCGTGCATCCGCCGATGCCCTCAAGGCACATGGGCAATCTTCAGGCGTAGTTCAAGTGAGAATTCCTTAAAAAATAAATATTTAAATACATGTAATTGCGACAATTTAAAATAATTAACTTAT
This sequence comes from Bdellovibrionales bacterium, assembly GCA_018969905.1. GTDB lineage: Bacteria > Bdellovibrionota > UBA1018 > UBA1018 > CAIMNF01 > CAIMNF01. The sequence goes on from JAGWXK010000009.1 coordinate 9,797, forward strand.
TTAAATATGCATATTATAATAAGTATTATGGAGATTGACCTTAAGCGCCTGAGAAGTACTTTCCGGTTATCTCAAGTCGAACTCGCCCAGGAGAGCGGTGTGAGCTTACCCACCATTCAAAAAATCGAATCCGGACAAGGAAATCCAACCCTCGAGGTTTTGGAAAAGATCTTTTCTGCACTCGGCCTTCGAGTTCACCTAAATAGTGAGGAATTCAATGTGAGCCGGGCCATTTCGCTCGGGGCGCCCCTGACAGGCAAAAAGGATCCGAAGGTCACTCCATCGAAAGCGGCACTCAGGATTGAATCACGGAAGTGGATCCATCAAGTGTTGGGGGGGCAATTAAGCGAACGGGATGAAGCCGCCATCTGGGCTGTATTGCTTGCGCTGAAAACGCACTTTCCAAAAGTGTACTCGGAGTTCATCGCCTCCCGCGAAATGGAAGACGGCTTAAAGGAAAAATCAGGGGATGGAAAAATCATCAAGCTCTATCGAATGGCTCTTAGTGAAGTGAGCCGATACTTATGAATTCAAGGACACTAAAAAAATTCATTGATATTGCCGCCGAGCGCTTGAGTGGAGAGTGGGTGGTGATCGGAGGAACGGTGCTTCCAATTCTTGGAATAGATCATCGAGTCACTCTTGATATTGACTTCATCAGGATTCACGAAAAAGAGGGCAATGCAGATTCATTGATTCTGATGGAAATTGCAGAACAAATGGGTTTGCCTGTTGAAGCAGTGAATCAGGCTGGGGCTTATTTTTTTTCGAAGGTGGATCATGCGGACGATCATCTGGTTATCCTGAGAAAGGGGGGCGGATGCACAATCTATCGACCTGATGTTTGGCTATATATCGCTTTGAAGTTGGGTCGATTTACGGAAACTGATCTTGGGGATTGTTTGGTCATGATCAAGCATCTGGATGAAGAGTTTCAGTCTCAAAAAGCGGACATCATAAAACTGATTCAAGACAAGATCAAAGTCTCCAAATCCGGACATGATGAGTGGCTGAGTCGGGTTCGTGAGTTGTTGAGAAAATGTCAGAATTAGAATTTTCAATTGATGTTATGGGATTTGGCAGATTCATTTATGAAACACCCGGTTGCCCGCAAAAATAAATTCAAAATGCCTATTCCCTTTGAATTCGTTTTGGACGAGCTGTCTGGGCTCGATCTTCACACGCGGCCGATGTTCGGTTGCACTGCGGTTTACGTCGGAAGCAAGATCGTGCTTGTTCTTCGAAAGAAGGAAAAGAAAGACGCGGACACCGGGATCTGGGTCTGCATTCCGGATGAGTTTGTGCCGGAGATGAAAAAGCGGTTTCCGCTGCTAAGAGGAGTGAGCTTTTTTGAAAACGAAAACTCCGCATGGCAGAACCTGCCCGAGGAGTGTCCCGCATTTGAAGAGCTTGCACTTGAGCTTTGCGGGATGATCAAAAAAGGGACGCCGCTCATTGGCAGGGTCCCGAAGCAAAAAAAACCTCGGGTGAAGCGAAGAACAAAAGCAAAGAGTTGTAAATCCTCGGCAGTCAAAAAGAAGTAAAGCGCTTCACCTTGGTACAGAAACTGTATTTGGTTCTAAAAGGTATGGCTAAGCCCGTGGGGTAAAAGGAGTCTGGCCGACTCTCGCGAGTCAGGACAGACGCCAGCGAGGCCGCAGGATGCGGCTCGGAGGCCAAACTCATCTGACTCTGAGGGCTAGCTAGCTACCACTCGAAACCCAATTCCCAATCTTCTCGGGCAGTTTACTCAGTTCTTGATTTTGATGCTGATGATTTTCACATCCTGATTCGGACGATCCATCTCATTCCGTGCGACAGTTGAAATCTTATTCACCACATCCATCCCGGAAGTCACTTCCCCAAAGATCGTATGTCGCCCATTCAGGTGCGGAGTAGGGGCCACGGTGATGAAAAACTGCGAGCCATTGGTATTGGGGCCTGCATTTGCCATGGCAAGGATGCCGGGCTTTGCAAAACTATCGAGCGGTCCCACTTCATCCTCGAATTGATAGCCGGGGCCTCCGATTCCTTGACCTAGCGGATCTCCTCCCTGAATCATGAAATCAGGAATCACCCGATGAAAAATGGTACCGGCATAGAGGCTCTTGCCTTTCATTTTTTTTCCGGATTTCGGATCAGTCCATTCTTTTGAACCGGTTGCAAGACCCGCGAAGTTTTCGACCGTCTTCGGAGCCTTGTCCTTGAAAAGAGTTACCGTGATGGTGCCCAGAGAAGTCTTGATGGTGGCCACGGGATTTTTTGAGGCAGGAGCTTTCTTTTCAGTGGTGGCCTTTTTTTCAGAGGCTTTCTCGGAAGCAAAGGTGGAGGGAGCAAGAAGGAGTGCGAACAGGATCATTGTTTTCATGCTCCCGACTCTAAATCAGGAAGGGGCCACAAGCAAGAGCCTGCCTGATCAGGCGGGTTTTGCAGGCTCCAGGCGTGGAAACAAAACCGGTGGATCAGACAGGGTGTAGTTCCTGGCCTTAAGTTCAAGCTGGCCCGGCTTCATCCCGATGGAGGCAAGAGCCTTCGAGCCCGTTTCAGGCAGGAAGGCCGCAAGAACTTGCGATACCACATCAATGCCATAAAGCCCGTTGTAGATCACTTCGATGAACTTTTTACGCCCTTCCGGTTGATCATCCTTCAGACCCCAAGGCGCTTGATCGTTGATGTACCCATTCACCCGATTTACTTCAGACCAGAGACGATCGAGCGCGCGATGGTGTTCGCGCTTTTCCATGTGTTCATTCATTTCAGCGATGAAGGAAGAGAAATCAAAAGCCAGAGGCATACCCTCGGATGGAATCGAATCGCCAATACGCTTGCGTGCAAGCTTTACGACCCGCATGAGAAGGTTGCCGTAGTCGTTTCCAAGTTCCGACTGATGGCGCTTGAGCAGGTCTTCGAGCACGAAGGCCCCGTTGCTGTTGGAGGGGATGGCGCGAAGGATGTAGTATCGAAGCGAATCAACGGGAACTTTTGCAAGAACATCCATCGGGTCGACGCCGTTCCCGAGACTCTTTGACATTTTCCTGCCATCGGCAGCCAGTACCATTCCATGGACATAGATCTGTTTCGGGAGCGGGATTCCTGCCGCATGGAGCATGATCGGCCAGATCACAGCATGAAACCAAAGGATGTCGCGTCCGATGACGTGGGTGTCATTCGGCCAGTGGCCTTTGGGCCCGGAAGCCGTGTAGTAGTTGATGAGCGCATCAAACCAGGTGTAGATCACGTATTCCGGCTTACCCGGAACAGGAATCCCCCAGCCCTTCGAGGGGCGGGTGATCGACAGATCGCGCATGGGCTCGCTCTCGAGCCTGGAGAGAATTTCTTTTCGTGAAAGCTCAGGGTTCACAAAATTGGGATTCGCCTTGAGGTACTCGATGATCCACTTTTGGTACTGTCCGGTTTTGAGGAAGTAGCCTTTCTCAACAAGTTTATCGAGGGGTTTGTAGTGGGCGGGACACTTGCCATCTGGAGATTGAAGCTCGGTGTAATAGGCTTCGCAGTTGCCACAATAAAGGCCCTCGTATTCGCCAAAATAAATGTCGCCTTTTGCCTCGAGAATCTTCCAGATTTTGTGGGTTGCCTCATGGTGTCGGGGCTCGCTGGTCCGGATGAACTCATCATATGAAATATTGAGCTTCAGGCAAAATGCTTTGAACAGCTCGACATTCTGATCTACAAAACCCCGGGTGGAGAGCCCCGCGGTCTCGGCGCTCTTGACGAGGTTCTGCCCGTTTTCATCGGTGCCGGTCAGAAAATAAACATCATGGCCGTTTAGGCGATACCAACGAGCGTAAGAATCCGTTACGATTTTTTCATAGGCGTGACCCATGTGGGGAGCACCGTTTGGATAATCGATCGCCGTGGTAATGGAAAACTTCGTTCTGGACATAGGAGAATACCCTATCAGAATCAGGCCATGCCGGAAAGCTTTGCCAGTACCAGGGCGGCAAAGCCGACAAAACAGCCTAAAGTCAGGGTAAGTATGATCCCTGGAAGGAAGATGATCCCGCCCGCTCTCAGATACGAGATCCGGAATCTAATCCCGATGCCGATGATCAGAATGGCAATGTGGTAAATCCAGCCGATTGCAGAGCCGAGGTTGAGTGGCAAAAACCCCAGAATCGCCCCAACGAGGGCGGGGGCTGCGGAAATCGCGGCCAATCGGATGAAGATTGAAAGGTCCATGGGGTCACGCTCGGAGGCCGTCGCTTTTGGGATAAACATCATCCCGCCGACGTACAGAACCAGTCCGGACACACAGAAACTCGCAAGCGCTTGGAAGGGAGCCACAATCAAAGCACCCACCTCGAGCGCCATGGAGGAAGAAACCGGGTTCGCGGCGTTTCCTGCCTGATTCCAAATCGTCTCGGGAACATCCTTGAAAATCGGAAGGGTTGCAAACTGCTCCTGGATCTTCCTTACGCTGTCCCAGAGGGTTTCGTGTTTCACGATGCGGGTCAGCCATTCCAGACTTGCCGCAAGCCAATTCACAAGGATCCCGAAGGCAAGCGCCTGGGCAAAGCTGATGGAGGGGAGTCGCTCCCGAAAAAAACGGACGGGCTCGGTCAGAACCAGGATCAGATCCTTGAAGAAGCTTCGAAAAAATTCCATTTACTTAGCTTTCCACGAATCCGCTTTCAGGGGAAAGCTATTCTTCATGGAATCCGGAAGAAGGAAGGCCTCGTTCAGCCGCGAAAGATGGTCGCGCGCAAAAAACTTTCCATCCGCCTCATGGATCTGGTAGCTGAATTTCTTTGGATTCTTCTCATCTCCCATGGTGACCGTAAGGGTGTCCCCTTTTGGAGCCGGCGCGGGTGTTTTGATTTCCGGGCAATGTTCGGTCGCCATTTGGTCGATCAATCCCTGAACCTTGCCTGCGTCAAGCTTCGGCTCGGCGGTTTTTTGAGCCCATTTTGAGCCCTCGTAATTGAATTCCACGGGGGTCTTGTATGCCTTGCCCTCAAGTTTCATCCGGGTGATCAGAACTTTTTCGCCTTGAGTGAGAAGAAGGTTACGCCTGAGTTCGTCCCGCTTTTTGTTGGTCTGAACCAGAAGATTGCTCTCCACCTCATACACAAGCGCAAGGTCGGGTGAGCGAAGGAATACGCGGGTAGGAGCGGGTTGGGCCTTTGATCCGGGTTTTCCTTCGGCCTTGGTCAAGAGCTCAAAGCGAACGGGTGAGCCTTTCTTCAGGCGCAGTTCGAAGTTGATTGTGGACTTGGCACCCTTCCAATCGGTATTTTTGGGGAATTCCTTTGCTTTGACTTGGGCGATCGAGGAAAGCATCGTGCCAATGCGGTCTTGATCTGCGGACATTCCATTGATTTCCCACGCGCCATTGGTGAGTTTCCCTTCGAGTTTTCCTGCCGGCGTTTTACCGGTGAAGGATTCGACATCCATTCGATCGAATTGAAAAATCGATTTATCCCGAAAATGCGTTAGATTTTTGTCAAAAAGGTTGGCGCGATAAAAATTGGCAACCAGAAAAATGGTTTCATCATTCAGCTTTCCGTCCACTGCAGACGCAACGAAAATCTTGTCTCCAATGGGATGGGTTTCGCCGAACCAGGCAGTAATCTTCTTTCCATTCTCAAGAGTCAGCTCCAAAAAGGAAGTGTTGAGATTTGTCCGCTTTGGATCACTGAGCCCATACTCATCCAAAATTCTGGAGCGCTGATCAGGGCTTTCCTCCGCAAGGCTGATGGTTTCGGCTGCGCTCATTCCGGATGCATTGTTCAGGTAATCCCGGATGTTGTCGCCATCTCCTTTCAGGGTTTCAGGATAGGTGATGGTCCAATCGGCGGTTGCGCCCACCTTACAGGTCTTTTTTGAAAGGCTTTCGCACTTTCCCTCAATCAGTCCAGCAGCGGATTTGATCCTGAATGAGGCAATCTGATCCGACTCTGCCGGGAAGTTCAGGGGTTTTTTTGTTTGTGCCTCGGTTCTTTCTTTTTTTGGCTTATGGGAAAATTGGAGCCAATACACGAATGATCCCAACACAAACAGTATTGCAGAAAGAATCAGCGGAGTTTTCCAATCGGGCTTCTTCATGTTCTTGTACCTCGACTAAAGCTTCTTGCGGCGAACCCAGATCACGATTCCGAAAACCGAAATCAGAAGCGGAATCAGAATCACGCAAGTCCAAAAGATCACGATCGCCTGGGTCTGGGAGAGCTCAAGAGTGGAACCCTCATCCTCCTTGGCTCGGATCGAAATCATGCTCTCGTCCTCGACCGCCCAGCTGATTGCATTCAGGAAAAGGTCCACGTTTGCGCCAAACCGGGAGAACTGGTTGCTTGGGAACTGGCCTGAGCCAAAAACCACAAGGCGGGTCTCACGGGGTGACTTGGAGTCCTTTTTCTTCCCGTTGACCTGAATTGCTGAAACCAAAGGTCCTGCGGGATCGATTGGATCTTTTTTGGCTGAGCCTTTGGAGAGTGCGGAGAAATCGGTTTCGCCGAATGCATTCGGAGTGGTTTTGGCAACCCAGTTTGTTTTGAGTCCCTCAGGAGCCGGGTTTACGAGTTCAAGCGGTCTTGAAAACGGAAAGTAGCACTGGCCCTGAAAGTCTTTTCCGAGAGCCGTATCCTTGTTGAAGGTCGCCATGATCGGAACCGTGGCATCCACGCCGACCATTTTGGAAACCGGATCAACGATCAGAGCTGATTTTGTGATGACTCCGTAGCTCTCCAGAATCGCCTTCAGTTCCTTGTTCTGATCCTGACCGTTCAAGGTGGCATCCAGTCCCACCACCATTCGACCCCCCTCCTGGAGGTAGGTCTCAAGCATCTTCACTTCGGCCGGGAACAGGGCCTTATTTGCACCCATCATCACCAGGGCCGCACACTCTGCGGGGATTTTAGCTTCCTGGGAGAGAGTCAGCTCCTTGATCAGGTAGGATTGATCCTCAAGGCCTTTTTTTGCAACCGAGTAGCCATTTGCAGAGTTGTCCGAAAGGGACGATTCGCCGTGTCCGATCACAGAACAAATCGTGGGTTTTCCGTCCTTGGTGAGACGAATGAGCTCATTTGTGACTTTTTCTTCGGTGATTTCTTCCACCTTCGCGGTCTTTCCCTGATAGCTGAGAATCAGGGTGTCCATCTTCTTGATTCCGGCAGCTTTCGCGCGCGTCGGTTCCTTGTTCGGGTCTACCGTCTGGTACTTGAAAAGATTTGAAGCCTTTTTGTAGTTCTCAAAGATCGGGCGGAACTTTTCGCGTGATCCGAAATCACCATAAAGAGTGGCTTCGACCGGCTCCTTAAGTCCCTTCATCACCTTCACGGTCTGGTCCGAAAAGGTATGGATCTTGTTTTTGGTAAGATCCAGGCGCTTCGGGTATTGCTTTCCCAGAAAATTGATCAGACCGATGATCGATACCACCACTACTGTGATGAATACGGAGTTGACTCCGAACGAAAGCTTGCGACTTTTTTGCTCTTGATTTGCGTTCATGTTTTTATCTCCAACGATATGAGTCGAGGACCCGGTGGGTGAAGAAAAGGCCGATTCCGACAAATGACAGATAGAAAATCACATCGGTCGAATCGATGATGCCCTGACTGAAATTGTTGTAGTGCTGAATGAGGGAGAGGTAGTCGAGGAAGTCACTCCACACCGGACCAGCGGACTGAGATGCCCAATTGATCAGCCAGAAGAAGAGACCCGCAGCAAAGGTGAGGGCCCCCGCCACAATCTGATTTTCAGTCATGGCCGAGAACAGCACTCCGGTCGCAACATAGCAGCTGGTCAGAAGCAATGTGCCCAGATTGCTGGATAGCATGGCACCCGCATCAGGATTTCCGAACAGGATCAGTACGATCGGATAGAACGAGGTCAATGCAAGCATCGTAAACACCAGCAGCAGAGCGGAGAGGAACTTCCCGAGAATGATCTCGGAGAGCCGCATGGGGGAAGTCATCAGGAGTTGTAGTGTCTGAAGCTTTCGTTCCTCCGCAAACAATCGCATGGTGATGAATGGAACCAGAAACAGGAAGATCACATTCATATTTCCATACAGAGGGCGGATGATCCCTTCGGTTAGGCTTGCGCCTTTGCCCATGCCGAATTGCTTGTATTGGATGTTTTGTGCCACAAAGTGCTGAAGGTTGAAAAAGAACATCCAGCCCATGATGACAAGAAACCCTGCGATCACGATGTATGCGATGGGAGAGGTGAAATAGCTCCGGAAGTCCCGGAAAGCCACGGCCCACATTTTCTTGAAACTGAATTTCATACGCTTTTCTCCTGGGTGGTGAGTTGCAAAAAGACTTCTTCAAGACTGAGTTTTTCGGCTGCGAATTCAAGCACACCCATTTTCTCCGCGACTGCGACTTCGACAATCCGGTCGCGAAGCTCGCCCTGTTCGGGTTGGATTTCAATGAGAAGCTTGCCGCCTTCGGGGCTCACGGATTTCACCCCGCTTACCGACTGAAGAGCTGAAATCCCCTTTTCGGAAGGAGTCTTCACGCTCATGGTGTACAGCAGACCTTGCCGCATGCGGGTGGTGAGTCGCTCGATGGTGTCCTGGGCCACGATCTGTCCCTTGTTGATGACGATGATTCGCTGACAAGTGGCGGTCACTTCCGGAAGAATATGCGAGCTCAGAATCACGGTATGCTGACCTGCGAGACTCTTGATCAGTTCGCGGATCTCGATGATCTGAACCGGGTCAAGGCCTACGGTCGGCTCATCGAGGATCAAAACCTTCGGATCATGGACAAGGGCTTGCGCCAGGCCGACCCGCTGGCGGTACCCCTTGGAGAGATTGCCGATGATGCGGTTTCTTACCTGGGTGAGACCTGTCCGCTGTATTGCGGAGTCAACCGCTCCCTTGAGCTTCGTTTTTGGAACGTCATGAATCCGAGCTGCGAATTTCAGGTAATCTTCGACCACCATTTCAAGATAAACGGGTGGATTTTCAGGCAGGTAGCCCACACTCCTTTTTACGTCAAGCGGGGACTCAAACACATCAAAGCCATTTACTTTGACGGAGCCCGCGCTTGCCGGCATGAAACCAGTCAGGATTTTCATGGTGGTGGATTTTCCAGCGCCGTTTGGCCCTAAGAATCCCACAACCTCCCCTGAGTTCACGGTAAAGCTCAAATTGGATACGGCGGTTCTGGGGCCGTAGAATTTGGTGAGACCGGATACGTCGATCATGGTCGGATTCCTCCTGTGGATTTTTTATGGACATAAGAATGATCTCGTTCCGGAAATTGTCAAGATCCTTGCGATTGAAGATCTTTCATGTCACGTTTACGCGAGTAAAAAGAAGGGGTAGGTCTATGAAACTGAAATTCGTTTTTTTGGCGACTGCTTTCATCGGTCTTTCGGCTGGGGCCGTTTCAAAGCCGACAGGGTTTTTTTCCCCCAAGGCAGGGGAGGCGTACCGCAAGCTTCCGGATTCAAAAAAGGCGGGCATTCTTTACCTCACCATGCTCGGAAATCCGAAGGTTCTGGTTCCTCTTCTTGCGGATGACGTTCCCTCGCGGAATACGGTGGATTATCTCTTCGCCCAGTTGATGAGGAAGGATTCGGAAACGGGTGAGTATTTTCCGATGATCGCCGAAAAAGTGGAAGTTTCAAAAGACAAGAAGTCCTATTCTTTCACGCTCCGCAAAGAGGGGCTTTGGGAGGATGGCTCTCCGATCACTAGCGAGGATGCGGAGTTCACTTTTAACACCATGATGAATCCCAAAGTTGAAGCGGCTTCCCTTAGGTCCTATTTCGAGGGAATGAAGTTTGAGAGGTTGGATACTCAGAGCTTCCGCTTCACCGTTGAGAAACCCAATGTGAATACTCTTGCCTCCATCCTCGATGATTTTTTGATCGTTCAGAAAAAGCAGTTTGGTTCTGTTCCCGACTTCAACAAGGCCAAAGGGGTCATGGAGCCCGTGACCAGCGGACCGTATAGGCTTAAGGCATTTGCGCGGGATCAAAAGATCGAGCTTGAGCTGAAAAAAGACTGGTGGGGTTTCAAAATTCCTGAACTCAAGAACATGTTCAATTTCGAAACCGTCGTGATCCGGATCATTTCGGATCCGGCTTTGGCCTACGAAAAATTCCTGAAGGGAGACATCGATATTATCGAGATGAATGCTGAGACCTTTGGGAACAAGGTGAAGGGAGTGGATCGCGAGCGTTTTGGCTCGGGCGCTGATTCCAAGCAGTCCGTTTGGGCGAAACATTTCATGACCGATGCTCCGGCCCCGTGGACCTACATCGGCTGGAACCAGAAGCGCCCGGTGTTCCAGAGCAAAAGGACAAGGCAGGCTCTTGCCCATCTCATTCCTTATGAAGAAATCATGACCAAGGTCTATCACGGCGAAGGGATTCGTGCGGTATCTCCCTTTGGCTCACGCACTCCGAACGCGGCACCCGATCAGGCCGCAAAGGCATTTCCGTTTGATCTGAAGAAAGCCCTGCAGATGTTGAAAGAGGACGGGTGGGCGGATTTGGATCAGTCGGGTCAGCTTTCAAAGATGATCGATGGAAAAAAAGTAAAGTTCGAGTTTTCCATTCAATACAACTCTGAAAACCCGATGCGTTCGAAAATCGCGCAAATGGTCAAAGAACAATTCCGCAAGGCCGGAATCACTGTGAATGTCCAGGCACTCGAGTTCAACGCGCTTCTTTCGAGGATCGACAATCGTGACTTTGATGCGATTGTTCTTGGCTGGGGAAAGGGAATGCTTCATTCGGATTCAAAGCAGATCTGGCACTCAAAGTCCGCTGAAAACAAAGGGTCGAATTATGTCTCTTATTCAAATCCGGAAGTGGATCGTTTGATCGAGCAGGCATCTTCTGAGTTGGATGGCGCAAAACACTTCAAGCTCAATCAAAAGATCGGAAGCCTGATTTACGATGATCAGCCCTACGCGTTCATTGCGGAGGTTCCAGGGTTCATGGCAGGTCTTCAGCGCGATAAGATCAAGGCAAAAAAGTGGGTCATGAAGTACGATGATACGGCACCCACCTGGATTTACTCACACGAACCCTGAGGAACTCCCATGACCCGGTACCTGCTCCGACGGCTGTTCACCATGATTCCGATGTTCTTCCTCATGACGGCGGTCTATTTCTGGGTTCAGAACTCTCTGCCCGGAGGACCGGTGCAGGAGGCCCTTGCCCGAATTCAGTTCGGAGGGGGTGAGGGAGGCGGAAGGACGATGTCGGTCGATGACATTGCAAAACTTCGGGCTGAACTCGAAGTCCAATATGGTCTCGATAAGCCGGTTCCGGTGCGGTATTGGAATTGGCTCAAGAAGGTTACGGTTCTTGATTTCGGAGATTCGACGGCAACACGCGAGCCTGCGATGAAGACCATTCTGGAGCGGGTGCCGGTTTCGCTTGGTTTCGGGATTCCGGGATTTTTCCTCACCTATGTCGTGTGCATTTTTTTAGGGCTGTTCAAAGGGCTTCGGGATGGCACCAAGTTCGATACCGGCAGCTCTGTAATTTTATTCATTGCCTACAGCATTCCCGCTCTGGTCGTTTCGGTGGTGCTCCTAATGGTGTTTTGCACCGACCGTTTTTTGCCGGGGGGGGCGCTCTTTCCGCTGGGTGGGGCGCGCAGTGATCAATGGGATACTTTTTCCTTTGCCGAGAAATGCCTCGATTATGCCAAGCACATGTTCCTGCCGGTGGCCTCCTCGCTTCTTGGGGGCTTTACGTTTCTGACGCTGCTCATGAAGAACTCGCTTTTGGATGTTTTGAACAGTGACTTCATTCGCACCGCCCGCGCAAAGGGGCTGAGTGAAACCCGGGTGATTCTGAAGCATGCACTTAGAAACGCGATCCTTCCCCTTATGGTGGGGCTTGGCGGGTTTCTCTCGGCCTTTGTAGCGGGGTCAATCGTGATCGAATCCGTGTTCGGACTCCCCGGAATGGGGAAGCTCATGATTGAAGCGCTCAATTCACGTGACTACAATGTCTTGATGGGGGTTGCGGTGATTCAATCGGGCGTGGTCATGTTTGGCCAGCTCTTGAGCGACATGGCCTATGTGCTGGTGGATCCGAGAATCGATTTCGGGGGGAAGGGCTGAGATGAAGCTTTTCTCCCACCAAAGTTTGTTGGCCGGGCTTTCTCCGCTAACGCGCAGGCGTTGGAAATCATTTTTCGGGCAAAAGCGCGCGATCTTCGGGCTTGTGGGATTCCTGTTTGTGTTTTTCTTTTCAATGACCGCGGAGCTTTGGTCCAACAGCAAGCCGCTCCTGCTCAAGCGGGAAGGCGTTTGGTACGCGCCCGCGATCCGGAACTACACTGCGGCTACTTTTGGAATCACCGATAGCTTTGTTGTCGATTACCGCGAGCTCGTGAAGACGGAGAGTGAATCCGGGAAAGTGACGTTTGCGCTTTTCCCTTTGAACCCCTGGGATCCTTTCGAGCAGACATCCGATGTGATGACGGGGCCAACAAAGCAGCATTGGCTGGGAACGGATTCGCTCGGTCGGGATGTGGCTGCGCGCCTGATTTACGGGCTCAGGGTCTCGCTCTCCTACGGGGTGCTTTTCTGGCTTGCCTGTTTTTTCATTGGAATCATCGTCGGATGCGTTCAGGGATATTTTGCAGGTTCCCTCGATTTCTTCACCGAACGGGTGAAGGAATTGATTGAAATTCTGCCCTTTTTGTCGGTGGTGATTCTGATCAACGGTCTCATGAAATCCGACTCCTTTTGGGTCACCCTGATGGTGGTCGTGCTCCTTTCGTGGGTGGGGATCGCATCTCAGCTCAGGGCCCAGGTGCTGTCGATCCGGAATCGGGAGTTTTGCGAGGCGGCTCGCGCGGCAGGGGCCCGGAACGGGCGCATCATCTTTACTCATGTTCTTCCAAATGCGCTGACCCCAATTCTTACGCTTACTCCCTTTTCGATCTCAGGCGGGATCACCACCCTTGCGGTGCTTGATTATCTTGGCTTTGGACTTGCGCCTCCCACGCCGTCGCTTGGAGAGCTGCTCTCGCAGGGACGCGCCTACATTCAAAATGCCCCTTGGCTACTCATCGCGCCCACGGTTTCGCTTTCGTGGCTACTCATCTCGATCAACCTGGTGGGCGAAGCGCTCAGGCAGGCCTTTGATCCGAGGAAGTGATTCCATTGCCATACAACGGGTTCTCGTGTAATCCCGTGACAGGTTTAGGGAGTTTTATGGGATTCACGAGGTTTCTTTTCTCATTATTTTTGCTGTTTTTTTCAGCGCACCCCGCGGTCGCGCTTCAATCCGACGAAGGCAAAATCTCGGTTGTCATCGATCAGGCAGTGCCTCGTGCCGGAGCCAGGGTGGGTGTCGGTTCACCCCTGACCTTGCGCTTGCCGGGATTTCAGTCCGCACACTCAGGGCTATTTCTTGGGCAGATGATCAAGGTGGATGGAAAGCTGGACCAGATGATCCTGTTGGATTCGGAGCTGCAAAAGGTCCTATTCGTCGATCGCGGAAAGGTGGACCTCAACAGGAATTCCCTTCAAAAAATTCTAAGGCCCTATCCACAAATCGATGGTACCTGCACCGGATATGCCCTTCATCATTTGTTTGCCCAGATCGGGACTACGGGGGTGGCCGGAAATGCACAGCTTGCGGCAACGTTTTCTACCGAATTCGGACGCACCCAGTTTCTGGTTCGGGCGATCAACGACTACTACCTTGCTACCCGACGGCGAAATTCGATTCTTGGAATCATGAAAGGATATGGAAAGGAGTTCGGACTCCGTTGCCAGAAGAAGATTTTCGACGATGCCGTATCGGCCATCCGTCATGTACAGGAAAAAACATCGCGTGGAATCCCCATTTTGATTTCATTCTTCATCGGGCCCAATATGGTGGATTCACCCTATTCGCTTCAGAATTTTTCGGATGATTTTAACGCAAATGACCCCCGTCAGTTTCTGGACGGCCGCCTCTGGATTCCCAGGAAAATAGGTGAAAGAGAGAGTGGTGGGCACAGTGTGGTTGCGGTGGGATCCTTTGAATCCGGTGGTAGAAGCCAGTTCCTGATGCTTGACTCGGACTGGTCGGAACCCCGCGTCTGGGATGCAAGTGGCTATCTCGGGGGCAAGGTTGACTTGAAAAATCTTGAGTTTTATTCCTGCGATGGAGCAGAATGAACTCCATGACATCAATCACGGAATTCGGTCCCGGCTGTCCTTGGTATGAGGATTTTGAAAAATTTGGAGCACCCAACGTAAAGTGGTGCGAGCAACGGATCTGCGCGCTCCTCAATGAGCCCTCCAACGCGTGGTCGAATGTCGCCTTTCTCTTGGTTGCAGTGTTGGTTTTCAAGCTTGCACTTGATCTGAAAAAATCCGGAAAATCGATGCGCTCAGCACTTTTGTTTTCCGGTGTGATCTGGGTCATGGGGGCGTTCTCATTTGTGTTTCATGCCACCAATAATTTTTTTACGCAGATCTTTGACTTCATCGGCATGTATCTCTTCGTGTTCCTGATCTTGGTGATGAATCTCGTGCGCCTGGGGTTCATTCAAAAAATGCTGTTGCTGTGGCATCTCGCGTTTGTCGGCTTGGGGACCGGGGCGTTGTTCTGGATGCGTAGCGCGGGTTTGCCATACCAGTTCATAATTGTGGGTGGGGCGCTCCTGATTATCGTGACCGAGATTCTGGCAAAACGCCGCGAAAAGCAGGCCATGGGGCGGGACTTTTATCTGGCGATCACTTTTTTTCTGGCCGGTGCCGCTTGTTCAGCCCTCGATGTGAGTCGGACCTTTTGCATCCCCGAGAGCATCATTCAGGGTCATGCTGCGTGGCACCTCCTTTCCGCGCTCGGAGCCTACTTTACGGCCCGTCACTACGTGGCTCGGACCACCTGAGCGGAACACGGCTGCCCGGCAAAAATTTCCGGATTCACACGGGATGAGTCGTGTCTTGTGTCAAATTTAAACCATTCCGTTTGTGTAAAAAATCAGTTTACACTTTGAGGGATGGAATCGAATCGTGAAAATCCTGGAATCCTTTTGACCCGAGAAGTCCTTGGACTGGTTTTGCTGATTGCCTTGTCCGGGGTACCGGCCGCGAAAGCTGCGGAATCTGCCGTGAATCGGGCACCCGCCGTTGTTTCGGGCGAGGCGATGGAGGCCGCGGCGGGTTCGAATCAAGGGGGGAAGTTTTATCCCGGTGAATGCAGCTATCCGAGAAATCTTTTTACCGGCTCGGATTGGGAGGATCAGCGCGAAAACTACGATCGCACCAACGCCGAGATCGAACGCTGCAAGGGGGGAATCGCATTTGTGTTTCCCGTGGGGGACGGAAACGACTGGCGGGTGATCTGTTCCCGCGAGTCCAAGGGTGAATATGTGATGACCATCCCCGAGGCCATTCGAAACGGCGGGAAGAAATATACGGTTTATAATAAGACCGGGAAAGGATCGATTTTTGCGCTGGATCGCCTCCCTGAATCCGCGTCCACAGCCCAGAGTGCCGCGTATTTTTCTTCAGTCTGCACGGAGAATGCAACTGTGAACTTCGAAGTTTCAGGATGCAAAACGCTCTCTTCCAATCCCGCTGATTACCGTTCGCAAAAGACGCCGCAGGCATTTCTGATTTCGGATGCCGCCGAAGATTGCGACAAAATTGCAAAGAAAACCGACATTCAGGATTCCCAAAAGCGGCTGATCAATCGGAAGGTCCTTGCGCCGCTGATTCAGTGCCGTCGCTGATCGAATCTTCGCTCAGCGAGTATCGAGCAGAAGCTTTTTCCCAAGCTTGTTTTTTGGAGCTTCCACGATGCTGCGGGGACCTGATTTTTTCGGAGCCTCAAAGCGTTTCCCGGCCCGTTTTTCCCGCTCATATTCCCTGAGAATCTCACGATGCCCGGGCTTTTGGGGCTGCAGGAGAGCCTGTTGGATCTTCCGGTCCTTCCACTCTTTTGCGACAAAGAGGGGCTTCATGCTCATGGGGTTGAGCCCCGTCCAGTACATGGCCGTTGCAAGAGTCATGGGGGTCGGGATGAATGCCTGAACCTGCTGCAGGTTCCAGCCCTTTTCCTTCAAGTAGTCGTACACCTTTTCCATTTTTTCATGGGTGGTCCCCGGAAACCCCGAAATGAAATACGGCACGACATACTGTTCCTTGCCGGCTTCTTCGGAGACTTCCTTGAAGTAGCTTACGAACTCATCAAAGTTCTTAAGCCCTGGCTTTTTCATGAGGTGAAGGACTTCGTCATCGAGATGTTCGGGTGCAACCTTCAGGTGGCCGCCCACGTGATTTGAGATCAGCTCGCGAAGATATTCCTGGCCCGCCTTCTGGTCGGATAACGCTAGGTCATATCGAAGACCTGATGCGATGTGGATCTTGCGGATGCCCGGGATCTTTCGGGCCTTTCTCAGCATCTCGACCTGCGGAGTGTGATCATGTTGCAGTTGCGGGCAGACCTTGGGATGCACGCAGGAAAGCTTCCGGCATTTGCTCTGGATCTCAGGGCTCTTGCAGCTCGTGCGGAACATGTTTGCAGTTGGTCCGCCGATGTCAGACACGATGCCCTTGAAGCCCGGAACTTTGGTGAGCCCTTCGACTTCCTTAAGCACGCTGTCACTGGAGCGGGATTGAACGATCCGGCCCTGATGCAAGGTGATCGCGCAAAACGAGCATCCACCATAACAGCCGCGCACCGAGTTCACCGAGAATCGGATCATGTCGGCCGCAGGAATTCGATGTTTATAGACGGGGTGCTGTTCCTTGGTGAACGGCATTTCGTAAACCGCATCCATTTGTTCTGTCGAAAGCGGGAGTGCCGGAGGATTGATCACCACGGCTTTTGATCCGTGGTACTGGATCAGGCGTTTTCCGTTGTAGGGGGATGCTTCGTACTCGATGAAGTAGGCGGCTTTTGCAAATTTCCGTTTGTCATCGCGCACCTCTTCAAAACTTGGAATGGTCAGGCGGCCCTCAAGAGTTCGCGCGTGATCCTTACTTGAGAGAAACGCGATTCCGCGCTGGGTTTTGATGTAATCGAGAGCCTTGGCCGTTGCAGGATGAGAGGTCGTAACCGGACCGCCGATTTCTGTTTCGGCTCCTTTGAAGGCTTCAACCATCATTTCGGTCGTGCGTTCGCCCATTCCGAATACCAGGAAATCAGCCTTGAGCTCCGAGAGAATCGAGGGCCGTACGCGGTTCTGCCAGTAATCATAATGGGCAAGGCGTCTGAGTGACGCTTCCACTCCGCCGACCACGATCGGAGTTTCGGGAAAGGCCTTTCGCGCAAGTTCGGAATACACAATCGATGCGTAATCCGGACGCTTTCCGCCCACTCCGCCTTCAGAGTACATGTCATCGGTGCGCTTTTTCTTGTTTGCGGTGTAGTTGTTGATCATCGAATCGACGGTGCCGCTGGAGACTCCGACAAAGAGGCGGGGCCGACCCATTTTTAGAAAATCCGTGTGATCTTTCCATTTGGGCTGCGAAATGATCCCGACTCTGAGCCCCAGTTTTTCAAGCCAACGGCCAAGGCAGGGAATCCCGAAGGTCGGGTGATCCACATACGCGTCCCCGGATACGAGAAGTACATCAAGCTCATCCCATCCGCGCCATTCCATCTCCTGGCGGTTCGTGGGAAGAAAGCGTTTCACGGCCTCGCGGTAGACGATTTCATTGGTAATGGGAGTGGTTTTCGCCTGCATGGTTGACGGAATGTATCGGATATTCTCTCTTGGCGCAAGGCCTATTTTTCCTTTGGGACAAGGTATTTCCGGGCAGTGCATTTTCTGGCCAGATCAGAATTTATTTCCTTCCTACCCAGGGTTTCAGTTGATTTCAACATGCTGGAGATCGCATCGTATCCCTTTTGATTGATCTCGGATTTTCTTTCGTCCCCTTCAATTCCATACATGATCACAGGCTTCGCAGATTCCTGCCCTAATTTGACTGCGAGCGCCTTTATTCTTGACAAAATCAGTACGAAAAAATACCCTATCGCCCTCACAGGAGCACATTCATGCGAATCCCTTTTTTTGTTTTGGCCCTCAGCTGTCTTTTGGGTTCTGCCCAAGGAGCGGAAACTCAAACTTACTTGTGTGAATCGAGGGATATCGTCTCAGATGAGCTCCGGGTTGGAGCTTCAACCACAGTCCGGGTGGACGCTCAAAAAAGAGTGGCAGCGGTTTATTCGCAGTCCGTTTATCCGAGAGCGACTCCAAGACTGATTGAGTCATTTCCACAGGTCGAGGGGGCTTCGCTTCGATTCAGCGACTTAGGCAATTCCGGAATGGCTTTTGAGGTTCTTCCGGAGGACGCTTCGATCGGTCTGCTGATTGAGAAAAGATCTTCACGCACCGAAGTATATACCTGCAGAGTCCGGTGAAGGACAATCCCCCATGCCCAAGTTCACCCGCATCACACCCATTGTCCTGATTTCAATTCTTGCTCCGCAAGGGACGCTTGCGGATTCGGTTGCGCCCCCGCCGATCCTGTCCCCTGATCTGAATTCCGCCACCTCGGAACTGGTTCGGGTCGCAGAAGCGACTCTCGAAGCGCTCAATGATAGAATCGCGAATGGACAAACTCATTTTGAGGTCACGCAGGATCAGGTTCTTGAGACCATGGGTATTTCAAAAAGTGATGAGGAAGCATTGCTTGCAAGCAACGAAGCGTTCTTTCACATCAAAAAGAAATCCCGGCTCAAGGCCATTCTCACCGGAGCTTTTCTTCGGGCGGAACTTGCAGGCGCCCTGCATGAGGTTGGAGCGTTGAAGGAAACAGAGGCCGGTGCGCACATGCCGCGCGCCTTGAACCGCCTTTTGACTTTCGTCCTTGTTGCGGGCTCCACAATGGCTGGAGTGATCTATCTTCAGCCTTGGGTGATTGCCGCAATTCCCGGGGTTCTTGCCGTCGGGCCGATCTATGTCGCCGGCGCCATCGGATTTGTGGGGGGCTGCATTCTGGGTTCGATTTTTCAGACCATTTTCCGATCGGAGTGACTTGGCTCCGGATTTGGACTAGTACCTTCCGCCGAGTTCCAGGATTTTCTTAAACAGGATTTCGGGATTCTTCTGATGTCCGAGTACGTCCTTCAGTGATTCAAGAGCCTTCAAGCTGTTGTCCAGTCTCTGGTCGTTGAGTTTGATGAGCGATTGCTTCAGCTCTTTTGCTTCTTTAGGAGCGCTGGATTTGGACAACAGAGCCTTCAAAAGCATCACCTTTTGTTCACGAATCTTTGTATTGATTTCGTTGTTCTCTGACGTAACTTTTTCGATGATTGAGATCAGCTTGTTTTTGATTTCCGGTCCGATTCCCGTATCGGTCATTACCACTTCTTTTAATTGCTGTTCAAGCTCGACGTCCGCAAATGCAGTGGAGCTTCCAAGGGAAAAAAACACTGCGAGACTTGCGATTGAGCGGGTCATCCTGCCAAAGAAAACCAGGGATTTGTTCTTCATGACGGCACCTTACCTGAAATCGGGCGTGAAGTCTTACGGAAAAACGGGTTTCTTTCGTCCCACTCGAAGATGAATTTTCCAATACAAGACCCTTTTTTCATTTGGATTTTCCCAGTGGGGCTCCAGGTGTTCATGGAGCTTTTCCACCGGATCGGAATGGTAATGGTCTTTGTAGGCCTGGGTGGCCGACCATGAAGTGAAATAGCCCATTAGTTCCATCAGAGACCATTCCACGTGCATTGAAAACTCCGATGATTCAATTGGAGCAAATGGGAATGGCATATCCATATAGCCATTCCAGAGTAGCCGGTTATTTGGTTGCCAAAATTCACCCAGTGTTTCGAAATAAAATTGCTTTAGAAGTTTATCCATCGAGGTTAGGCCAGTGAAGAGCCTGGGCGATGGTTACCAAATCGAAATGGGAATCCGGAACCTCAAGACGATCTTCGGCCTTTGCCACCAGATACCGGATGTTTGATTTTTTTCGAGCATATTGGATCTGTTCCGTGCTCCGGTCAGTGGCAAGAACGCTGCCGAAGACTTCACTCAGGGCGACTGCAGCCTGTCCGTTACCGGTTGCACAATCCCAGGCTCGCTCATGACCCTTGCATTGCTGAAAAAGAAATTGGTACATTTCTTCGGGATACATTGGTCGATACTCGGAGTAGGCTTTTGCTTGTTTTGAGAAAAAGTCGCTCATCCACCTTACCTTTGCATCGACTGGACAGGGTTTCCACGAAATAAAATATGGTTTTATGAAAGATGCGGATCAGATTTTTCTTAGGCGTGGATCTCCGGGGATTCAAAAATCTAATTAAGGTTGTTGTTTTAGAAGGGATTTTTTTTCCAAAAAAGGGCAGTCTAAGCCCATGAAGAACAAAAAAATCCGCGACTTGATCTCCGAGATCGAAACCAGAATTCCGACGAAGGCCTCGGAAGCCTGGGATCAAGTAGGCTTGATCACAGGCAACTCAAACCAAGTCCTGCGGGGAGCCGTGGTCGGAGTGGATCTCACGGAGGCTTTGCTCAAAGAAGCAGAGTCCACCCGATCGAATCTCATTGTGATTCACCATCCGCCGCTTTTTCCAAAGGGACGTGGGCTCAATCGCCTCATTCTTGGAGCGGATTCCGATCTTTCGACCTTGCTGCTGAAGGCCTTTCAAAAGGACATCTGCATTTACGTTGCCCATACGAATTTTGATCGCTGCGCGCTTGATGGCATGGCGAGACTTGCCCGCGATCTCGGCGCCAAACCCCATGCCCGAGTGTGGGAAGAGCCGGAAGAGGGTCAAACCATGCTGAAAAAACTTGTAACCTACATTCCGGTCGATCACTTCGAGGCGGTTCGGGATGCGCTCTACATGGTGGGATGCGGTCACATCGGAAACTACGATTGCTGCGGGTTTGGAATTCCAGGCTTTGGAAACTTCAGGCCGCTTTCGGGGGCATCTCCCTTTCTTGGAAAGGTGGGAGAGCTTGAGGAGGTCGAGGAAGTGCGGCTCGAAACCCTGGTTGTATCCGGAATGGAAGAAGTCGCGATCCGCACACTCAAATCCGAGCATCCTTATGAGGAAGTCGCGTACGATCTCTACCCGGTCGAGCAGAATCCCGTGATGAAGGGAATGGTCTGGGGCATGGGATATGGATTTGTGGGTGACCTCGAAAAGCCAATGAGTTTTGATGCCTTCACAAAGGTGGTGAAGAAGGTTTTCAGAATCAAAAATTTTCTTACCAATCAGTTTACTCCAAAACTGGTAAAGAGAATTGCGTTTACTCCCGGGAAGGGAGCATCTTTTTTAAGTTCGGTGAAATCGCATGGAGTGGATGTTTTCATCACAGGCGAGGTGGGATACCACGGCTCGCTTGATGCGGCCAGAAAGTCCCTGAACGTGATGGAGCTTGGTCACCGCGAGAGCGAACACTATTTCTTAAAGACCTTTGAGAGCTGGCTCTCCGAGTGGAATATCCCTGTTCGCACGCTCGATGAGCGGACCCAGCGCATCCTTTGATTCCATGTTTCATCCAAGAAACCGGCATCAGGGGCATTATGATTTCGAGAAGTTGAAAAGCCGCAGCCCGGATCTTGCCAACTATGTTGCAAAAAACATTCATGGAAACCTCTCGATTGATTTTGCGAATCCAAAGGCGGTAAAGGCCCTGAACCGTGCCTTGCTTGAGGAATACTACGGGGTGAAGGATTGGGATTTTCCCGAGGGTTTCTTGTGCCCCCCGATTCCGGGGCGCGCGGACTACATTCATCACATCGCGGATCTTTTGTCCGGGGAATTGGATGGGAATCCGGCCCCCAATGATTCACCGGTAGCGGGTCTTGATATCGGAGTGGGTGCCAATGGGATATTTCCGATTCTGGGATTCCACGAGTACGGATGGAAGTTTGTCGGGGCGGAGATCAATCCGGAATCGATCCGATCGCTTGAGAAGATTCTGAACTCTAATCCGGAGCTCAAGGCGAATCTCGAGATCAGAAAGCAGGGCAATGAGAAAAGTGTTTTTCACGGGATCATTCGTCCCGGAGAGTTCTTTCACTTTTCCGTGTGCAATCCGCCTTTTCATGCCTCCATGGAGGAAGCGCAAGCGGGCACCCGAAGAAAATGGAAGAACCTTGGAAAGCCCGGCGGCAAGCGCCATGAAAAGCAGCTCGTCAATTTCGGGGGGCAGGAGTCCGAGCTCTGGTGTGAGGGAGGAGAGGTTGCTTTTCTGAAACGAATGATCGGGGAGAGTTTGGGGTTTAGGAACCAGGTGGGTTGGTTCACAACACTGGTATCCAGGTCGGAATCTCTTCCTGTTTTTGCTTCCTCCCTGAAAAAGAGCGGGGTCAAAGAATGGAAGGTTCTTGAAATGTCACAAGGGCAAAAAAAGAGTCGAATTCTCGCTTGGACCTATATCTAGGCAAGGGCACCGTCTTCGAGATGTGCCGGGTTTGTAGGGGGTAGCTCGCACCAGCACTCTCGGGGAAACAACATTGAAACAGTTGTTCCCACATCCAAAATGGAGTTTACCTCGAGTCTTGCACCCAGTTCAGCAAGAAAATCCCTCGCGGAGGAAAGCCCGAGACCTGAGCCTCCCGGTTTTCCCCTGCTGAATCCACGAACACCGACCTGGTCGAGATCTTCCTCGGGAATTCCTCTGCCTTGATCCATCACCGAGAGGATGAGTGATTGATCCTCGGCAAGGCGAACGCTGACCAGGATTCCTGATTTAGGTGCCGAGGCCTCGATCGCGTTATTCAGAAGGTTTGAAATCACCCTCGAAAAAGAGTCTTTTTTGGTATGCAGACCAAGCGATTCAAGAGTTTGGTCGAAATCAAGATGAATCGGATTTCTGCCTGCACATTCGAAGCTCTTATCCCGAACCAGGGATTCCAGCGCTGACTTCACCCGCGTCATCGAATCGAGACGGGATTCCGATGAATATGAGGCGGTATCCCCAAAGCTTCCTTTTTCCGAGTGCGTAAATTTTCCATGCGGCTGCATGATCCGGAGGTCGTTTGAAATCTCGGTGATCTTCTGAAGAGAGGAAAAGAGGGCGCGCCGTTCTTCTTCTTTTATCCCGCCGACCTTGGGAAGCAGCATTCTGAGCACCAAAAGCGGTGATCGTATGTCATGCTCCACCTGCTCTGCAACCCGCAGTCGCATGATCTGGCTTTCGTGCAGCTTTTTTATCTCAAGGAGATCGTCGAGATTTCGTTTGAAAGACAGGAGGTCCGAATACAGAATTCCGCCCCCGAGATGTTGGGTCGATTCTCCGTTGATGGAATTCAGTATGAACCCAAGCTGCTGGGTCATTCTTCTCGAAAACCTTGCTGAAAAAATCAGTGTCACCAACGTAGCACCTGCAAAAACCAGGAACATCATTCCGATTCGACGTGCAATTACCGACCACAATTCCGAGTGATCAAAAAACAAATCAAATGAAACAGGCTCCGGTCTTTCGGCGAGGCCCCCTCTGGGAGAAGTCCTCATTTCTGCGAGCTGATGTGGTGTGCAGGTTGTCCATTCATGAGCCCCGACGCCGATTCTTCCGCATTTCACGGTTGGATGGCTCTTCAGAATCAAGCCGATGGTCTCTAGCGCCTTGCTCCCGTTCGGAAGTGGAGCACGTTCGATCGCACTCCTTACCTCGGCGATGACTTTGGCTTCATGATGATCCGCCTCCCTGCAGGTGTGGACCAGGAAGTGAATGGATTCAGCGCAGAATCCAGAGAGAAAAATGAGTAGAACCATGTTGGTGAAGGCACGGGTGATGGCAGATTGAAGGGTGCGGGGGATTCGTTTTAGGTCGAGGATGGCCAACAGCCCGATCATGAGTGAGGCAAGTGTGAAAAAGCCCAGGAAGAAAGGAATTGCAGCTCTTTCTAGCTCGCATTTCCATGCAAAAAAAGAGAGTGCTCCGAGCAGGAAAGCCCCGGCAGAGTGAGCTTCGGGCCCGGGTGGGTTCTCTGTCAGTTTTAAGACTTCCGTTCCAGCGCTTGTCACGAGAGTCAAACCCAGGAGGGTTCCAAACTGAAGGAGGAGTGAACTCTGGCCAAAAGAAAAAACCCAGATCGAAAGAGTCAATGAGAGCAAAAGAGTGGCGATGCAAAAAAGCTGTCGGGTTCCGGGTTTCACTTGCGGCAGCCGTGGGAGAAAAATCGCGCGAATGAGTTTTCGCAAAAGAAAAATTCCAATCAGGAACAGCATCCCGATCAAAAGGGCGAGATGTGGCGGAGAGCCGACGCCGGCAAAGATCCGGAAGATTTGTCCTGTCAGATGGTGGTTGGAAAAGAGCTCGAGTGTGATGAGAAAAATCTGAAAAAGGAAGAAATGGATTCCCGAAGAGGAAGGGTTTTTGTTATCCGGTTTTTCGCTTGTTTGTCGGAGTGACGCAAGCGGATTTTGCAAGGAGTGCGAGGCCAAGGCTTTCAGTAGAAGTTGTATTGCTATCGCAAGCAGGAGCTTCTCACCCGCAAACGCTGGGAGAATTGCAAGCAGGCCGACCATCGATAAGGCGATAAAATTACAAATATCGGAATAAGTGACCGGGCATTCGCGGAGGATGAGGGGCAAGCTCGCGGAGTTTCTCCAGGCTTGCCAGCTGGAATCGGTGGGGATCACGGGGGGAGTGTTCTTTTGTTTTTGTGAACTCTGAAAAATCGAACTCATGGTACAGCCTCAAAAATGCTGCGCGAAGCTATCACTATTTTGAATGATATTCATTTAATTTTTCTGATGGTCCTTGAGGGGTTCACTGAAGCTCAGGCGCTCAGGGTCTGGCATCAGATCGGTTGAGCTTCCGATTCTTGAGTGGGTTTGTGGATTCGGATCTTTATTTAATGACTGTTTAAGAATCTGGAAACATTCATAAATTTCCTATGTCGATCAATGTTGATCTGTTGAGGTGAGGGCCGTTCTGCCCATGAAGAGTGTTTGGGTTTATTAAGGTTGATTGTTTTTATCAATAATGCAACACTGCGCGTCAAATGAGCGTTGGGCGGTTCCTTCTTCTTCTTGTCGGAATAATGTGTGTCGTTGCGGCGGGAAGCAACGCTGCGGAAGTGGATTTGCCGGAGGATGAGCAATCCTCAGGGTACGAGGTTCCCTCAAAGAACACCATCTGGTTCCTTCCTCGAATCCTGAGGAACTCCTCGAAGATGATTCGTCGTGGGGTCAAGTTGATGCATTGGAGGCAAGTGCTCAAGGTTGCCCTTCGCGAGAAACTCAAGAGAGATCCCACTCCAGCGGAGTACGATTTTCAGGAGGAGCGATTTCGCATATTGGTATCCGATTTGGTGAAGCATTTCGAATTCGAAGAAGAAGGAAATGTTTTCCCCCTTCCTTCAGGGCCTGATGATCATAAACTCATCCGAATCTCAGGATTCGATGTGCTTAATATTCGGCGGAGCCATTTTGAGGATGAGGAGCTGCTTCGAACCCGTTTCCTTTGCGTGGAAGACTATTGTTTCATCCCTGTTCTTTTTCATCTCGAATCGGAATGGAGAACCGGTGTAAGGGAGTTTGTATTTCTCAGGGATGGTCAGAGGAATGGGGGGGATAAAAAGAAAAGTTCAGTGGCATGTCCAAAGTTCAGGGATCGTTCCAGGAGCGCATATGTTGTTGTTGTTCCCTACCCGAGGCTCCATTACGAGAAGACCAGGCTTCATCATTTGACCGGCAACAAGTACGAAAAGGCCATTTTCTCAAAGGTTCTCGGTCAATATCACTTCCGCCCGACTGAGGATTGATTCAGTTCTTTGCAATGTGGGAAATCACACCACCACCCAAGCAAACCTCGCCCTGATAAAACACCACATACTGCCCGGGAGTCACCGCGCGCTGGGGTGAGGCGAACTCAACCCGGACCTCGCCGTTCGACAGGGTTTGCACGGAGCACTCCTGATCCTGTTGTCGATAGCGTGTTTTTGCAGTGCAAGTGAAGGTTTCGGCAGGCGGTGCTCCCGCAAACCAGTTTAGTTCGCGCGCCACGAGTGTGCTTCGGTAAAGTTCGGGATGGTCGGTGCCCCGAACCACCAGCAGCTCGTTCTTCTCGATGTTTTTTGAGACCACAAACCAGGGCTCGCCCTCACCACCAAGGCGCAGACCCTTTCGCTGACCCAGGGTATAGAATGCGACGCCATCGTGTTCACCGACGATGCCGCCACCAAACTCACGGATCTTTCCGGGCTTGGCCTGGACATATTGATTCAAGAACGCCTTGAATTTCCGCTCACCGATGAAGCAGATTCCTGTGCTGTCTTTTTTGGTGCTGGTCGCAAGATGATGTCGCTTCGCGATCTCGCGGACCTCGGGCTTGGGAAGGTGTCCAATCGGAAACAAAACGCGATCAAACACTTCGCCCTTCACCGCGGTCAAAAAGTAGGTCTGGTCCTTGTTCGGATCATTGCCGCGCAGGAGTTCCATTTTCGCTCCATTGGGAGCAGGAGAGGTTCGGTCTCGCACCTGGGCATAGTGACCGGTGGCAAGGTAGTCGCAGCCGAACTCGATCGCCTTTTTCAAAAACAAATCGAACTTGATCTCGCGATTGCAAAGAACATCCGGGTTTGGCGTGAAGCCCGCCTCATATTGGCGCACAAATTCGCTAAACACGTGGTTTCGGTATTCCTCGATGAATTCAATCGAATAGCACGGGATGCCGAGCGAGGAACTGACCTTTTTCACATCCTCGTAATCCTGGGTGGCGGTGCACTCGCCGTTCTCGTCGGTCTCATCCCAGTTTTTCATGAAGAGGCCGAGGACGTCATAACCCTGTTCTTTCAGCAAAACAGCGGCAACGGAGGAATCGACTCCCCCGGACATCCCAAGGATGACCTTTTTTCCATGTCCGTTTTGCATGGGGCTTTCTTATCACAAAACAGGCGGATTTGACAGATGCTTAGAGGGGGGCGGTCTGGTCAAAGTTCAGTGACCCCGCTTCAATTGCGTCACAAAGACTCAGGCAGTGTTCGAGCATCACGTTGATCTGTGCGCGATCCCCGCCCTGGAGTTTTTGACTCAGCTCGAATTGGCCCTGCATTGCGCGGAGAACGGAGCCCATTCGGTACTCGAGACTTGCTTCGTTCTTGATCCGTGCGTCCGAGGCGAGGCCGTTCAATTGTTGGGTGATTTTTTCAGAATTGATGACGATGTCCTCGATTCTACGCTCGTGGCTGAGTTGAGTGGATTTGAGTCGAATCAGAATCTCCTCGAATTCCTTCAGCCAACGAGCATAGTCGAGTGGTTGGGTTCCAGCCGAATGTGTGGTTGCGGAGGGAACAGTTGTTTGTAATTTTGGGTCGAACTTCTGGAAAAAACCGGGGCTCAAGCGGGTCGCGCCGACTCCAAGCAGGAAGCCGAAGAAGGCGACTACGAAGACCCAGAAAAAGTTGTTGCTGCCGCCATTTCCTGCGCCGAAGAACTCGCGCTTGAATGAATCACGCGTTTGCACTGCCTCTTTCATGGACTTCATGCTCTCTTCCACCGCGACCCAGCTTGTTCCGGGAGCGGAAGGTGAGGCGCCAACGGGGGCGATCTTTTTTGAAATGGGTTCGAATTTGTTGTCGAGGAATCCGCGCTTTGCAATCGCACGAGCCTGGGGAAAGAGGCGACCTTTCCTCAGATTCATGATCTCTTGCACGGTGACCAGGTATTGGCTGAACTCGGCCTCAACCCCCCATTGTTTCGGGAGCGGGCTTTTCTTGATCTCTTCCAGCTTTGAAAGAAGGGCTGCGTTCAGTTCAGCGGCAAACAGCTCCTTGGGTACTTCGTTTGCAGGAACTGGCGCAATGACCGATGGGTCAAGGGCCATGGCACGCCACAGGTCGGCTTGGAATCGCTCGATCTCAGGCCAGTGAAGATTGCGCTCCTGAGCGGCTGTGTCCTTGGTCGCCTGAATCGCACGCTCGAGTTCCGCAAAACTTTCCTGGAGTTCTGCAGTCTGAGAGTCTGCGCCAAGGCTCCGGGATGCGGTTCCTGCGATTGCGAGTGCGGCGATGATGATCCATCCTTTGATCTTCATGTGGAATCCCTTTCCATGCTTCCCCTATCGACTGACGATCCGTCCTTCTGAATGGGAAACGTTTGCCTGTGGGGCTCGAACATTCGAGGCCCAGAACACAACGCCCAAAACCAAAAGCGAGTAGGCAAGAACTGCCGGCTTGTTGCTAAACACCGGTTCTTTCTCGGAGGCGCCGCAAGAGAGGATCTCCTCGATCCTGGAGTCCGTTGTCGGGTAGAGATTGCCCGAAAGAACTCGAAGGACCGGATTCTTCGATGCTTTGGATTGGCCTGAGAGTTTCCGGATTGCCTCGATCAGGGCATTGCTGCTTGCACCCATCCGCACTGCCATGAGATCAGCCTCGAGTTCCTGCCGGGTGATTACTTTTGAGAGAAATAAGGCCTGGGCAAAAACGGTCCCAAAGATCGAGGCGCCCAGGAGCGCAAAGTTTTTGGGAAACAAAAATGCCAAAGGGACCGTGATCCAGAACGCACAAAGCACCATGAGTGCAATGGAAAGCAGAATTCGCTTTGTTGCATGGTGCCGTTTTGCATGAGCTGCCTCATGAAGTGCTACGGCAAGAATTTCGGTTTCGTTCAGTTCTTGGATCAGGGGAAGAGTGAGGAAGAGTGTTTGCCCGAAAGCCCCGGCCCCAAGCGAACTTCCTGTGATGAAGGCGTTCTTTGAGTTCGAGTCCTGATCATCAATCAGATAAATGTTGGAGAGTGGAATTTCTTCTTCTGTGAATTTGGCCAAAATCTGCTGTTTTAAAGGGGAGTCCGCCATGGGGGCGCACGCGTGCTGAAGCCTGACAAAAAGTGGCATGAAAAAGGGAATGGCAAGAGGGAGAACCAATACCAGCAGATTTACTTTGGACATCAAAAAGCAAAGCGTGGCTCCTACGACCAGCCGGCTTGCATTCTTACGAATCGAAGCACCATGGGCTGCAAGCGGTTCCCGCTTTTGACGATTCATTGAGATCTGATAGCGACCTGCGAATTGATAAAGGAATGAAAAAGAAATCACCGCCGCAAAGAGCAGGACCATGGCAGCGCCCTGATTCTGACGATTGAAAATGAATCCACCAAGAAAGAGCAGTCCAAAAATCAGAGTGGAGAGGCGGGTGGTCTTGTTTTGGACCTGTTCTGCAAGAATGGGGCGGGTCCGATCGAGCCAGTTCTTGAAGTAAAACGGCACTCCCGTGATTCCGGCAAGGCAGATCCAGACTGATAGTTGAATTGTGCTTGGGTTTCCCATCCGTAGTCCTCCCAAGGTTCACATCGGATGTGGGGGGATTCGGGTGAACGGGAAATGTTTGCCGGGGAGTGCGCGTTTTCATGATTTCCCATTGAATAGTGACCTCGGGATTGGCGCTTGTGCACCTCCGGAGTGTGAGGCATTTGCCTCCGAGCCGCATCCTGCGGCCTCGCTTTCGTCAGTCCATACTCGCGAGAGTCGGCAAATGCCTCACACCCCGAAGGTGTTCAGCTGTCAATTCCGTGCCCTGTTCAATAAGATGATGAAAGGGCGCAATCCACCTGCAGCGCCACCGCAGAATTTGACATCCGCGACTTGAGCCCCATTAAGGATTCAGGAGCTGATCATGGAAACCTACGCGCCGTGTCCCAAATGCAATCGACTGAATCGTGTTCCCCTGAAGTCAGAACAGGGCGGCTCGCGGCCTGAGCCCGTGTGCGGAGCCTGTAAGATTGCGCTCCCCGTTCATGGCGCTGTGGTCGAGGTGAATGCAGAAGGGTTGCAAAAGCTGATAGATAAAAGCCCCATTCCGGTCGTGGTTGATTTCTGGGCGCCATGGTGCGGGCCGTGCCGGATGTTTGCGCCGACCTACATGCAGGTTGCGGGCGCGCATTCGGGGAGTTATGTTTTTGCGAAAGTCGACACCGAGGCGAATCCGATGGTCGGGGATCGTCATAGAATTCGAAGCATTCCCACTCTTGCCATTTTCAAGAACGGAACCGAAGTGCAACGACAAAGTGGCGCGATGAATGAATCAGGACTCAAGCAATGGCTAGGCCTTCGGTAGAAAAATTAAAGCGGGATCTGGAAGAGCAGGGCTGCACGCCCTTTCAAATCGAGGTTTTGCTCAAGACTGCGCAAATTCCGCGCGGCGAGACCCGAAGCTATTCTGAAATTGCCAATGCCATTGGACGACCAAAAGCCACACGCGCAGTAGGATCTGCGCTCAGGCGCAATCCCTATCCGGGAGAGCGGGTTCCGTGCCATAGAGTGATTCACAAGAGTGGCAGGATCGAGGGCTACATGGGTTCGCTTGATCCGGATTCTATCGAGAACAAGAAGAAGCGGCGGTTGCTAGAGCGGGAAATTGAGAGCCAGAGCCAAAACTAGGCGTTTTCTGTCATTGACAAGGTCTTCGCCAAAAACGCTTTTAAAGCTATTTCACAATCGGGATTTCTTTTGCGGGTCACTTTGGACACCCCCTAGGAACTGGTTTGATGAAGAAAACTTGACTAAATAAGTCAAAAATAACAGAATAGGGGAAGAGGTTTTGATATGAAAACATTAAAACATGAAATAGTTTTGATTCTTCCTCTGTTGTTTTCAGTTGGTTGCGCGGTAGAGGTCAGGGGTAGAGCTTGCACCACTGCCGATGGTTGCTTGGAGTCCGAGAAGGTAGTTGTGTCGCCCAAGGTTTGTGGAGTGGTTTCAGGCACGGGCTCAGGCTCAAGCACCTCAGGCTCAGCGAGTTCAGAGGGCGGATGTTAACGCTCTGCTTCGATTTTACCTAGGCCTGTTTCGAGTTCATTGATTTGGTTTGATTTCTCAGTGATCAGTTCATTGGTGGATTCTAGCTCTTTTCGTAAACGCGTGGGGTCTTCATTTTCTCGAGTCCGGAGGAGTTCCTCCAGACCTTTGATCTCCTTGATATCCCGTTTGATTCTGGACCTGACGCCGCTGACGGAAGAGGAGTCCCCTTGCTCTTTGTGGGCATCGATAAATGCATTTTGTTCGGATTGAACGGCCTTTAACTCTCGTTTCAATTCGCTGAGTGCCTCACCGGGTTGAGTCGCTTGCCAGGAGACACCCGGATTTTCTTGTCTTCTCTTCGACTTGGCCTCCCGGATGGCGGTTTCAATCGATTTCAATCTGACGAGAATTGCCTGATAGGCGGGGTCGCTTCGCCATTCTGCCCGCTGGGAATTGATCTCGCGTTTCTCCTCCCGCAGGCGACGAACCTGCTCCTTCATTTCATCGATCTTTCGACGCAAGTTGATCGGATCCATCGAATCCAAAGAGCGAACACTTTCAAGCAATTGAACTTGTTTGGTTTGGAGATTCTTCAGGTCGAGCTTCTCTTTTTCAAGCCGAGTTCGAATTGAATCGATCCTTTTTTGAATCGTTTTATTTGTGCCTTTACCTGAATGATTCCTGCTGGTATTCAGTTCCCCGGAGTTTGCGATCGGAGCAGTCAAGGTGTCCGTGTGCCGCTCTAGTTGCTCAATTTTTTTTGAGAGTTCGTGGTTTCTGTAAATCGCAAATAAAATGATCAGAACCAAGCTTCCGTATGAGATGAATCGGAACATGAAACAAGCCTATCATAAAAAAGCAGAGCAGGGCGGGTCTTAGTCAAAGTGAACTTTAGCTGCTCTTCCAAGGAGTGCTAGAGTAAAAACTCTTCGAAGACCGGTACAAGACCCGGAAACATTCCCGTTACTGAAATGCGGCTTCCACCGCCCCAAGGGTTTCCACTCGGACCGGAAGTAACGAAGGGCCAGAGACCCTCGGTAAGACCCGCCACGCTCCGTCCAATACAGTGCCAAATTAAATCCATTCCAACAAAGAAAAAATCGAGTAAGCTTTTCAAAACTCGAAGTATTTTTTCGATCCTGCTTGGAGAGCCCTGTGGATTCGTCACTCATCGAGAACGAACTTAAAAATCCTGGAACCTATGTGGCTGTATTGGAGCGTATTGCGGCAAGGGATATGTTCGGTCGAACCATTCCGGAGGCGCTCCAGGTCATGCTGTCGGATCCGGAGGCAACAGCCGAAGCGATCACTCAATGGGTACTCAGGTCAAACGACCCGATGGCCCACTACCGTAAGCTTGAAATCAAGCAATCCGGCAAAACCCGCGTTATCTACACTCTTTCGTGGCCGTATCGGGTCATTCTCATGGGAGCGCAAGTCGTCATCTCACGGCATCTTGAATCCAGATATTCGAATCGTCTTTATTCGTTTCGGAAAGGCCGCGGCACACTTACGGCCCATCGGGCCTTTCTTTCCTATCTTGAATCAAAGAAGACGGTGTATGTAGCCAAGAGAGACATCACGGGTTTCGGTGAATCCATTCAGGTGGAAAAACTGAAAACCAAATTTGCGACATTGTTTCCCCGCGATGAATTGCCAACGCTATATCGGATCATGGACCGGTCTTTTGCTGCAACCTTTATCGAGGGCGAAGAGCCACCCAAATCGCTGAATATCGGCATTCCGACCGGTTCGCCCCTGACTCCGGTGCTTGAGAATATCTATCTGATGGATCTTGACCGAAAAATGGATGGCATTTGTGACGCGAGAACGGATTGTTTTTATGCGCGCTACGGAGATGATTTCATTTTGGCCTGCCCCGATGAGGAGTGCTTTAAAGTCATTACTGCTGAAATGGATTCCGAAATCGAACAGCTCGGACTCCAATATTCCGCGAAAAAGAAAATCGACTGCCATCTTGGAGGGGAAACCCGCTACCTCGAGTGGCTCGGCGCCACATTCATGGCCGGAGGCAGGATCGGCCCGAGGCCAAAGCACTTTCGTGAAATTTATTTTGATTTCAAGTGCTCATTTCAGAGGCTTCTGAACGAACTTTCGGTTCGAGTCGGCTCCTACGATCAATCAAAGCCCGCCATTCAAAGCGCGGTGCACCAGTTCCTGACGCTACAGAGCAATCCCAAGCTTGGTAAATTGGTGGTGAACCAGAATCATCCGGCGATCACGAAGCTCGTGGATCAGAATGTGCGAGTGATGCTCGTTCGTTGGCTCACGCATGAATTCAAGATGAAAAAGTCTAGGGCTTGGAGGGAATTGAGGTCACTCAAAGCACCTTCTCTCAACCGACAGAGGAGAATGCGATGGAAATCGTGAGCTCGCCTGAAAGACAATCCGGGAGTGAGTTCGAACTTGAGCGTATTTTTCGTTTCAAGACCGGGGATGCCGAGGCCCCGTCTTTGTTTTCAAACTCCTGGTCCGGTTTTATGGGCTACCTTTTTCACAGGAATCGCGGATTTTTTCAGCGCAAGGTTTTGAACTTGGCCAGTGAGGTTGTCGAATTGGCCTGTCTCAGCCTTGCATTTGATCTCGGACTCCTGAAGTCCCTTCTCCTTGTTCCCCTGGTCCACATTCTGATCAATCAACTTGCGGAATTCCACTGGCAGCTCTCGCGGACGTTGCCCGGGGCATGGCGCGAACGCAGAGTGAATCCGCTCGATCTTGGCCTCTGGGTTTTGTCGGCATTTTTTCTTGTAATTCTTGGGTTTTGGATGGGTTCCAAGGACGACACCCGCGGAATTCTCTCTACTTTGGTGGCGATTCGGGCTCTGGCAGTGGTGGTTCAACTTTTGTTTGCGCCTGCAGTCGCCCGCCTCACCACCCTTCGCCGGGTTCGTCCGAATCTGACCCTGCTTCGGGCGGGGACGGTCGGAACCTGGGCTCTGTGCATCGCTGCCGCCTATTTTTTTTCCGGA
>JAGWXK010000104.1 GCA_018969905.1 Bdellovibrionales bacterium
CCCGTAAATGCTGTAAATGGAATCCGGATGCTCAAGAATCATGACCTTGCCCTTCCCCGGAATTTCTCCGGAAAACTGGACTTTTCCATCCAGAACGCTCACCACCGGGGCGTGGTCGGTCACGGTCTGGATCTCGATCCCCTTCCGGAAGATCGCAAGTCCCGACTTCTCGTCTCGATGCTGTCCATAAAAGCCAACGAGCTTCCCCTTCAGCGGCCAGGGCAGGCTCTTGGGCTTGAGGGTGAGGACCCTCGTTCGCCTCTTCAGATCCTTTTCTTCCTCGATCTTCTGTCGCCCCTGAAGATCCGAGATCCTTTGTTCGATTTCGGTCTCGGATGCCTTGAGCCTGCGGTATTCCTCAAGCTGCCTCATCCGCTCCTCCTGGCGATCGACGTTCAGATCCTCCCGGATCTTCTGATGGAACCGGATCAGGGATTCCTGCTCGGACACATCCTGCATGAGGCTTGAAATCTGCTGTTTTTCCTGCTCGATCCGGCTTTCCAGATCCTCTGCATCGGCAAGATCAATCCTGAGACTCTCGATTTCCTTCAGATCAAGGGCGATGGCCGATGAAAACACGCGTTGCCTTGCCATCCGCTCGCCTGACGAACCCTCGCCCCGGATCAGCTCATCCCGCCGAACCATCCAGGGATGAAGGATCCTGGAAAGTCCATGCTTCACGGAGGTTTTCGCCCCCTCCAGACGCCGGCTGACCTCCGTTTTTCGCGCCTGCAATTCACCAAGATACTTCTCCAGGGTTTTCAGTCTTTGTCCGGTCAGGTCCTTCTCGCGGGACTGGAGCTGCTGGAGCGCCTTCAGCCGCTTCAATTGGTCTTCGGTCGATTTCTTGGCTTTTTCCGCTTCGATCAACGCCTTCTCCAGGGCAAATCGCTCACTCCTCACACGGTCAAGCTTTTCGGTGAGGGTGGGAACCGCCGCCCGGGCCGGACCCGATATCAACATCAGGACAAGCCAAACGGATTTCATTCCTCGACCGATCTCCCTGAAAACACAAGGATCAGGCTCATGACCGCCACCACGAAAAAGGTCAAAGCCACACTCCCCCAAGGGAATGCCAGTCCATGGTCAAGACTGAGTTCACCGAGAAACGCATTGTCTTTCCAGATGAACGCGCGAAAGAGAACCCATTCAAGGATCGCAAGGAATCCTGCAATCGCCGAGAGTGTGACCATCGACAAAAACGAAGGCAGACGCGAGAGAATTGCGGGAACGCCCCAGGCCGCCAGATTGGACACCACCTCGGACGCATCCCGGTCCTGAATTCTTTGGAAAACCACGAGCTGAACCAGCACCAGAAGGAGAAGCAATGCCCCGGCTATTTTGATTTCAAGACCCAGATGCCGATAAAAGCCGGTAAGTCTTGAGTGATGGACAGGACTCTGATCCAGACGCGCGATCTGGGTCATGAGTTTCAGTTTTTCGATCCGCTCGGGTGCGACCACTCCGCGAATGATGATCATTTTCGGAAAAAGCACGCCCCCCTCGGAGCCCAGGGAGCGAACGGTCTGCACCAGCTCGGGTTCATCCTGTTCCATCTTCGAGAGCACTTCCTCCGAACTCCACTCCTCGATCGTGACATCCTGGCCTTCAAGCACCTCACCGATCGCAGGCATTGCATCGACCTGCTCCTTCAGCTGGATCGTGACGAGCTTCGCCTGCTCCGCAAACTGCCGTGTGTGGGAAATCTCGTTCTGCAAGAGGGCACAAAACCAAAGGGCAAGAAACATCTGGGCCAGGGATACCACCATCAACCCCAAAACCCCCCATGCCCGCCTGAACGGAATCAGCGCAAGTCTCAAAAGAAGCCTGAGCCGCATCATGCGCGATCCTCCACCTTGAAGCTTCCGTCCTTCAGGATCGCGCAGCGTTTTCTGAGGCGTCTCACCATTTCAAGGTCATGAGTGGCAAGCAAAAGCGCGGTACCTGAAAGATTGAGCTTCACAAAAAGGTCCATCAGCTTCCAGGTCATCTCGAAATCCTGCGCTCCCGTGGGTTCATCCGCGATCAAAAGATCCACTTTCCGCGTGAAGGCCCGAAGGATCGCAACCCTCTGCCTTTCCCCACCCGAGAGTGCGGAAATCCGTTTTCCCAACTTGTCCTTCAGTCCGGTGAGGGCAATCACGTTCTTCAGCGCGCCCTCTTCCATCCGCTCGGAGGATCGGATGCCCAAACGGCTGAGCTCCAAATGGTCCTCAATCGTAAGATCGGGAATCAAACCAAGATTCTGTGGGATGAAAGAAATCCTCTGCCGGATTCTCTCGAGTTCGGAGCGCCCCGAGGTCCGAAGGTCCACTCCCTGACAAAGCACCCGTCCATCGGAGGGACTCTCAAAGCTCGCAAGTGTTCTGAGGAGCGAACTCTTGCCCGCCCCGGAACCGCCGAGGATGTAAAGAAAATCACCCCGGCCCAACTCAAAGCTGACATGCTTCCAGACCATCTCGCCCGGAACATACGACTTGGCCAAATTTTCAACTTTAAGGAGTGCTGTTTTCATGATGTACTCCCACCCAGTCTAATCTATGTGGAAGGCGAAGCTCAATCGACATTTTGCGAAACTGACCCCGGCCTTCAAGATTTCAATCTTCCTGATTTTTTGGAACGGCTTGTTCCATTCGTTCACTCTTGCCATCCTTCTCCTCTGGTCACTCACCTCAAACCGGGTCTCGGCCCTCAACCGCATGACCACATTGAATCAGTTTCTGAGCGAGAATAAGATTCTTTTTGCCACGCTCAGCTCCCTTTCCGCACTGGTGTTTTTCAAGGACACGGTGAGTGAACTCTGGAGATCCCGCCGGAGCGGCTTTCCTGAATGGCTCAAGGCGTCCCTGCGCGGTTTCGGGTTCGGAGCCCTCATGATCGCGGCGCTCATCCTGAACCATGATTACGATTTTCTCGGGCTCTCCACGCAGGTAAATCTCAACTTTCTTGCTTCGTATGCATGGATTTTTCGGGCAGCACTCATCTTGGGCTTCATATTCTCCACCGAATTTCTTGTCCGGGTGATTCTTCGACGCGAACTGCACACTCCTCGATCCCAGCTGGTTCTTGAAAATCTCACTCTTCTGGGAATCTACGCAATCTGGTTTTCCCCGAAGCCGGGAGAGGTCCTTACACTCGTGCTGTTCTTCCTTTTTTCCCGGTCTTTCTGGTCAAGCTCAGGGTTCCTCTCCGCCTTTTTTGTGCTGACTCATGCGATCCTTGGACTCCATTTTTTCGAAAATGAAACAGTCGGAATCTTCCAACTCAAATCGAATCAGCCCGAAACAAGCCTTCTTCAGAACAGCCATCTCCGGATCATGCTCATCCTTTTGCTCCTGCTCATTCACTATGCTAAGGTCAGGCTTCGAAAGGAATCCAGAACCACATGAACCCAAAAGCAATGACCACCCATCTCAGCACGTGGAGTCTCATCTCGGACGCAGGTCCTCTGGTAAAATTCATTCTTCTGCTTTTGCTTGCGGCATCCGTGATCACTTGGGCCATCATCTATCTGAAATGGAAGATGATCAGAACTTCGACCGAGCAGAATCGCAGTTTTGTGGAACTTTTCTGGAACTCGAGCAGTCTGGACGAGATTCACCAGAAACTGGAGGGGTTTCCCCACTCGCAGATCGCAAAAGTATTCAGCTCCGGCTACCGCGAACTTCGCAAGCTCCCCGTGCAACAGGGCAGTCCCGAGGGCACTCCAGAAATTGCCAACATTACGCGAGCGATGAGTCGTTCCCATGGCATCGAAGTCGAAGAACTGGAAAAATACGTGGATTGGCTTGCATCCACCGCAAGCGCCGCACCGTTCGTCGGCCTGTTTGGAACCGTTTGGGGAATCATGGGCTCGTTCCAAAGCATCGGTGCGATGGGTTCGGCATCCCTTGCAGTGGTGGCTCCCGGCATTTCAGAGGCCCTGATTGCAACCGCAATGGGGCTTGCAGCAGCCATCCCGGCGGCGATTGCCTACAATACCCTTGTGAACCGAATGAAGAAGATCAGCCTGGATGTGGAGAGCTTTTCCCAGGAATATCTCAACATGATCCAAAGAAGCATGCTTTCGAATAAAAGAGGAGCGAGCACCCATGGGCCTGAATCCCGCGCCAACAGCTAAGTCAGGTCGGGTCACTCTCGCCGAAATCAACGTCACCCCCATGGTGGACGTGATGCTCGTGCTCCTGATCGTGTTCATGGTCTCGGCCCCGCTGCTTCAACAGGGAGTCGAGGTGAATCTACCGAAGGCCGACTCCGGTAGTCTGCCCCAGTCCGAAGATCCCGTGGTGCTCACGATTCGTGGAAACCAGACCCTGGAACTCGATCAAAAACCCGTTGCAAAAACGGCACTTTTTGAAAAACTCACCGCACTTGCCATTGCAAAACCCAATCTTCAGGTTCTGGTCGAAGCGGATCAGTCCGTCAGTTACGGAGTCGTTGCCAAGGTGATGGCCCAATTGAAAAAAGCAAAGATCGCCAGGGTCGGTCTGGTCACGGCTCCAGAGAGCCCGGAGTGAGTGCGAGGCATGACCCAGAACAAACTCCTTGCCAGATCCATTCGAATTTCTCTGGTTCTCCATTCCGGACTCGCGCTGGCGATCCTTCTGAAGGGATGGATCAGCCCCTCCGAACCGAAAGTCTTTCTTCCGAGCCTGCGGGTTGATCTTGTCGGACTGCCGGATCTGAAGCGCTCTGAAATCCCCGCTCCCGCTCCGATCCAACCCATCGAAAAGAAGGAAGCGCTTCCACCTCCCCCGGCACCCTCAAAAACCGAGATCACCCCCGAAACGGAGCAGGGTGACTACTCAACCTCAAAAAAGAACACCAAAAAAAAGCAGGAGTCCCGAAAGGAAAAAGATGCTCAGACCAAACTCAAGCGTGCTCTTGACCGGATCAAGGCTCTCGAACGGGTGAAAGCGCTGGCCGGAGAGGATGAAATCAAGGGCAATCAGGTTTCCAAAGGTTCGGCACTTTCGGGCGAGGCAAAGCAAGCCCTTGAGACCAGCTACTTTGACGTGGTCCTTGAACGGGTCCGAACCTATTGGGAACTCCCAAAATGGCTTCAAGATCAAGGCCGCTCCGCCAAAGTGATGATCTATCTCGACTCCCAGGGGCGGATGAAATCTTTCCATTTTGTACAGGCCTCGGGCAGTGATGCGTTCGACCAGGAAGTAAAGAGAACCCTTCAGGCCGCAAACCCCTTTTCCGTTCCTCCGTCCGCGATTGCCGGTGAGATCGGAAGTCAGGGAATTTTACTTGGATTTCCGCTTTGATGAATTTAGGGTAGGGTTCATGCGGATTCCACTCTTCCTATTGATCCTTCTTGCGCCAGTAGCCTACGGCCAATCCACCTATCTTCAGGTGGGTGAGGCAAAAACCAAGAAACCGGTCATCGCCCTGACTCCAAACTCAACAGCCAAGGAATCCGCAAAAGCGGCGCTTGCAATCATCGAACAGACCGTGCGTTCCGACCTGGAATTCACGGATCAGTTCCGCATGCTTCCCGACAGCGCGTTTCCGCAAACCTCCATCGCGTCCCTGTCTGAACTCAAGACCGGAGACTGGGCCAAGACCGGAAGCGACTATGTGGGATTCGGGAGTTTTTCCGAGTCAAAGGGAACTTCGGCTCTTGAGTTTCATCTGGCATCGGTGGGCGGCGGAAACGAAATTCTTGCCAAACGATACACCACCGATTCCGGCGAATGGAAAACCCTGGGACACACGATTGCCAATGACATTGTCTTCGCAATCACAGGAAAAAAGGGAATCTTCCTGACCCGAATCGCATTCGTTTGTGACAAGTCCGGAAAAAAGGAAATCTACACCTCGGCTTTTGATGGCACAGACATCCGGCAGGTAACCCGCCTAAGGTCTCTCTCCATGGCTCCCAGCTGGAGTCCGGACGGGACCAAGATCGCATTCTCGGTTTACAACCGGCACTCAGGAAACATCAAGAACATCGATCTGTTTGAATATCAATTCCGAACCGGAGTTCTAAAGCTTCTCAGCAACCGCAGTGGCATCAACTCCGGAGCGTGTTTTTCGCCTGACGGGAAAAATATCGCCTACACCATGAGCTACACTGGAAATCCCGAGATCCACCTCCTGGACCTTGAAACCAAGGTTAGCACCCAACTCACCCGTTCCCTGGGCTTTGACGTGGATCCCGCATTCAGCCCCGATGGACAAAGGCTCGCTTTCGTATCCTCTCGTCCCGGAAAACCGATGATCTACACCCTGGACCTCCGAAGCCCGCTGGATGTAAAGCGCCTGACTTATGCGGGAGCCTACAACGCAACCCCGAACTGGTCCCCCGATGGCAGCAAGATCGTTTTTGCGGGCTGGCTTGAGAGACACTTCGATCTATTCACCATCACTTCGGATGGTGGAAAGATCGACCGACTCACAAAGGATGAGGGGAACAACGAGGATCCTCATTACAGTCCGGATGGATCCTTCATCGCCTTCTCCTCGACCCGTTCGGGCGGAAAGAACATCTTTGTCATGAACAGCGACGGGAGCAAGGTGCGGCGCCTGACCTTCGGGATGGGGACATGCGTTGCGCCCAAGTGGAGCCCCTATCTGCAATAAGGAAGCCCTTGCTTCTCAAATGCCGCTCGGCTAAAGTCCGAACAGGATGTTTTCCACCCGTGAGATCCAAAACAGAGTCAAGTCCGGCTACATTGAGCGAGTCACTTCGAGATTGAAGAAAATGCGCAAACAGCTAATGGATCGGGACTGGGCCGGGCTCAAGCTTGAGGCGGGTCACTTGGCCGAGGGCGCACAGAATTTCGGCTTCATTGAGCTTTCCGGAGAAGTGAGCCGCGCACTTGAAATCCTCAATTCAAGCTCCCTCTCCAGAACCGCGATCAACACCGAGGCCAAAGTTGCCATGGAAAATCTCTTCACTAAACTTGATCGTTTTTTAGTGGAAGAGCAGGACCGGTAAGTTCTACACTGGTCCCATGAATCAAGAAAGAATAGCAATCATCGGTGGAGCCAGAACTCCTTTCGCACGAGCACGCTCTGTGTATCAAAAAATGTCCGCAGCCCAGCTCGGTGGAATCGCCCTTCGTGAAGCCGTAAGCGTTACCGGAGTGGATCCCGCTCTCATTGATGAAATTTACATGGGAATTGTAAGTGCCCCGGCCGAAGGATCGAACATCGCCCGCGAGGCCCAATTCGACTCAGGCCTTCCCGCAACCATCGCAGCAACAGGCATCAATCGCTACTGCGCATCCGCGATGGAAGCCGCGGCCGGAATCGCTGCAAAAATTTCATCGGGCCAGATCGGAATCGGTCTTGCCGGAGGCGTGGAATCCATCAGTTCTGTGCGTGCGCTGTTCAGTCTTGAGGCAACCAATTATTTTCAGGACATTGCAAAAGCAAAAACCATGGGCCAACGCCTTGGCATGCTCTCGAAGTTCAGGGGCGCATTTCTTGCGCCCCAGGCTCCCGGTATCAAGGAACCGACGACGGGACTCACCATGGGTCAATCCGCAGACCTCATGGCACGGCTCTTTAAGGTAGGACGCGCGGAGCAGGATCAATACGCATTGGAAAGCCATCAGAAGGCGAATGCCGCCTGGGAGCGAGGCTTTTTCAAGTCCCATGTTTGCAAGGTTCCCACCCCTGATGGAAAGGTTGTGGATCGCGATACCGATGTAAGATCCGATTCGAGTCTTGAGAAGCTTGGAAAACTGAAGCCCGTATTTTACCCGGATGGAACCATCACCGCAGGAAACGCAAGCCCGCTCACCGATGGCGCCTCGGCTCTTCTCCTGATGACGGAAACGCGCGCGCGCGAACTCGGATTGAAACCCCTTGGGTTCCTGAAGAGCTATGCTGCAGCCGGAGTCGACATTCAAAATGAACCGCTCCTGATCGGACCGGTCTACGCGATTCCAAAAGCCTTGAAATCCTCGGGCCTTACCTGGGAGCAGCTCGATTTGATCGAAATCCACGAGGCGTTCGCAGGCCAGGTGATTGCGACCCTTCGTGCGATCGAATCCGAAACCTTCGCCCGCGAAAAACTGGGGCTTTCAAAAGCGATCGGCTCGATCGATTCCACAAAACTGAACCCGAACGGCGGAAGCATCTCGATGGGGCACCCCTTCGGCGCGACCGGTGGCCGCCTGATCCTGCAAACCCTGCACCAACTGAGGGCAAGTGGAAAGCAATACGGACTGATCTCGGTTTGTGCGG
The DNA here is from genome assembly GCA_018969905.1 of Bdellovibrionales bacterium. Lineage (GTDB taxonomy): Bacteria > Bdellovibrionota > UBA1018 > UBA1018 > CAIMNF01 > CAIMNF01. The sequence goes on from JAGWXK010000104.1 coordinate 8,206, forward strand.
CCGGGGGTCTGGGCTCCGTCATGATCCTCGAATCCGCCTGATGTCAGACGAAAATGACATCGTCGCCGTAGGCCTCGATCTTTCGCCAAAAACGCTGCTTGCCGCGTACTCCGAGGGAGTGTTCCCCTGGCCCACCGAGGGCCTTCCATTGCTTTGGTATTTCCCAAAAAAGCGCGGTATTCTGGACTTCAAGGACCTGCACATTCCAAGAAGGCTTCATTCTTTTCTCAAGAATCGCGGCTGGTCCTATCGCGTGGATGAAGCCTTTTCCGAGGTGATCGATGCCTGCGCCGACCGGGGTAAAAATGGAACCTGGATTACCGCTGAAATGAAGGCCGCCTATTGCGAGCTTCATCGTCTGGGCCATGCCCACAGCATCGAGGTGTGGAAGGGCGATTCCCTGATCGGAGGCATTTACGGAGTGGATACGGGCGGCTATTTTGCAGGAGAGAGCATGTTTCACCGCGAGACAAACGCCTCCAAAGCCGCGTGGATTGCCGCAGTTGCCATCCAGAAAATGGCGGGCCGGACCTGGATGGACATTCAGGTGGTGTCCCCCCACACGGCAAGTTTCGGAGCGATGGAAGTTTCAAGAACCGAGTTCAAAAAAAGAATGGCGGAAACGAAATCC
>JAGWXK010000010.1 GCA_018969905.1 Bdellovibrionales bacterium
CAAGGCCTGCAATCACGGGTGGAAATTATTTTGTGGGCGAAAATCAGGTTCTTTATTCCATTACGCATGAGGGAAAAGTGATCCAGAATCCCGAGATCAAGGTTTCAGCCTCCCCCATCGTGACGGGATACAGTGTGATGAAGTTTGAGGACGGGCTGATTTCAGCAGTGGATGCGGACGGGCAGGTGCACCCGCGTCTCATCCGGGTTTCCACCACCGGTGTCAGGGTGAAGGTCATGAATACCCTGGATGTGGATTTGGATCCGGTTTCGTTTTTTGTTCCGAGAATTTTGAACTGAGGAGGAAGGGTTCATGAGTAAGTGGCTTTTGGTTTTCAGTTTTTTTGCATTCAGCCCCGCAAAAGCTTCCGTGGTTCTCAATATCGAGGAGGCCATGGCGAATTTGCTCGGTCATCCCGCAAAAGTGATGAATGTTCATGAGTCGCGGGCGCTCGGGATCGACAAGGAACGGAAAACGCGGTTTCATCCCTGGAGTGGAAGCTACTGGCCGGACATTCTTGGCGGAATCGCAAACCACTACCGGGATCATAAAAAATTCGGAAACCAGTTTTTGTTTGCCCTTCGATACGGAGTTGCCAAGGGAAGGGTTCGCCGGGACTTCAGGAATGTTTCGGAGAACATTCTGAACTTCAATCAATCCGAGCTCGACCAGAAGCTCTCCCCGTCTGAAAAGTACGATCTGCTGCTCGGAGATCTCGATTTCAAATTCACTCGAGCAATTCTCGACGATGTGGATTTCCGGGCTAGGCATTTGAAACGATCGAAAATGAAGGATGGATCGGATCACTCCGATGAGGATGATTTTGAAGGCATCAATAACAATTTTCACTATGCGGATGTTCAGTCGAGCTATGCGCGCTTTGACAATGATGTGGCCTATCGGTACTGGAAGCCGAGAAAAGACAGCCTTTCGTACTGGTTCGGCATTTGCGATGGTTGGTCACCCGCTGCCATCTATCTTCCACGACCTGTTCGTGCCGTTACGGTAACCGGAGCACTCGGACACAAGATCACGTTTTTCCCTGATGATTTGAAGGCTCTTGGTTCTTACCTTTTCGCAAGGACCAACAACGACTACATGACCACCATGAATTATCAGTTTGCAGGCCGTCCGTGTGCCGAGCGTGGAGAGCCGAACAGTGATTCCGTGGGGTTTGTGCGTGATTTCAGGTGCAACGATGTGGATGCGGGAGTTTGGCACCTGGCACTCTTGAACCGGATCGGGGTGGATCGTGTGGGGCTCATGATGGACATCGACAACAACAAAAAGATCAACAACCATCCAATGGGGTCCTATGAGCTCAAGTATTTCAATCCTGCAACCGGCAAAGAGGGAAGCATGAAGGAATCCATCGCCCCGAGGTTTACTGTGGTCGACGGATATGCCAAACGAAGGAATCCGAAGGCGGTCGCTTTGCTTGGAGTCAAATCGACCGTGAATTTCCGATATTATCAGTGGCCCGAGGAAAGCCGCGATCGAGTGAATGACGGACCGGAATATGACAAATTCCAGGAAAGGACCTATGTCTATGACCTTGAGCTTGATGAGAAGGGCAACATCCTCGGTGGTGAGTGGGGCGATCGGTCCCAGGAAACGGATCTTGATTCCGTAGCCTATACAGACCAGCCGGATTTCATTTGGATGGCGCCGCCCGGACTTCTTCCTTATTCTGAACAGTCGGTATTCACAAGTCTTGGAACTCCGATTGATCCAAACAACCCGAGACCCTTTGGAAACATGAAATGGGCATGGAACGGAAAAGAGCCGCTTCCTGATGACTGGATGCTGGCGGCCCGTTCGGATGCCATGTGGAGGGAACCGATACCGGGGATCTTGGTGGACATTGAAGGTGAGTCAAGCCCGCAGGTTATGCCGGTGGAGGCAAGAGACTCGCTCATGAAGTCCGCTCAGCCTCTCTCCAATATCGTGTACTATTTGTTTGATCAGGCGAGAACCCTGGAGCAGAAGTAGGAGGGCATCCGAAGTCTCGCGCATCCTGGCTGGGCTTCGGATCAGTTCGACCACTCGAGCATCCGCGTCAGAGCGAGGTGCGCTCCGGCTCGGACTGATTCTGGAACCACAACCTCAGGTCCACCGGTTTCGATGCAGTCCGCAAGTTTCTCAAGCGTGTTCAATTTCATGAACGGACATTCATTGCAGGCGCAGTTCTGAGTCGGAGGAGCCGGAATCAGGGTTTTCCCCGGTGCCTTTATTCTCATTTGGTGCAGAATTCCGGCTTCCGTTGCAATGATGAAGGTTTGTTCCGGGCTCTCGATCACGAACTTCAAAAGCTGACTTGTGCTTCCGATGAAGTCAGAGAGCTTGAGAAGGGACTCCTCGCATTCGGGATGCGCAATCAATTTGGCATCCGGATTTGTAGTCTTCAGCTCGACGATTTTTCGATCGGAAAACGTTTCGTGCACGATGCAGCTTCCAGGCCAGAGGGACATCTCCCGGCCCGTCTTTTCCATGACCCAGCGACCCAGGTTCCGATCCGGCGCAAAAAGAATCGGGCGATCCTTGGGAGCTTTTTCAACGATTTTGAGCGCGTTTGAGGAGGTGCAGATCACATCACTCATTGCTTTGATCTCGGCGGAACAATTGATGTAGCTGATGACGAAATGGTCGGGGTTCGCTTCCTTGAACGCTCGAAAGCGCGCGGGGGGGCAAGAGTCAGATAGCGAGCACCCTGCTCTCAGGTCAGGTAGAACTACTCTTCTGGTCGGATTCAGGATCTTTGCTCCTTCGGCCATGAAGTGAACGCCGGCAAAACAGATCAGGTCGGCTGTGGAGCGTTGGGCGGCTCGCGCAAGTTCAAGACTGTCTCCGATGAAATCCGCCACATCCTGGATCTCGGAATCCTGGTAATAGTGCGCAAGAATCACCGCATTTTTTTCACGTTTCAGTCGTTCGATTTTTTCCAAAAGATCCATGACTTGATTTGGTATTTCAGGGTTGCAAGTCCGTCAAGGCATCGTTAACGTCTGGGCCATGAAATGGCTTTTCTTTTGGCTTGCTGCAACCATTGCGGCGGTCTCAGGCTGCACGCGGTCCGGGGATATTGGGCCTGCGCTCGTGGTGCTCAGTTACTCGAGTCTCGGTGCCACCGGAGGATTTCTGCCGAAAGTTGCAGAGCGGTTCAAAGCCCATAGCGGATGCGCGCTTCGGCTTGAGACCACTCTTGGGGCAACACAGATGGTTGCTCTTCTTTCGGATCCGAAGTTGAGGAGCTCGATCGATGTGGTCATGGGAGTGGACGAGCTGCTTCAGGAACGGTTGAAAGGGGAGTGGGTTACGGATGATTTTCCCTGGCTCAAATTGGGCGAAAGACTTCTTCCAATGCTCTCGGAACGGGTGAGGCCCGGATGGATTCCAATCGATTTCGGTGCGCTCACGTTCATCTATCGGAAATCGGCATTGAAGGGAATTGCCCCTCCCAAATCATTGAAGGACCTTCTGTCTCCCGGTCTGCGGAAGAAGTTCATCCTGCAGGATCCCAGGGCCTCGTCTCCTGGAATGCTCTTCTTTTTATTCTCCCAGGATTTTGTAAGGATTTCCGAGCTTCGTTCAGCCTGGCTTGCGCTTGCTCCGAGCTGGGACTCAAGTTACCAGATGTTTCTTTCGGGTGATGCTCCGATGGTGTGGAGCTATCTTTCCTCGCTTGCATATCATGCATCCAAAGGGGAATTGTCCGATTACGGTGCCGTATTTTTTGAAGAAGGTCTTCCTCTTCAGGTTGAGGGCATGGGAATTGTAAGACAAGACCGAGACAACCCCTGCGTCAGGAAATGGATTGAGTTCATGATGAAGCCCGAGGTTCTTGCAGAAATTGCCGAGAAGCAATGGATGTGGCCCGCATTCCGGGATGTGAGATTGCCGCGATTTTTTGATCAGGTTCCACAGATCGGAAAGTCCGCACGATTCAACCTGGACGTGAAGTCATTGGATGGGTTGCTCTCCAGATTCGGGAAGGAGATTCAGGGTGCGGATCGCTGAGAGAACGCTTCTTGCCCTTCCGGCGCTTGCTCTTCTTTCTTACGTGGTGATGGGAGTTTCTTCCCTTGTTTTTTCCGGATCTTTTCGGTTTTCTTTGATGATGGAGCATCTTTTGAGCTCCGAGCTGCGGTATACCGTACTCCTGACCCTCAAGTATGCTTTTCTTGGCCTGGCTTTTTCGTGGGTTTTGGCGTGGAGTCTCCTTCTGATCCTTCGAGGAGGGGGGACTTCGGTATTCAGGTTTTTTTCGGTTCTACCGGGTATGGCTTATGCCCTTTTGGTCCTTCTTGTCTTGAGATTGCTAAAAACGGAGTCGCCCTATTCAATGAGATCGGTTCTGATGGCTTGGACCATGGCTGGAGTGCCTTTTCTCTGCGGTGGAATCTCCGAGGGGATCCGGGACCTTGGGCCGAAGTCGAAAGAGGCGTTACGAGCTCTCGGGGCTGGACCGGTTCGCGCATTTTTTCACCATGAATTCCGGGGTACTCTTCCCCTGCAGGGGGCGCTTCTTCTTCAGCAGTTCTGGTTTTTCCTTACGAGCTTCTCGCTTGTGATGATTTTGAGTGGAGGACCGCCCTGGGAAACCCTCGAGGTTGCAATCTACTCGGCGATGAGACTCGGGCAGACGGATGTGTCCAAAGCGGTCGCGATTGGGTTGGTCCAGGCATCGATTTTGGCCCTGGTCAGGATGGGATTGATTTGGGTCAGGAGCGCTGCCGGAAGTCGGGGCATTTCGGAGGGCTATCGTGAATCAAATGATTCTGGGGGTTGGTTTGGAATCCTTGCTGTCCTTGTGCTCTGCCTCATGGGAGCGATCTGGCTTGCGTTTCGGATCGAGAATGCCGGGGATTTCATTGCTCCCTTGCTCCTGACAATCATTTTGGGGGGGTGTGTGGCGGGATTCACTCTGATTTTCTCGGTTTCCAGCTATTTCTCGGGCTTTCGATCCATCAGCATTCTGGGAGCCTGGTTCTCTCCCCTGTTGCTCTCTCTTTCTGTCTGGAGTCTCACCGGGCTTGTGGTTTCACCTTTTCTGAACGTCGCTCTCATTCAAACCCTGTTTTTCGCCCCGTGGTTCTCACAAATCCTGTTCCCCCTTTTGGATCGGGCTCAACGTGCGGAGATGGAAGCGGCCAGGGTCTTTGGTGCCGGAAAGGTTCGTGCTTTTTTCGAGGTGGAGTGGCCAAGACTCCAGGGAGGGGTACGCAGGGTTCTCGGACTTGTGTTTGCGCTTTCCGCAACGGAAGTGAGTTCGGTCATGCTATTTTCGCGTGGCGATTTCGATACGCTCGCGAGCTATTCCCAAAATCTGTTTGCAAGATTCAGGATCGAGGAAGCGTCTTTTGGAGTGTTGGCCATGCTTCTCGTTTCTGCGATTGCGCTGACGATCGGGGAGAGACGGGCATGAGTGTGCTTCGGATGCGTGATTTCAGGGTAATGCTACCCGTGTTCTCGGTGACCTGTGATGATCTCTCTGTAGGGCCCGGGGAATGGCTTTTGGTGCGTGCGCCGAGTGGTTTTGGCAAATCCACTTTTTTCCGTGGAATTCTCGGTCTTGAGAAAACGGAAGGAGAGTTGATCCTGGGGGAAAAAAAAATGAGCATCCTTCCGGTTCACAAACGCAACTTCGGGGTCGTGTTTCAGGAGCAATTGCTGTTTCCCCATTTGAATGCGATTGAGAATTCCCTGTTCGGGGTCCGACTTCGAAGGCGCCCGACAGGAACGGATTGGAATCGGGCGAAGGAGGCTTTTTCAGCTCTTGATTTGGAACATCGAATGGAAGCCCCCTTGAATGAGTTGTCTGGCGGGGAGCGTCAGAGAGTTTCTCTCATCCGAGCCCTGCTGTTTGATCCGGATTTGCTCTTGCTCGACGAGCCTTTCCGGGGCCTTGATTCCGCGTTGATTGAAAAGTGCCACATGTTGTTGGAGCGTCAGCTTTCGCGAAAAGCAGTCCCTGTGGTATGGATTACCCATCAAAATGAATTTGAGCCACAACGCAAAAGTGTGCTTTACGGGGGAGAGTTGAATCATGGTCGCCGACATTTCCGATACCATTCTGGGCAGTCTCAAGCGGATTAATCTGATCTCGGGCAAGGGAGGAACGGGACGAACCACTCTGGCAGCATCGATCGCAAGAGCTTCTGCCAAGGAGGGAAAGAAAACCCTGCTGGTTGAGATAGAAGATGATTCGGGTTGGGATTCCGCCCTTGCCCGGAACTTCGGATTAAAGCATTTTCAAATCGAGCCGGAGATGCTCGACACCCATTTGTACGGGCTGTGTCTCTCGGCTGAAACGGGACAGGAGAAGTTTCTGACGTCGTTTCTCAAGGTGAATGCGTTGAGCCAGATGATCATGGGAAATCAGGGAGTGAAGTGGTTTCTTGAGGGAGCCCCGGCATTTCGTGAGATGGGGTATTTTTATCATCTATTGCTTCAGATGCGGGGGGATTACGACCGGATCATCATGGATCTTCCTGCAACCGGGCACTTCATCGGACTTGCCCGCCTTCCGAAGTTATTGCTCAAGATGATTCCTTTTGGACCAATTGCGGATCGAATGAAGGAGGGGCAGCGCTATTTGTACGATGAGGAGACGACCTCGGTCTTCATCGCCACTCTCCCTCAGACGCTTCCGGTAAGTGAGGCCATCGAGTTGAAAATGGAACTCTCAAAAGAATCCTTGCCTCTTGGAGGATTCATCTTGAACAGGGCCCCCTTCAATCCCTTTACCGAAGCCGAGGAGCAGATTCTCTTTTCTCTCAGCCAAAAGAGCAAGACCCAAAATCTGATGGTGGAAATTGAAAGAATCCGTCGCTTTCGTGAGGCGAGGAATCGCCTGCACGAGGAAATGAAAACTGCGACCGGATGCAGGTTGTTTGTTGCCCCGGAAGTGTTTCAGCCGGAAGCCGAGGCGGAGTTCGGTTATCGCATTCGAGTGCAAGCATGAGAGAATCACTTGCCGGGTTGATTGGCAGCAAACGCTGCATTTTGGTTTGCGGGGGAGGGGGAGTCGGAAAGACCACCATTTCGGCAAGCATTGGGATTGCGGCTGCTCGGATCCGGAGCCGGGTTCTTGTGCTCACCATTGATCCCTCGCATCGACTTTTGCAAGCTTTTGGCTATCCGGACGCACTCTTGCATTCGGGAGGTGAGCCCTTGGAGTTGTCGAAGCAGGTAAAGGAGACACTTCTTGTACCGGCATCGGCAAGCCTTTCGATCGCAGTTCTGAACCCAAGATATGTGATTGACGGAATCGTGGATCAAACTCTGAGCTCTTCAAAGGCCTCCATCCTCCGAAAGACGGTCCTCTACCGGGAGATGACCCAGATGATTCATGGGCTGCAGGAGTACACTGCGTATGAGTGGGTGACTCGGATGATCTCTGAGGACCGGTATGATTTGATTGTTCTGGACACTCCTCCGGCCTTTCATGCAAAGGAGTTCTTCAATGCTCCCGAAAAGATCAAAAATCTCATGGAAAGTCGTGTTTTTCAGATTTTTCTCCCAAAAACCGGTTCCTGGTTCAAATCCGTGATTTCCTTTTCCTGGGTGGAACGACTTCTGGGTGAGGGTTTGTTCCGCGAGAGCGTCCTGTTTTTTGAAACCTTCTTTTCGCTTCGGGATCGCATTCTTGAACGCTGTCAGGCCTTGGCGGCGTTTTTCAAGAGCGATACAGTCGGCGTGGTTGCGGTGGGTACTCCTGAATCCACCCCGAGTCTGGAGCTTGAGGGGCTTTCCGGCTTTTTGAGAGGGAAGGCCATTCCACTTCGTGCGATTGTCATCAATCAAATCGAAATGCCTGATCCGGCCCCCGTGGATTCTGCTGTGTGGAGAGGGCTTTCCCCTGAATTTCAGGAGAAGCTCAAAAAGCTGTCAGAGCATCAGCAAGCGCGTTCTGAGCGTTGTTTTTCGGCTTTTCAGAGGCTCCAGAAGGTCTATGCCGGGGTTCCGGTCGTTCCGGTGCCGATGTGCTATGACCGGGATGGTTTTGAAATCCTTCGGAATAATTCTATTACATTAATTTAGTTTAATTTGCTTGCCATCCTGCCCGGGCCCTGCTAATTCACTCTCCATGATGAAACGAAATTCATGGATTGCAGCGTTGGTACTGGTGTTCGGGGTTTGTTCATGGAGTGGAGAGGCATCTGCCGTGGTCCGTCCCGCCGATTTGAACTCAAGCGAGCTTGAGCGGGTACAGCAGGTGATTTCTACGGAAATCCGCGCCGATCTTTCAGCAAATCTGGAGGAGAATCTTCTGAAGGTGTCCAAGGAGAGCGGAGGAGGCGACCCTACCTGGGGAGGATTGCTCAAGGGTGACCCCATGAGTCCGGAGACCCGGGATGTGATTTCAAGTGGACTTTATCAAGTGCTCTTTTCGGCCATGAGGGAGAAGGGGGTCTACCTGAGTGAGGCCAAATTCAAGGCAGCAGTCGGTAAGGTACTTGAGTATTCGACAAGGCTTGGAATTTATCCTTCGGCTCTTACGGTCGGTTACATGGGAAGGCTACAGGCCGTGGTCGGTGGGTCCGTGGGAAATCAGTTCAACGTGTACTTTGATCGCGGAAAGTTGAAAGCATCGGGTTATTCGATGTTCGGGGCTCATGTCGGATACGCGGAGATGAGCAAGATACAGTTTTATGTTTCATTTTGTTTTGGTACCTGCTTCGGAGGTGATGCGTCGGGATGGTATGTGGGCTTGGATGCCTGTGGAAGCATGGGAATCGGAGGGGATTTTTTTGTAGAAGCGGGAGTGGATGTCACGGATCTGGTCAAGGCATCCATGATCGGCCTTCCCTATTCAGTCAAAGACTTGTACCAATCCAAGGCAATTTATCTTGGGATGGGGTTTGATGTGGGGCAGGGGGTGGGAGTGTCAGGGGATGTATTTTACTACACCCACGACTTTGATCTGATGCTGATGGATTCCCGGCAGAAGCCAAGCTCTTCAACGTTTCAAAAGCTCAGGCTGAGGTGATTCCTCTGCCATCGGGCAAGGGTCGGCAACGCCTCCGTACCGTATTCTGGTAGCGGAACCACAGGAGGAGCGCGACAGTGAAAAGCCCGACCGATAGGCCAATCCAGAGGCCCTCGATGCCGAGTCCGAAGGTGAAGCACAGGGCAAGTCCCAGTGGAGCGCCGACTGCTCCATGGCCGATTGCGTTCACTTCGGCTTGAACTCTGGTTTCGCCAAAACCTCTCAGGCAACCCGACAGAATCACCTGGAGCGCATCTCCGAATTGGAAGAGTGCAGTGATCAGCAGAAGACGGGCTCCGATTTCAAGGGTCGAGGGGTCGCTGGTAAAAAAACGGAGGATCGGGTCTCGGAGTCCATAAATGAGGAGGCATCCGAGGAATGCGTACAGGAACCCGAACTTCAAGGTTTGTTTCCCGAGTTCACGGGAGCGAAGGGCGTCTCCCTCCCCGAGAGCCCGGCTCATCGTCAGTGCGGCCGCCGAACCCATTCCTGCGGGAATCATGAAGGCAAAACTCGCAAGGCTGATGGCGATCGCATGGGCGGCGTTTTCCGGGGGAGGGAAGCCTGCGGCTATGGTGCCGGCCAGAATGAATGCGCCGATTTCAAAAAACATTTGCAGGGAGGTAGGGACACCGAGCTTGAGAATGGTCTTCATTCGGAGCTTCCATGGGATTTGCGAACTGAATTCAGGAAATGCAATCTTGCCTCGAGCGGTTTTGGTCCGGAAAAGAAGAAACGCGAGAATTCCAAACCTTGAAATCACGTTCGACCAGGCGGATCCCGCCATGCCCAGAGCCGGAAGGCCGGCGTGGCCATAGATCAGTGCCCAGTTGAAAAAAATATTCACCACATTTCCGAGAAGAAAGGCAAGGGTGGTGTCGTGAGAATGTCCTCTGGCTTGCAGTTCCACACGAAGAAGCGGCGTGAGAAACACAGGAAGAAAGCTCAAGGAAAGGACGGCGCTGAAATGAGCAACGCCTTCGTGAATGGTCGGATCAATTCCAAAGAGGAATCCAAACCGAGTCAGAAGGGTGAGGCCTGCCATGCTGACAAGAGAGAGAATGAGAATCAAAAATGCACCTGAAAAAAAATAGGAATCTGCTTTTTTTTCATCCTTCTCGCCCAATGAGTGCGGGATTAGAAATTCCAGGCTCGAGAAGATTCCAATCCCGAGGATCATGAACCAGGCAAAAAAAGATGTGGAAGTGCCGACGGTTGCGGTGGCACGGCTTCCAAGATCCCGGCAAAAAAGGAGGTCTACCACCTGCATGAGGGCTTGTCCGAAAAAAGTCCCCACGCTGTGAAGGAGCACTGCTCGGTATTCTGGGGCGGCGCGAAGGGGGTTTGGGTTTGACATAATGATTATGTAATAAGTTTAACTTAATTTATAAAATAAAAAACAATAATTAACACTTATCCACGAACTCTGGCAAATTCGCACCATACAAATTTTGTGGGAGCACTGCTCACCGCAATCACACTTACAGATGACCTGGGAAGGATGAGTTTTATCCTCCCCCTCCCCCAATCCCAACAAAGCTTGTTTTTCCCAGTTCATCTGTAGACTTTCAGTCCCAGAAATCCACCCGCTCCCTGCTGTTATTTGGATGAGCTTTTTTCAAGGCGAACTTGCAGATGAAAAAGTTGCTCGAAAAGTGACTTTTTTTGTTCGAATCGAAGAAGTTCAAGATCGCACGGTGTTCTGCTTGCGAATCTGATTTCCAGAGTCGAGCCTCGACGCTTGATTCTTTTGAGCTTCATGGTTTTTTTGTGGGTGCGGTCGCATGCGTCCGCCATCTGCAAGAGGGCGAGAAGGGTAAGGAAAGGCTTCCTGAGTCCATCTTTCTTTGGGTATGGGATCTTCTTTTCGTTTTTCTTTTCAAGAAGTTTTTCTTCCTTGTGAAAACGGCACAAGCCTGCGATCAAGCCAGCTTCCCATCCGTGCATGCCGACAAAGTTTGCGTTTTTGACCATGTATTCGGAGTGTTCTGCATGATGCGCATGACTGATGACCTCGCCCGAGTCGTGCAGGAGTGCTGCGGCACCAAGGTAGGGGCGCCACTCGGACTTCAATTTGTGGAACGGTTTTAAGGCATCAAACAGGAATTCGGCATGCTCTCGAACCGTATTCGCATGCGTGGCATCCACGCCCCAGGCACTGATTCTTGTTTCAATTTCCTCAAACGAGAATTGGCTTGACCGGGCTTTTTTGTTTGTAATGCGGGCCAGCTCGTCCTCGAGGATTCCATCTCGTAGGGCGAACTCGGTGGAGCGGATGGTTTTTGCCTTCAGCATTTGAGCGAGCTCATCGAGTAGGATTGCACCTGCCAAAATCAAATCAACCCGTTTGGGCTCCATTCCGTTCATGGCAAGCAATTCGGCCGTTGTTTTGTTTTTGATCTGTTCCACGACTTTTGAGAGGTGTTTAGACTCAAAAGGCAGGTTTCCACGATCCTTGTCGCGATTAACCAGTTTTGCCAAGGCGATGATGCTCCCCGAGGAGCCTATGATGGTGGGGGCTTTTGGCCATGATTCAATCAGGAGCTTTGGAAGAACAACGCTCTTGATGAATTGTCTGAGTTCACTTACCGGGTCGTTCTGGTTTTTTTTGGTCTGGGCGGGGGGCTGGGTTTTTAGAAAAACCTGTTGGAGTTTTGCGACTCCAAGGTTGAAGCTATGAGAGCGGAGAACGGTGCGCCCCTTGCAGATGGAAACTTCCGTGCTGCCTCCCCCGATGTCGATCAGGGCAAATACGCCTTTTGGGAGCCCCGGCTGGTTATTCAAGACTCCTTTTGCAATCAGGGAGGCTTCTTCGGCGCCGGTGATCATTCGAAATTCAATTCCCGTTTTCTTCTTCAATTCAAGCAGGAATGTCTCTCCATCAGACGCGTCCCTGATTGCAGCTGTTCCAAAAGCGACACAGCGGTCCACTGAAAGCGCTTCCATTGTGGAATGGAATGATAAAGCGGCTTCGAGGGTGCGTCTTTTGCTTTCTTCGCTCAGTTTTCCATTGAGAAAGAGATCCTGGCCCAGGCGGACCATCGTTTTTTCCCTGTAAAGACGACGATGCTGGTGAGTGCCTTTGCGACTCGCGCTCACCTCGTGGATGTCAAACCGGATGGAGTTGGTCCCAAGATCAATGATTGCTATTCGCATGGGTTCTCTGTCGGGAACCTGTCGGGGATCAGCGAGCCCGGTTCAGTTTGCGCTTTTTTGTCTTGCGCGATCGGGCCTGATCAATCTTGTGAGGGCGAAGGGATGGATTTTTCTTGTGTTCACTTGCGCGATCGAGTTTTTGTTTGGTTCTTTTTACACGGAGTCGAGTTGCCATGGTTTAGGGGGTATCATGAGGTCTTCATTTGTTCCAGAACTTTCAAGACCCGCAACCTCAAATCCTCAATGCTTCCGCTGTTGTCAATGACCGCATCCGCATGAGGGATGCGGAAAGCATCCGGATTTTGGGCGTTGATCATTTGAAGTGCGGCCTCTCTGGATAATCCGTCCCTGTGCATGATTCTTGCGATTCGGTCCTCCAGGGGTGAGGTGACAACGATCACTTTTGCGAAATCCTTTGCCCGGCCGGACTCAATCAGAAGACTTGCCTCGTAAAGAAGGAATGGGGCACCCGGATTGAGTCTCGGGGCTTCCAGGAAGGCGAGCTCACTCTTTTTTTGGATCAAGGGATGAAGGATCGCCTCAAGATCCCGCTTTGCGGATGGATCGTGAGTGAGGAGATCGCGAAGAACTCCGGGGTCAGTGGTCTTAAATCGTTTGAGTAGAGGAGCCTCCGCCTCGCCCCCGGGAGCGCGAAGAGTGCGCGCAATGCGGTCGGCATCAATGATGGGAATCGAGCCGAGTTCATGAAAAAGTCCGGCAACGGTGGATTTTCCGGTGCCAATTCCTCCGGTAAGTCCGATTCTTTTCATGCGTCTTTCCGTTCGATTGCCTTTGCCTCATCCCAATAACGGTCCATTTCGGCTAGACTCACCTTTTCCGGGGAGGTGCCCGATTCATGAAGGCGGGTTTCGACATGCCGAAAGCGGGATTCGAACTTTCGAAGAGTTTGCCGGAGCGCGCTTTCTGGATCAATTTTTGTAAGGTGCGCGATGTTGCACACACAAAAAAGAACATCACCCAGTTCGGCTTCGATCTTGGCCCGTCTGGAGTCATTGAGAGGGGCTTGGTCTTCGAGTTCACGTCTGAGTTCCCGAACCTCCTCTTCCAGCTTTCCAATGGGGCCGTTCAAGTCGGGCCACTGAAAACCGACTTTTGTGACTTTTGAAATCACTTTGTCCGTTCGAAGAAGCGGAGGAAGGGATCGGGGGATGGAATCAAATACACTGGTAAGGCCGTTTGTTTCGCCTTTTTCCTGTTTTTTGATCTGATCCCAGTTTTTGAGCACTTCCGCGGATCCACTGACGGCAACTTCACCAAACACATGAGGGTGGCGCCGGATGAGTTTCTCGTTCAGGGTCCTTGCGATCGCCTCAATGGAGAGTTCAGGGTTGGTTTCGGTGGCGATCTCCGCATGAAGGAGAATCTGAAGCAGCAGATCTCCCCATTCCTCCTTGAAAGATGAGGATATCGTGGGAGATGTAAGTTCTTTTTCGTCAGGAATCTGATCGAGAACGTCCAATACTTCATAAGCCTCCTCGATCAGGAACTTACGGAGGGATTGATGGGTTTGTTCCCGATCCCAAGGGCATCCGCCCGGACCGCGGAGTCGAGCTACGGTTTTCATTACTTCTGAAAATGCGAGGACTGAGGCTTCGTGATTGTAGGGCATGGTGTAGATTTGTTACCATAGGTTCCATGGTATCGAAACCCGTGGCACTGAAAGAGATTGAGACCTATGCCCTGACAGCAGTCCAGAAGTGGCTGAAGCGGGTGCTGAAGGAGCCAAAAGTGCGTGCCCGACTGGTAAAATGCGAGGCGGATGCCTACCAGGTTGATCTCTCGGTTTGCGGGAGCTCGAAAATGAGCCATCTCAACAGCACTTTTCGAAAAAAGACCAAACCCACCGATGTACTGAGTTTTCCGACCCCTGAACTATTCCAGCGGCAGGGGCTTCTCGGAGATCTTGTGCTTTGCGGTCCGGTCGCGGTGAAGCAGGCAAAAGAACAGAGGCACACGTGGAAGCGCGAAGTGGATGTATTGATCGTTCACGGGCTCTTGCATCTTTGTCATTTCGACCACGAAGACTCTCCGAAAGAGGCGGAGCTCATGGCGGACCTGGAGTCCCGCGTACTGGGATCAGGAAAAAGGGCTGGAAAATCAAAAGGTCTTGTGAAGCGCGCCAGTCAGACTCGCCATTTGAATAAATAAAGGGGGGCTAGGCTTCCATCGTATTTCGACTCGCAATACGGATGTTCCATCCCTTCCGAGTCGATCAAAACCCTCAGCCGTTGATTGAGCTTCTGGCATGCCGCCGCATCAGGGTTCTCCGCGGTCTGAAGTTCCCTTGCCGAGAGCTTCACCGGGCTAAATCGGTTTCGAGAGATGATCGAGCGGATTTCGCAAGCTTTTCCGTCATTGAGTGAAAAACAATCCGAGGAAAGAAACGCCTTAAGCCGATGGTCGTAACAGAGTTTGACGGCAGAATCCCTCTTGTTCAGAACCATGGATTTCCCTTTGCATGCGAGAGCAAGGTCACTCCCGAAGGGGAGGGTCAAAAGTGTCACACCCAGCAAAGTCTTTATTCCATTTTTCATAGTTTGAGCCTCTGTGTGCACTCGATTCCTAAAAACTAAAGAACCTGATGCACTCTTTTATTTTACCGTGTCGAGTTCGACATGGCAATACCTTATCAAAATGGTCTTTTTTTAAACGAATTCCATTGATCATTGAATTCTTGATGCCCTCCTTTCTGTTCCGAATTGCAGCCTGTAGCCCTCGGCTGCTACACTCCAGAGCCTATGAGCAGAATGGAAGCCTTTGAGATCCGGAAAACCCTTGGGGAAATGAAAGCGAAGCTTGATTTCCTCCGAGGTTCACTTTGACTTAGCCCATAAAACAAGGCGAATTGAAGAAATCTCCCACATGGAAACCCAGGAATCGTTCTGGGCGGACAATAAAAAAGCAAAAGTACTCTCCCAGGAAAAGTCACGACTCGAATCTGAGGTGAATGGCTTCAAGGAGCTTGATCTCCTTTTTTCAGACGCCGAAACCATGTTTCAAATGGCGGAGGAAGAGAAGGATGACGGGCTTTTGCAGGAAGCCTCCGACATGATTGCGCCTCTTGCGGTGAAGTTCGAGGAAGCAGAGCTTAAAAAAATGCTCTCTGATCCGATGGATCCGAAGAATGCCATTGTCACCATCAATGCGGGCTCGGGTGGAACCGAATCGCAGGACTGGGCACAGATGCTGTTTCGGATGTATCAGATGTGGGCGAAGGCCCACTCGTTTGACCTGAAGGTCATGGATGTGCTCCCGGGCGAAGAGGCCGGCATCAAGAACGTGGCCTTCACGGTGAATGGCCAAAACGCCTATGGATTATTGAAAAGCGAAGCGGGAGTTCACCGACTCGTTCGCATTTCACCCTTTGACTCAAACGCAAGACGACACACCTCGTTTACGAGCGTGTTTGTTACGCCCGAGGTGGATGATGATTTCGAAGTCGTGATCAATCCGGCCGATCTCAGGATCGATGTGTACCGCGCGGGTGGAAAGGGCGGACAGGGCGTGAACACGACCGACTCTGCGGTCCGGATCACCCACAATCCATCCGGCATTGTGGTCACGTGCCAGCAAGAACGATCCCAGATCAAAAACAAGGATCTGGCCATGAAGGTTTTGAAATCCCGTCTCTATGAGCGCCACTTGGAAGAAGAGCGGAAAAAAATGGACGCGATCGAGAACTCAAAGAAGGAAATCTCCTGGGGTTCGCAGATCAGATCCTATGTGCTTCACCCGTACAAGATGGTGAAGGACCATCGCACGGGCTTCACTTCGTCGAGTGCCGATGTGGTGCTGGACGGAGACCTTGACGGCTACATGAAGTCGTATCTTACGTGCAAAGTTACGGGCAACTGGGCGCGCGGCGGAGACGATCTCGAGTAATTCATGGAAAGTGTTTTATCCAGACTTTCTCCTCATCCGGTCATGCTTGCGCCGATGGTGGGGCTCACACATTATGCGGTTCGGCGTGGTGTGCAGGGGTTTTTGCCTGAGGGTGCGCGGGTCCTCTGGCCCACCGAGATGCTGAATTCGCGAAGAATTCCGTCCCAACACGAAAGCGAAACCCCCGAGATCAATTTCAAAGACCACGAGTGGGGGTTGTGTCCCCAGCTTTTGGCCAATGATGAAACCTTCATCCGGCTCTCCGTGAAGCGGCTTGAGTCCTGGGGTGCCTCGGCCATCGATATCAACATGGGCTGCCCCGTTGAGAAGGCGCTTCGGCACAACTACGGAGTCGCACTCATGGGCGATCCAAAGTACGCACAAGAAGTGGTTGCTCACACGGTTGAAAGTGCCACAGTGCCGGTAAGTGTGAAGCTCAGAGCCGGGCTTGAGAGCAAGGATTTTGATTATCTACATGGGTTTGTGGCGGGCCTGATCGATGCCGGGGCCTCGTGGGTTACGATTCATCCGAGAACTGCCGAGCAAAAACGAAAAGGTGTGGCCGATTGGAATTTGATTCGAAGGTTGAAGGCGAGATTTCGCGAGGAAGGGCGCCCGGTTGAGATCATTGGCAATGGGGATGTGCAATGTTTTGATGACATTGAAGCCATGTTTCAGGAATCGGATTGCGACCGGGTCATGGTGGGGCGGGCCATGATGGCAAAGCCCTGGCTCATCCGCAATGAGCCGGAGCCGGATGCGGAGACCCAAGGTGCCTGGTACGGAGAATTTCTGCTTCGCGTACTTTCCGAGATGCGCGAGCATTATTCTTGGGATGCGGGACGCAGGCGCATGCTCTTTTTGATTGTATGGGGCAAGCCTTGGATTGAGTTCGGGGAATACCTTCAGGGGCGGATTCAGGCGGCCCGCGACTATGCTGAAATGGAGGCTGCCATCCTGAAATTTTTCAGCCAGCCCCAAAGGATTTTGAAGCGCTCGAGCCTCAGAGGCTAGGGCGGAATCTCCTCGTAAAATTTGGCAAATTTCGCTACCATCTGCCCCCATGATCCACTTCACAAATGTCCGCAAACAATATGGTGAGCAGGTCCTCTATCGGGATGCGAGTTTTCAGGTCCGCCCCGGAGACAAGATCGGGCTTGTCGGCCCGAACGGGGCCGGCAAAACTACAGTGTTTCGGATCATCACCGGGTCCGAGGGAACCGAGGGTGGCTCGGTGAGTTTCTCGGACAAGCTCGTCATCGGATATTTTTCACAGGATGTGGCCGAGATGAAGGGCCGCTCTGTTCTTGAGGAAGTAAAAGCAGGAGTCGGGCGTGTGTCCGAGCTCGCGCGATTGATTGCAGAGTGCGAGCGGAAGCTTCAGGGCCAGGAAGGGGAGCTTTCGGATGATGAGATGATGAAGGTGGTCGAGCAGTACGGAGAGTACCAGCTGGAATTCGAGGCTCGCGATGGGTATACGCTTGAGCCCAGGATCAAGGAGATCTTGAGCGGTCTTGGATTTGAGCAAGGTGATTTTGATCGCAGTGTCGATGCATTCTCGGGCGGATGGAAGATGCGGATTGAGCTCGCAAAGATCCTTGCGCTTAAACCCGATGTGCTGCTCGCCGATGAACCCACCAACCATCTCGATTATGAATCGATTGTCTGGCTTGAGGAGTGGTTTCAGAACTTCAAGGGCGCGATCGTCATGACCAGCCACGACCGGGAATTCATGAACCGGATTGTGAACCGGATTGTTGAGGTCGCAAACAAAACGATCACGGTCTATTCCGGAAATTATGATTTCTATCTGCGGGAGCGGGAGATCCGGCGCGAGCAGCTTCTTTCGTCGGCAAAAAAGCAGCAGGACATGCTCGCAAAAGAGGAAGAGTTCATTGCAAAGTTCGCGGCCCGGGCCTCTCATGCAGCCCAGGTTCAGAGCAGGGTGAAGAAGCTTGAGAAAATCGAGCGAATCGAGATTCCAGCCGAAGAGCGAACGCTCAAATTTGATTTTGCGACTCCTCCCCGGAGCGGAACCGAGGTGGTGAAATTCCAGAATCTGGCAAAGATTTACTCCCGCACCGATGGCACAAAAAAGGCGGTTTTTGAGAAACTCACAGGTCAGGTGCAGCGCCTCGACAAGGTGGCGGTGGTAGGAGTGAACGGGGCCGGAAAGTCGACGCTGCTCAAGATTATGGCAGGAGCACTCGATCCGACCGATGGCAGTTGTGTGGTGGGACCCAGCGTGCGCGTGGGATATTTCAGTCAAAGCTCGCTTGAGGTGCTGGATCCGACCAAGACCATCTATGATGAGGTTGCGGATCGGATTCCCGGAGCCACGATTGGATTTGTTCGAAATCTGCTTGGTGCCTTCATGTTCAGCAATGATGATGTGAACAAGAAGATCGGGATTTTGTCAGGTGGCGAAAAGAGCCGGGTGGTGCTTGCGACCATTCTCGCAACTCCAGTGAACTTTCTGGTGCTCGATGAGCCGACCAACCATCTGGATATCAAATCCCGGGAGACCTTGCTCGATGCGATCAAGAACTTTGAAGGAACCGTGGTGATGGTGAGCCACGACCGTCACTTTTTGAAGTCGATTGCAACCCGGGTGTTTGAGATTGATCATGGATCGCTTCTGCCGTATGAGGGGAATTTTGAATATTACCTCTCGAAGACCACCCGGTTTGCTCATTAAGTGGCCGTTGCCCCGTGAGGGTACGAAGGCCATCGACGAAGTCCTGCAATCCGAATGGCTTTTGAAACACGAGCTCTGCCCCACGCGCGAGGGCTGCGATTTCACTCAGGTTCGGGTTTCCCGAAAGAAGAATGCCTGTGGGAATCCTGGCTCCGCATTTTTTGAGCCGCTCAATGAGCTCAATTCCGTGCCCATCCCTTATGGTTTCGTCGCAGATGATGGCGTTAATTTCAAGCTCGGCCACTTGTTTGAGTGCACTACGGATGGTGTCCGCGCGGTGTGGGGAAAACCCCATGTTGGAAACATGTTCGCACAGAAGCTCTCCCATGTCGGGATCGCTGTTGACGATTAGAACTGAAAAATGCCTTTGGCCCATAACACCTCCAAAGTGGACTCGAGGCCACCCTAACCGTTCTTGGGCGGATTAAAGCTGATAAAGATCATGTTTTTGCTTTTTTCCGGTTCTTTTGGAGTCATTCGATTTTTTCGGGCTCCGTGGGGCATTTTGTCCACTGACCAAGCCGGGAATCGATTCATTCGGTTTAGGCGTGGCATATGAATTGCGTTTGGTCATGGTGTGGATTCCCGACTTTTGGTTTCAGGTATCTCCGAATTTACTGCCCAAAAACGTCTCGAGGAGGAGGGGCAGAATGTTCTTCCTCATAGCGGTGCAAAACCTGTCGGAAGGCTGATCCTTGAGGTCCTTACCGAACCGATGGTTCTGCTGCTTTCTGTCTGCGGAATTCTCTATTCCCTGATTGGTGAGCCAGGAGAGGCGCTCATGCTTTTGGTGTCACTGGTGCTTATGGTCTTGATCACGCTGGTTCAAAGTTTCAGGTCCGAAAGTGCCCTTGGAAAGCTTCGGGAACTCGCAGCCCCGCGCGCGCTTGTGGTTCGGGATGGAGAAACCAAGAGAATTCCCGGGTCCCAGGTGGTGCGGGGGGATCTGATTCTTTTGAATGAGGGGGACCGGATCCCCGCAGATGGCATGCTCACCGAGGGGGATGCGCTCCTTGTGGACGAGTCCTTGCTCACCGGCGAGTCTGCAGCGGTCGCAAAAGACCAGGCCCATTCTAAGCTTTTTGGGGGTACCGTTGTCGTGCAGGGACATGGAGCAATGGTGGTGGAGCGCACAGGGCAGGCAAGTGAGCTGGGAAGGATCGGCGTGTCCCTCATGCCGGTGGGTATGGAGGGAACCACACTTCAGCAGGAAGTAAGAAGGCTGGTTCGCACGGTTTTCGTGATTGCAGTTTTTGTGAGTTCGGTACTGGCATTTGTCTACGGTCATCAACGTCATGATCTCAGCGGAGGTCTGCTTTTGGGCCTCAGTCTCGCCATGGCGATCCTGCCAAATGAGATCCCGGCGGTGCTCACGATTTTCTTTGCGATGGCCTCCGCCCGGATGTCGAGGTTCGGAGTGATTTCAAGAAATCCTGCCGCAATCGAGAATCTTGGTTCCGTGAGTGTTCTTTGCGCCGACAAAACCGGGACACTCACCTTGAATCAAATGAGTGTGGATACCATCTGGACACAAAGTGAGGAGTGGCGAAGGCCTGAGCAGAGCCAGTTTTCGGAACTGCCTGAGGCTGTTCACGAGGTGATGGAATATGCCGTTCTCGCATCCCGTACGGACACCGTGGAACCCATGGAGCTCGCCGTTCATTCCCTTGCAAATCTCACCTTGAAACAAACGGAGCATTTGCATCCCGAGTGGATTTCGGTTCGCGAATACCCCATCCGGCAGCGCTTCATGATGAGTCAGGCATGGAAAGGCTTGCAGAGTGAAAAGCATGTGATCGGAGCAAAAGGGGCCCCTGAAGCGGTTCTTCCGCTTTGCAGCCTGAAAGCGGGCGAGCTTGATGCGATCCAGGCCAAAGTGAGAGCTCTTGCGGATTCCGGTCTTCGGATAATCGCAGTTTCGAAGGCCCACCTCCCTGATTCGAATTTGCCGGAACAGCAGGAGCAAATTGTTTTTGAGTTTGTGGGGCTTCTTGGACTTAAGGATCCGCTTCGCTCGGAGGCGAGGAAGTTCGTGGAGGAGTGCGAGCGGCTCGGAGTCAGGGTGGTCATGATGACAGGGGACCATCCGGCGACAGCACTTGCGATTGCGCGGGAACTCGGGCTTGAATCCGGAGCCCACGCCATCGGGGGAGTGGAGCTTGATCAACTCTCGGATGCCGATTTGAAGGAGCTGTTACCAAAAGTACGGGTCTTTTCGAGGGTGAAGCCGGAGCAGAAACTTAGAATTGTGAAAAGCTATCAAGCTTTGGGCGAGCAGGTCGCCATGACGGGGGATGGAGTGAATGATGCCCCGGCGCTGAAACGTGCGAACGTGGGAATTGCCATGGGGGCACGGGGTACGGATGTCGCGAGGGAGGCTGCGGATCTTGTGTTGGTTCGGGATGATTTCGGATCGATCCTTGCCGCGATCAAACTTGGTCGCGAAATGAGAGAAAATTTAAGAGATGCCTTCCGTTACATTCTGTCCATCCATCTCCCCGTGATCGGCCTTTCCATTCTTCCGGTTCTTTTGAATCTTCCCCTGATTTTGCTTCCGGTTCATATCGCCTTTCTTCACATCTGGGTAGAGCCTGTTTCCTCGGTTGCCTTTGAGGGAGAGACGAAAAGAGGAGGCAATCTTGGAGTCCGGGCGGCTCCTTTGTTTGATTCCAGGGTGCTCGGTGAAACCTTGTTTCGAGGAGGGCGAATCCTCGCAGCACTGCTCGTTGTGTATGTGTTTGCCTGGTACCGGGGGAAGGGCGAGTGGGATACGCGTGGGCTTACCTTTACCACGCTCTTATTCTCGAATTTGGGCTTGCTTCTGCTCCCCGTGGTGCGAAAAAGTGAAAGAAAACCCGTCTGGATCGGGATCGGTCTTGCAACCCTTCTGAGTCATTTTGTGATGCTGAAGATTCCGGTTGCGCGGAATCTTTTGAAGGTCAATCCCCTTCATCCGGTGGATATTCTGGTGTGCGTGCTTTTCGGGGTGATCTTTTCGATGGCGCCCATTCGCGCAATTTTCAAGAAAGCATGATAGGATCCTGTTCATGATTCATTATCCACTTTCCTTCAAAGTAAGTTCATCTGCCACTCAAGGGATCCAAGCAAGCTGGTCCACCCGTGCCGATGCGATGCCGGAGCCGGTTTTGATGGCGATTCCCCCTGAGTTCGAAGGGCCAGGTGGCGGTTTTTCGCCCGAGGATATTTATGCCTTTGCACTCATGAACTGCTTCATTGCGACCTTCAAGGTGATTGCCGAGAAATCAAAGCTCGAATACAAGACACTTCACACTGAGGCCACGCTTACCGTGGATCGCAATGAGTCCGGAGTGCCATGGATGAAAGCCCTTCACCTCAAAGTGGAGTTGGGAGGGGCCCAGGATCAGGATCGAACGAAGCGCCTGCTTGAGAAGACCTCGCAATCCTGCATGATCCTGAATTCAGTAAAGACCGAAAAAACCTTCGAATTCCTTGTTATGGGATCGTAACGACAATCGAAGAAGTGGACCCCGCCTCAGGGACAATGTGATATGCTGATCGGCATGAGAAACCAGTTGATCTTCATGCCGATTTTTGGACAAGTAGGGCTCACTCTTGTGGTCTGGCTCTGGCTCTATGTGACCAGGCTTTCCCACATGTACAAAAGGAAAATCGATCCCGAGACTCTCCGGGATGAATCCGGTTATGCGTTGCTAAAGGATGTGGTGAATCCTTCCGATAATTTCGAGAATCTTTTTGAAATGCCGGTGCTGTTTTTTGCGCTTGGTGCTTTTGTGATTCTTTCCGGAAAATCGGACTCAATTTTTGGTTTCTGGATGTGGGGCTTTGTGTTGCTTCGGGCCATGCATAGCATCATCCATTGCACTTACAACCGCATCGCTCACCGGTTTGCAGCCTATTTCATTAGCTCCCTCATTCTATGGGGGCTTTGGATCAGGCTTTTTTGTTTGGTTACGGAAATCTGAGACCTAGAATAAAAAACGGTTTTCTCCGTTTCATTTCACGAAGCGGATCAGGGCTCCGGCCTGAAATCCGGCCTGAAAATTGAACTCAGAGATGGTATAACCCCGAAAACCTTCACTATTCCTTAGGCTGTATCCCGCGTTCGCATAGATGGTGAACACCCTGGTTCCTGCGCAATCTGTGAATTTCAGAATGTCCCGATGAGAGTCACCGCCGGAATCAAAAGTACTGATGGATTTCTCGAGACAATATGTTCCCGGGCTCAGAGCATAATCACTCGAGAAAAAACCTGGATCGGTTTCAATCAGGGCATCCTCAACATCGGTCCTTAGGTTGAGTTGGGAATGAAAAGAGGCGAGGAATCCCTCAAATGATGACGGTGAGCAATCTCCGTCTTCAAAGGTGCAAAAGTGGAGCTGTTGTTCATGTGCGTCATCATTGATGGTGCCGAGCTGAATTTGCTGGTTGACCTGCAAACGTGCTCCATCCGGTAGGTCGCGTAGAAGGGTGGAGCCTGGATATGGAGTTTGGGCATGAGCCGTTGAAAGAACAAGAGAGAGAATGAGGGTAATCATGGCGCGCATAGTAGCATAAAAGTTGATTAAAAGAAACAAGTTTTTAATTTGCATTTAACAAACTGCCCCCGAAGAATGGGTATGGTGGAAAATTACGATCTTGGAATTCATTGAATTCAAATGGGTTTGGTCGACTCTCGCGAGTCCGGATTGACGACAGCGAGGCCGCAGGACGCGGCTCGGAGGCCAAACTTATTTGAATTCAAGGGATTCTCTCATCGCTCTTTTAGGCCATACCCATTCTTCGGGGGCAGCTTGATTGATAAAGGCAAATAAGGTTGGAATCACCAAAAACATGAATTTTCCCGTGCCAGGCCAATTTCCGAATTACTGAAATTACGAATCCAAAGAAATAGAGTAGGCAAAGGAGCCAAAAGAGAAGATTGTACAAAGCCGTTTCTTCCTCCTTTTTGTTGCTTGACCTAACCCTTTCCTCGCGCAATTCAGCGAGGATTTTGGAGGGGTTCTCTTGATCCTGAAGAGTGTCCGTCCCGGAGGGCTCATGTTTCGCCGCCATCACGGAAAATTGCCGGATCGCTTCTTGAATCCCTTCAAAATACCGGCCGGATTTCATGTATGGCTTGAGAATGGTTTCCTGCAGCCTTTTGGTTTGTGAATCCGTAAACAGCTCCTCGAGCCCGTAGCCCACCTCGATTCTCATTTTTCGTTCATTCGGTGCGACGATCAAAAGAAGGTCATTGTCCTTCCCCTTCTCGCCGAGCTTCCATTTTTGAAAGACATCATTTGCAAAACTCTCAATGGTGGTTCCCTGTATTTTGGCAGGAAGGTGGACAGCAAGCCATACGTCATCCTGAGTCCTGAGGCGGGCGATCTCTTTCCTCAGCTCTTCCTCCTGGCTTGAGGATAGAACCTGAGCCTCATCTAGAAGATCCCCTTGAAAAGCCGGAATATTTGTTCCTGAGGAGGCATGGGCGCCCGGCATGCCTGTCAGGAGCGAGGGAATCACAAAGGAGAATGCGAGGCGTAGTAAGATGGAATCCATGGAATCAGAGTCGCATGGGATCCGAAAAATTCGAAGCAGGATCGAAGTTTTTCCGTCGGTTTCAGGACCTGAAGAAACCCCACTTGTCCGATGGGCACAGAGTCCTTTCAGGGTTGATTTTATGCTGTTTGCGGGAAGGCAATCCTGAGCTTTATCTTGTGGAAAGAGTCAGCGTGCGCGCCAGATGATCCACAAATGACCGTACTTTTGGCGCAAGATAGCGCTGGGACGGAAAAACGGCGTGGATCGGAATTTCGGGCGAAGTCCACTCGGGAAGCACGTGAACGAGCTTTTTTGAGCGTACTGCTTCATTCATCAGGATCGTAGGGCTAAAGGTGATTCCCAGGCCCGCGATGGCGGCGGTTCGCAGGGACCATTGATTGTTCGAGATCATTCTCGCCTGCACTTTGAGCGATCGCTCGGTTTCACCTTTGAGCAGCGTCCACTCGGAGTGGTGACCGGGCCGGTTGAAAATCAGCGCCGGAACCTGTTTTAGTGTCTCAATTTTTCGGATCGGATATTGTTTTAAAAATTCCGGACTTGCATAGAGTCCGTAGCGGAGCGAGCCAAGTTTTCGGCTCGAAAGGGTCGAGTCGTCGAGCGCCCCGATCCGGATGCCTACATCAAATCCCTCATGCACAAGGTCGATGAATCGTCCACTCAGTTCAAGCTCCGCCTGAACCTGCGGGTGGAGCTTGAGATATTCGGTGAGTTTTGGCATCACGAACTCCGTGCCGAACTCCACCCCTGCCGCGATCCGAAGAAGTCCGGAGGGATCGCGCGTGGTGCTGGTCACCGCGGCCACGGCCTCATCACTCGCGCCTAAGATCCCGAGCGCGCGATGGTAGAAATCGCGGCCAATCTCGGTTGTCCGGAGGCTACGGGTGGTCCGAATCAGGAGTTGCACACCCAGGGATTCTTCCAGGAGGGCCACATTCCGGCTTACCGTGGCTTTTGATGCCGTGAGCTTTTTTGCGGCGCCGGTGAAGCTTCCTTCCTGAACGACCAGGCAGTAGTGGGAGAGGGATTCAAGATCAAGAACAGGTTTCATATTGTTTCACTTTTTAAAACAGATTGGATTAAATTCAAGGACTAATTCTTTTTTTGAAACCATGTAGGCTGAAACCCTGTTGAAAGGAATCCCTATGAAGCTTGGATTTATCGGAATCGGAAACGTGGGCGGGACATTGGCGGAGCGGCTTGGTGCAAAGGGGCATTCCATTTTTCTAGGCGCACGCGACCCGTTGAGTGCGGATGCAAAGGAGCTCGCAGCAAAGATCGGCTCTCATGCCAGTGTTCATTCGGTACAGGAAGCGGTGGACCTATCCGATGTGGTCTTTCTTGCAACGCCCTGGAACGGAACTCGCGAGATCGTTCAAGGTCTGCGGGGGCTTGATCACAAGATTCTGATCGATTGTACCAACCCGCTCCTTCCGAATCTTGCGGGTCTCGAGGTGGGACTCAATGACTCGGGCGGGGAGAGAGTTCAGGCCTGGGCGCCGAAGGCACGGGTGGTGAAGGCGTTCAATACGGTGGGTTTCAACATCATGGCAAATCCGGAGCTTGAGGGTAAAAAAGTGGTCATGTATTTCTGCGGGGATGATGCGGACGCAAGATTCCAGGCAAAGCGCCTGATCGAGGATGTGGGTTTTGAGCCGGTGGAGGCGGGTCCACTTTCCTCGGCACGACTTCTGGAGCCTTTCGCGCTCCTCTGGATTTCAACTGCGTACAAGTTCGGCTTTGGCCGCGATTTTGCATTTTCAATGGTTCGTGGAGGAAGCCTTGGGCCAAGCTGAGAACATTTCAGAACAGAGCTTGCGATCGTTCTTTTTGCTCTCATTCCTGTTTACTACTTTTTCCCACTCAAAAACTAAAAAGGAGAACCCCATGAGTCTGATGAATTCGAATTCCACAAATCCCCTAAAGCCCAAAAAAATCGCAATCGTGATTGCCAATCCTGCCACCTCTTCCACGACCGGGTGGCCGGTCGGGTTTTGGTGGAGTGAGCTCACTCATCCATACTTTTTGTTCAAGGAAGCGGGCTATGCGGTCTCGATTTTCAGCCCCGACGGCGGGAGCTGTCAGGCGGATGGAATGAGCGATCCGCGTGATCCAAGCGGCTATTCCGCAAACGACCTCATCACGATGGGTTTTGTGAACACTCCAAGCCTCCTGTCTTTGAATGCGAACACGAAGCCGGTGGCTTCGGTGAATCTCCACGACTTTGATGCAATGGTGGTCGCGGGCGGTCAGGCGCCCATGTTCAACTTCGAAGGAGCAAGGACCTTGCAGGCCAAATTTATGGAGTTTTACGATTCCGGAAAGCCGGTCGCGGCTCTCTGTCACGGAGTATCACTACTTCGGTACCTTAAGTCCAAAACCGGGGAGCCCCTGGTCCGCGGCAAAACCATTACCGGGTTTGCCAACAGCGAAGAGGATTTTGCGGATCGCGCCGTTTGGCAGATGAAGATTCTTCCGGAAGGCAAGCCTCTTATGCCGTGGCGAATCGAAGATGAGCTGAAAAAACTTGGTGCAAATTTCGCGACTCAAGGGCCGTGGCGAGAATTCGCCGTGCGCGATGGCAACCTGATCACGGGGCAGCAGAATTTTTCGGGGGCCGCAACCGCAAGGCTTGTGATCGAAGCCTTGGGGCGGTGAGAGGCCTGGAAAGTGTGATCTGGTTCCTTGGGGCAGCGGAGAGGCGCAACTGAAGCGGGCTTTACTCGCAAGTGAATTCCCGCTAGGATTTTTCCATGACGAAATCCGATGAGGAAATTCAGGCGTCGCTTGCGCCCCCGGGCGCGGGGATTCCCTTTCTTGACCGCATGCTGGGGCGTTACCTCTTAAAGCCGTTCGTATTGCGAAGGACTTCATGGTCCGAGGCCGAAAGGCGGTTTCAAAAGGCGCATGAAAAATTCAAGCGCGAGCTTGCGCTCTGCCCGATCGAGTCTTTAACGAAGCGAGTTTTGGTGCCACCCCAGAAGGGCCTTGAAGATAGCTCGCGTTATTGGTCGGCTGCGATGTGTGCACGCCACCTGACAATTGTGGGCCGTGAGATCGAGGAGTTGATCGGTAAGCTCACACGGAACGAGGAGATCCATAAAGCCGCGGATACGGGTGCGGTGAAGCCTGAAATAGCAAAAAATGATCCAAAAAGTATTGAGGAATACGCCGCATTTGGGGATTTTCTTTTTGAGCGTTTGAAGAAAATACTTGGAAATCCGGATGCAAAAGTCACATTCAAACACCCTTGGTTTGGTATGATGACCGCACAAGAGTGGGCTTCGCTTTATTCCGTACACACTTATGTGCATCTGGAGCAATTGAAGGCGATCCTAAAGGGCATTCGTTCATGAAAGCGCAAATGTTGCTAAAGCTCATCCGTTTTTGGCCTCCCTATCTTGGAGCGGGCGTGCGCGTGGTGTCGGCATCCGCTGATCTCAGGGCAATTGAGGTCGAGATGAATCTCAGGTTTTGGAACAAAAACTATGTTGGCACTCATTTCGGAGGTTCGCTGTATTCCATGGTGGATCCGTTTTTGATGTTGATGCTGATGGAAAACCTGGGTCGGGATTATGTGGTCTGGGACAAGTCGGCTTCCATTCGATTTAAAAAGCCCGGGAGGGGAAGGGTGCGCGCGGTAGTCCAGATCGATCAAGTTAGAATTGACGAAATTCGAGCTGGTGCTGATCAAGGGCCCAAGGTCGAACCGGAGTTTTTGATTCAGATTCTGAATGATGCAAGTGAGGTCGTGGCGGAGGTAAGTAAGGTCCTGCATGTGAGGCGAGCTCAGAATTCGGGGCCAAAGACTCCCGCACCCTGAGCGGGGAGCTGCTTTCGATCGGTGTCTTGATGTTCACTCTTTTTCAGCTTTTTTCCAAAAGAAAGGTTCTCACGATATGAATGTCTCCGAGGTCTTCTTTACCGCAGGAAACGCCTTGATCCTTCCCTGCTGGGCACTATTGATCTTTTTTCCAAATTCAAAGGCCACCCGGATTTTGTTTGAGCGCGAGCTCGTGATTCCGGCGCTGGTTCTTGCGGTATTGTACGGAGGAGTTGCGATTCCCGGCTTGATGTCGAACCCTTCGGGATTTGCGGCTCTCATGAAGCCGACGCTTCAGGGCGTGAGTGGATTGCTCTCCTCGGAGGGCGGCGCCTCAGCCGGCTGGATTCACTATCTTTGCTTTGATCTTCTGATCGGAGTTGCAGTCTGGAAGACCGCAAGAAAAGAGGGTCAGCGCTTTCTTTGGGTGAGTCCGGTACTCGGGCTTGTCCTGATGCTTGGGCCCCTAGGCTGGTTGGTGCATCAAAGTGTATCCGGTATTTTGCACGTGGTGCGGAAGTGACTACGATCACTTCCGCTGAAGCGTAAGGTTCGAAACGGCACCGCCCAAATAGGGTTTTAGTCCCGCTGTCGTAAGGAGGCTTGCCGCTGCTGGGTCTTTTTTCAAACAGGAATTGAAAAACAAAAGGCCCGCCGCCCGGACCACTTTTTGAACATCGGCGCGATTTGCGGAGCTTCGGCCGTGCTGCGAGCCTCCCGTGGAATCCGTGAAATCAAGATGGGCGGCATCGGTGAGCCAAAGAAAAAGGTTTTGGTCCTTCATCGGGGGCCAAAGATTGAAGGATTCCAAGCGTGCTACGGCCGGATCTCCATTTTGTTGCTGATCTTTTGTGCCCGAGATTCCGAGAATCGGAATTCGGATCGAGGAATAGCTCTCCTTCAAAAAAAACGGATCCCCGGGCCCCTGGGGGGAAAGCGCGATTCCGCACTTGACCCTTAAATCTGAAAGATCAGGCCCAAGACCCGAGCCCGGCTCGATTTTGGGTTCAATCCAATCCAGTGCCGGGCGCGCGCCACTTACGGCGAGCACCGTGTAGGCTCCGAAGGAGTGGCCCATGACTCCGACACGACTCAAATCAAATCGCCCCTTCAGTTTCGGATCGGCCTGATTCCACTCGCTTGCCTGATCGAGGGCGAAGGAAACATCCTTGGGCCGCCCGAGCACTTCGCCTGAGTCGTGGATCATTTTTTTCAGATTGTGAAAAATCCGGATTCCCTCTTTCATCCGGTCCGTGTTGCTTCCCGAATGTTCAAGACAAAGAACGGCAAAGCCGTGACTTGCGAGGTGATGGGCTTGGGCATAATGGGTGTCGCGATTTCCGCCGGCACCATGCGAGATGACCACCACCGGATAGGGGCCACCGCTTGCAGGGAGATGGAGCTTTAGGGAAAGCGCCCGGCCTTTAACCGCGGTTTTCTCCTGTCGGAAGCGCCTGAAGAGTCTTGGTCGATCCGGTGTTTTTACCGTTTCACGCGAAGAATCCACCCGATCCCGAAAGTCCAGAACCTCGACGGGAAGAGGGCCCACGGCTGAAAAATCGGGATTTGGCGCGGCCAAAGTCGGGACGGACAGAAGGAACAGGGCGAGAAGAGGAAGCGTGGTTTTCATTATTCAAAGACCCGCCAAAAACGCGTTGATGTCGCTTGATTCATACATCCATTTTTCGGCGCCCGTTTCATCCGTGTACCGAAGGCACGGAACCTGATCGAGCTTTCCACCTTTCATGAGTTCTGCGTGGTGGCTTGGATCCGCATTGATTTCCTTCAAGGGGATTTCGATGGCGAGCCTTTTCATCTGGCGACGGACCTTCACACAAAAAGGGCAGGCATGAAGGTGGTAGAGGGTCCAGGTCGATAGCTTCTGATCGAGTTTTGCTTGGGCCTCGGGTGCGCGGGTCACGGTGGGGGCTGGCGTGAAGAGGCGGTCAAAGGTGAGAATGAAAAATCCAAGAATCTTGCGAATGAGAGTCATCATGGAAGGGGAGGGTAGCATGATGAGTTGACGGGTTGAAGCATTTCCGCATTATTTCCTGAGCTCATGGTTCCAGATTCGGAATGAGTTCAATTTGATAACCTCGAGATTAAAGTTTTGAGTTCCAGCCCGGATCAGTGCACATCGCCATAAATGCGGCCCTCCATGCATTGATCGCCCTGACTTGTGCCGCACTCGGGGAGTTTGGTCCAACCATCACCTGATAAGTTGACCCTGTTGGACCGAATTGCCATTGAATTCCTGAACTCCCATCGCAGTTTCCCTCTAGTTCGACGCGCTCAGCGTCGCTCATTTGATCAATGATTTGATCGCTCTTTCGGATGAGGCCCAAGAGCTCCTCAAGGAATCCCGATACAGGCGGCCCAAGTTTATTCACCGGAATCAATGCTTCGGGAAACCAACTTTGAATTGATTTTGTATCAATCTCGAAAACTTCTTCAACCCAGTCGAGCAGTTTTTCGAGGGTACTTGAAGTCTCTGGGGCTTTTACGTCACCAGACGGGATGCTTTTTTGGGAGTCGTTTGGATGTTCAGTCGAGGATGTCGTCCTTGAAGCCGGGGCACGAGGGATGGTGCCCCCAGGGTAAAACATTTGGTAGAGGCTGTTGAGATCGCTGTAGTTCGGGGCTGTTAGGGAGCACCAGTTCGAGGTTCCATGCTGTCCGAGGGTCGAAATATTTGAAGTCTCCTTGGACTCAACCCTGACTTCACTCAGGACATCTGAGTTGGGCTGTTGAGGCACGATCGGCGATCGAATTCGGCTCATGGCGGGTGCGAATATAATGGCCGGGGCTTGGGTCAATTTGCGGCAAAGACGATGGAGGAGTGCGGCTCTGCCTAAGGCGGGCGCAGGAAAGAATTCTCCCTTGGAGTATTCCGTTCTCAAGTCACAGCTGTTGTAGTGAATCGTGCCTTGCGTGTTTCCCTTGTTGGAGTTGAGGTTTGAGTTGATGGAGTTGGGTGGATTGGATGCCTCATTGTTTGGATCACACGTTCCTCCTGTTTCGCCGTATCGATTTAAGAAAAATAGTGATGAACCTGTTTGCCCTACCAAACTGATGGTTCCGCCCGAAGCCATGAAGGGACTTAAGGGCATCATGGATGCGCCCGGGAGAACATCATCAAGAAGCCCGAGAATCTCCCGAGCGTCCATCATTCGGTGACTTGGCCAGTCCTCCGCGTAAAGAGTTGAAGAGGGCAGGATGAGAACCCAGAGGAAGCATTTTTTCAAAAAAGGATGGGTTGATTCAAAAAATCTCATTTCGATTCCGTCCTTGATTCTATCCCTCGGGAGTGCCCAAAGGGGTGAGGTTGTTTGAATTCGCCACAATTTTTCCGTTTGCAATCTCCAGTAGACTTTTCTGGCGGCCATTCAGGGTGGCAAGGTCCTCAGGGATTGCAGTGCCGGCATAGAATAAGTTGGCAATCGAAGTACCGAGGTCTTTGAAGCCCAATCGGTGGCCGTCAATGACCATCACCGAGCCCCCTTCGCCGCTATATCCGGGGTAATTCTCGGATTGGGTGGCCCATTTGGTTTGTCCGTAAATTTTGAAGCCTTCGATTTTGCCCGAAAATAGGGCGGAAAAAGAACCTTGGTCGTTATGGTCGCTTCCGGTGCCGTCGGGTTTGTGAGTTCGGGAAAACTCGGTTGAAAGATGAATCAAGGTTTGGCCCCAGAGATTGTCACTGATCAATGCCCGCTTCAGTTCAAGCAAAAGAGTGTTCACTGCGGTGTAGAGTGCTGCAGCCCCGAAGAGATTAGGCACCGCTCCTATCGAGTGCGCGTCTGATTGAATCACTCTCATAAATCCACTCCCCTGGTAATTCAAATTGAGGGAATCCCCAAGACCCATTTGAAATACCGAAGAAAAATTCCGCCTTATGGCGACTTCAATCAAGGCGAAGCGATAAGCAAGGGATTGATGCAGGGTCGCGCCGGTGAGTAAGACTCTGGGATTCTGGGCCGAAAATCCCGTCATGGCTCCGACATGGGTGATTGTGGGATTTCCTGCCTGAGGGGTTGTCAACCCTGCAAGGGATGAGGAAAGCACTGAGGATCCTGAGTCTTCCGTAGCTGACCCATCCAGTTTGCCAATCAGGGCAAGGTAGCGTTGAGAGGTATTGATGAAGTCTTGGAGGCTGTCAGCATAGCTGTTTTGATCCACAATGAGTCGCGCTTGTGAGACCAAGTCATAGACGAGTTCAATCGATGGCAGCTTTTGCTTCTGGTGATTCTTCATGGCAATAAGAGCACGATTCATGGGTTCCCGAAGTTCTTGGAACCATTTTCTGCGGGCTGCGTTTCCGCATTCGCTCGGATTCATGGAGTTCAAGCTTGATGATGAGTCTTCCAGTCGGCATCCTGGAAGAAATGGATGAAGGAGATCTTGAAGCGCTCCTTGATCATCGCCGCCTCGGGCGGTCATCGTTCCTTGGTTTGATCTGAAGTTTCGATTTCCCTTTGTGCCAACAATTGCAGGAATCAGAAGCGAATTCCGATTTGCAATGTATCCTCCAATGGTCCGTCCGCCGGGTGCCGGATCAAGGACAAGGCTGGCGGCGAGCGGGTGGGCCGGATTACTTTCAAGTCCGTACAGGAGAAGGCAGTGATTCGAAATCAAGTCCTTCATTGGTCTGGGGCTTCCATTTGAGGTCGGAATCATGCTTTCCCAAAGAATAGGCATCCGATAAATATCATTGCCTGCTCCAACCTGTGTGCGCACCAAGTACAAGGATTGGCCACTCAGAACTCTTTCGTTGGAAGCATTTGCTTCGGTAGAGGGGTGGACAGAGGTCGCGTATCCTGGAAATTTATAGGGCCTCGAAAGATCGCTCAGATTGTCTACCTTGGCGGTAGGGCTCAGGTAACTCCCGAGTGGACAGAGGCCGCCCCCGATCGAGAGATCGACAAAAAATTTTAGATTTCCGTCCGAGAGACCCTGCGCATTCGCGCGCCCCGATCCAAGGATTGAAGCCTGTGAACAGAGGATTGCAAGTTCAATTGCGGAAGATAGGAATTCACGACGGGGAGCCGAAAAATTCGGATTAAACGACCGTTTCATTAGTTGTCCTCCGCACCGCTTTGAATCCAATCATGGATCGCGGCTTGAATTTCATTGCTCAGGTAAGGTCCACCCATGGGCATTCGAGGATCGCTTGTGCCTGTGATTCTTTTGTAAAGTTCGCTGTTTTCCGGGTGATTCGGGCTGATAAGATTGCCGAAGTTCAGAAGATAGGCATGGGAAGGTTGGTTTAGGTGGGGGGCGTTTCCGTCTTGACCATGACAAGATTGACAGTGAGGACTGAATACATAATTCCGAATGTGTGACAATCTTGGCGATAAGGCGTAGTTAAATGTGCTCGAATAGGTATCACTTGCGATGCCATCAATGACTTGAACCGTAACGGCGAGTTCAGGACTCCCCGCGGGGAGCGGCGGAGTTGTGCAGTTTATGCTTGAGTCGTTGAAACTGTTAACAACGCAAGGTTCGGTACCCAGGAAGACCTCAGTCGAGGCGCTGAAGTTGGCTCCCTCTATTGTAATTTGGGTCCCCCCTTCGACCGAGCCTGCTGAAGGTGAAATGGACGAGATTTGCACATCATTGGATTGGAATCGTTTCCAAGAGCGCGAGCGAAAATATTCAGTTGCGAAAATCTTCTTGATTGCCCATTTCGGGTCGCCATTGGCCTTGAATTCGGCGGTCAATGCCTTGAGATACTCCCACATTTCGCTGTGGAGCGCAGGGCTTCCCGAAGGTAGATTGGGAAATGAATCGGCATCGGATTCGAGTTGGATGCCTGAAATCATGGAAAAGTATCGAACCAGACCGCAAAAATAGTAATCATCTTCATTGGCGAGGGTCTGACCAAGAGCCTGAAGCTGGGTTGAGGAATCGGATTCAAGTGAGATGGGAATCAAGGACTCCCGGTAACCTCCGTCGATTGCAGAGGTATAGGCGAGTCGGGCAGAACCTGATCTTCTGAAGAAATTCGCATCCGAGGATGATCTCCAGTAACTTTGGCCCTGAATTACAGGTCCTTCATAGCGATTGATGAAGTGATGAAACCCTGTGAGATCAACATTGCCAGTGTTGGTCTCAAGGCCACTTGGAATCAAAGGATAGTTTTTCCAGAGGTGGGTTAAAGAGATGTTTCGCAGGCTTGAGGAAAGCGGATCGGAGTTTGAATGGCAGGCTAGACACTGAAGGTTCTTGCGGAAGCTCGGAATCGCAGAATCCGAGCCGGTCAGAATGTCATTGTTCGGAATCTGTGATTGCTTCAGGTAGGGGCCCTTTTTACAAAGCGCGGTATTCATGAGTTCATGCGACCATCGCCTGGCCATGACCAATGCCCCATCGGATTTTCTGTCATAGGGTAGACCTAAATTCAAAAGCAAGAACGCAGGCTCTCCCAGGTATCCCGCTCCCAGGGTTCGCTGCCAAAGAATCGAATCGCTGGAGGAATCGATATTGCTTGGAACTCGTCCTGCTGAGCCATAAAAATGAATTGAATCGTTTGGAAAGGTGGTTTTAATCCCCCGAAGTAGTCCGCGGTCCACGCCTCTCAGTAAAATCCCATGGGGCTCTTCTTCTGCATTTGCAAGACTTTTTGGGTCGTAAACCTGAAGAACGGTAACGGTGAGCTCCGGTTGACTTAGTGCCTGAAATGGATTTTCAGGGATTACTCTAAGATTTCCCCAATGGCTGGATACAGACTGATCACGAATGATTCGGAGCATGGAAGATTCGGTAACCGCCAGGCGAAAGTTTGATTTTAAGAATGCCCAGGTGAAATATCCAGGAGCAAGGCTTGAATCATAGGTCAATCTTGCAAACCCTGTATCGTCGAGCACTTTCCTAAAGTCGTCGTTCTTGAAAAATGATTCATGAAATTGTTGAATCCTACGGGCAACCTGCTTGGCCTCCTCCGGAGTGATGTTTTGCTTTGCGGTGGAAATGAAACCAGAGGTCGTGAGAATCTTTGGCGAATCCACAAGATCGTTACACAAAGCAAGAGCCGAAGTGCGGCTTTGAATCGATGCACGGCGAGGATCTTTGGGGGAGAGTCGCAGGTTGAACACGCTAAAGCACCGGGTAACCAATTCCTGTGGATTAATTGGATCCACCACTGCGGCGAAAGTATCACCGAGAGCGATAAAAACGAGTATAGAGAAGCAAGCGAAACGATTCATCCCTATTCCCATTATCGGTTGATTAGAATCGGAAAATAAGTGTGTCTTTTCTGACCTGTCATCAAAAATGAAAAGCCACCGAAACCTTTGGCTTCAGTGGCTTTTTAAAATGGCGGAGAGAGAGATTCGGCCAAGCGCTCGTCGCGCCATCCGGGCGCTCCTCCGCCTGGCTTCAGGTACATCCTGTACCTGGCTGCACATTTGGTGCAGTCGCACTTTTCGGCCATAGTGGCCTCAAAGCCTCGCCATCCTTTCGCTCGCATCAAGCTCGCTCAGCCTGCACTGCAGGCCGGTCTGCTCGCTCCTCATCTCTCTCTTTACCCGCTGTGCAAAATTAAAAAGGCCTCCTGGCAGATGCCCGGAAGCCTTTTTAAAATGGCGGAGAGAGAGAGATTCGGCCAAGCGCTCGGGCTCACTTCACGTTCGCCCTCCGCCTGGCCACCTCGCAAACCTCTGACTCGCGTCACGCTCGTCAGCAGGCCGTAGGGCCTGACGGTCTGCTCGCTTCGAATCTCTCTCTCCCCGCCCCGAAAATTAAAATGCCCCCGGAACCGTTGGCTCCGGAGGCTTTTTTAAATGGCGGAGAGAGAGAGATTCGAACTCTCGAGGGATGTTACTCCCTGCACCCTTAGCAAGGGTGTGGTTTCGACCACTCACCCATCTCTCCGTTGGTCGATTCGATCCTTCCGACGCTATCAAAGCTTGACCCCTGACGCAAGAGGAGGGTTGCAAGGGGAGCCGGGCTTTCGTAGACTGAAGCCACTTATGAAGAAAAGCCTCTTGATTCCGCTCGGATTGGCACTTTTTTGCGCAAACCATGCCTGGGCAGGGTCCTGCGAGTACCGGGTCGATCCATCCTCGATCCAGGTGAACTGGACGGCCTTCAAAACGATGCAAAAGCTTGCGGTAAAAGGCTCGTTTACGGAGCTTTCCGTGATCGGAGAGCTTCAGGCGGGGAGCCTTGAGTCCTTGCTCGGGCAACTCGAAGCCGAGATCGACATCAAAAACGAAAGCCTGATCCGGACCGGAAATCCGGGGCGTGACCTTACGATTTTTCAGCATTTCTTCAGCAATTTTAAGAAAAAACCCTTGATCAAAGGCGAAATCAAAAAGCCCGTCGGCAATGATCGGGAGGGGACTTTCGGGCTTAAGCTCACCATGAACAAGAACTCAAAAGAAATTCCGTTCCGCTACACGCTTTCCGAGGCAGGAGTTTTTGAGGCGCAAGGGGCGATCGATGTCCTTGATTTTGCCTTGGATGGAGCACTGAAGGATTTGAACCGCACCTGCGAGGTTCTTCATCGGGGCCCGGACGGGGTTTCCAAGACCTGGTCCCAGGTTGAACTGAAACTGGTGGCACGAATCGGAAAAACCTGTTCGCCATGATTGCTTCATTCGCCCTCCTTCATCCTCGGGATCTGGACACTCTTCCTAAAGAGCTCACCGTGGTTTTGTTTCCCGTCGGAGGGCTTGAGCAGCATGGTCCGCATCTGCCCTTTGGAACCAAGCTTTTGCAGGCGGAAGTGATGGCCCGAAAGCTTGCCGAGGGCCTGGAGAAGCGGATGCCAGCCTGGAACTTTGTTTTGATGCCGCTCATTCCGCTTACGGTGGATGGAGTGACCAATCGCTTCGCTCTTCCTGTGCGACCGCACGTCGTTCGAGATGCGGTGGTGGATCAAGCCGAGCACCTGAAGAGGCTTGGGTTTAAGAACTTTATTGTGGTGAATTCCCATCATACACCCAAGCAAATCACAGCGCTTGAAGATGCGGCAAAACTGGTAAATGGCAGACTCGGGTGGATGGGTCGTAAATTCCAAATGGTCTCCATCAGTGGTGCATTGGTGGATGCGAAGACGGTGTTTGAATCCCCAATGATCGCTCTTCCCGATGAACACGGGGGGGAGCGGGATACCTCCTTCATGTTGGCAAATGATCACTCGGCGGTTTTGACAAACTACCGTGATCTCCCTGAGATTCCGAGGCCAAAGGCAAGCGTTCTCAGGTTCTTTGATTATCTGAATCACCGGATCGATGGGTACTGGGGGCGGCCATCCCATTCATCAGCACAAAATGGTGAGACCGATTTTTCCACCGAGATGAACCTCCTTGTCGAGCGCCTGCTCCCGTGGCTTGAAAAGGGGCAGGGAAGCAGCCAGTTTTTGTCGGCTTACCGGTTTTTTCCATTCAACGGAAGCTTTTTCAAGGCATACATTCTCTCAGTGATCCTGTTTGTGATGATGATGGTCTGGGCAGTTTGGAGCATGCGAGATGTATTTGAACCTTAGGCTCAGCATCCGGATGGTCGTTCTTCTTCTGCTGGCTGGCTGTTCCTCACCGCAAGTCACAAAGGTTTTGTCTCCGGTGGAGCAAATCGCTGTCGACTCGGAACGGGCAGCGGGACTTGCAAATGATTTTCGGAAGAAAGTGCGATTTGTCAGGGTTCCCAGGCTTGAACGGTTTCTTTCACGCATGGGAACTCGTTTGGCCGGAGCATCCAGGGATTTTCCCCTAGAGCGCGTCGAAGTGAAGATCCATTATGATTCTTCACCAGATCTCAGGCGGGCATTTTCCTTTCCCGGAACCCTCGTGTCACTTCCCCTCGGTTTTTTGCGACAAGTGGATTATGAAAACGAACTGGCGGCCGGTATTGCCTATGAGCTTGGGCATGTGATCAACCGGCATCTGGCCAATCGTATTTTTTCGGGTGGGGACCAGAACCCGAATCAGGTGGCCATGTTTGGGGATTCGAGTGTGTTTGAATGGGATCGGGATGAACGTGCGCGTTCAATCAAGGTTGGAACGGAGTTGCTGTATTATGCGGGTTATGATGTGCGGGGAATGGCGTCAATATTTCAGCGGAATCATCGGTTTTTCGGAAATCCGGATACCGATTCAAATCAAAAGGAAGTAGAATTCAATGTACGGGAGGCTCAGAGGTCAAGAAGCGGCCTTTTGCCACCTGTAAAGCCCATTGTGAGGAGCTCGGAGTTCATTCAGTTCAAGAGGGAGCTGGGGCGGGTTCAGGGATCAGAATGAAGATCAAAACTGTTTTGGATGAGGTGAAGTCGGCGATGGATGCACAGGTGAGAGAAGAGCAAGGCATGCAGACCTTTATTGAGCGCTCGCGCGCAATCCAGTCCATCGAAAAAATGCCGGGGGATGCGAGCACACGTCGCTATTATCGGATCAAAACCAGAGACGGGGATCAGGGCTTGCGCACCCTGGTGGTGATGGCGATGGAACCTTTTGAGGAGAGAGGCGGAAGTATCCCGTTCCTCTGCATCCAAAAACATCTGAGACGCAACGGTGTTGATGTTCCGGAGGTTCTGGACTTCGATGCCCGTCAAGGCTTCATTCTGCTTGAGGATCTCGGGGACACGACGCTCCTGAGGAGCCTGCAGGATGTGGCAGATCGCGCGCAGGAACGGCTATTTTTCGAGAAGGCGATTGATGCGGTAGTGAACCTTCATGTGGCAACGGGCCCGATTCATGCGGATGAGGTGGAAAAAAACGTCATCGATGGCTTCAAACTCCGCTTTGACGAAGAAAAGCTGCTTTGGGAGGTGAATTTCACCATCGAGCATTTCTACGAAAAACACCTGCAGCGGAACATTACCGTTCAGGACCGGAAAATCATGAATGACGGATTTAAAAGGATCTGTGCTGAGCTTGCTGCAGAGCCCACTGTTTTTACCCATCGGGACTATCACAGTCGCAATATCATGGTGACCGGATCCGGACGCTATGCAATGATCGACTTCCAGGATGCACGGATGGGGCCCGCCCAATATGACCTGGCTTCCCTGCTGAGGGACAGTTACTACCAGCTCGATGAGGCGCAGATTCATCACCTAACGCGCTACTACATGGAGCAGATGAAGAAACGGGGTGCACCTGTCCAGGATGAAGCCCGTTTTGACAGGTTGTTTGATCTGATGGCTGTGCAACGTAACTTCAAAGCAATCGGAAGTTTTGCATCCTTTTTGAACCGAAGGGGAAATCCCGCATACCTAAAGTTCATTGGAAATACGTTCGAAAACATCCGTAGGAATCTTTTGAAGTATCCCGAGTTTTCAAGGCTGAGAGAGGTTCTCTATCACTACTACTATTTCTAAAGGCATGGTGCTTGCGGCAGGACTCGGGACCCGGCTTAGGCCCTTTACGGAACGAACGCCAAAACCCCTGATTCCATTGTACGGAATTCCCTGCATCGAATTCGTACTGCTTTCCCTGCAGAAAGCTGGAGTTCGGGAGGCAGTGGTAAACATTCATGCCCATGCAGACCAGGTCAGGGCCCATCTTCACTCGTCTGCCCGAGGGTCTCTTCAGATTGCAATCAGTGATGAATCAAGGCTTCTTTTGGGAAGCGCCGGAGGGATTCGGCATGCTCTTCCGCTTCTTGGAAAAGAAGCGTTCTTTTCGATGAACGCCGATGTCCTGCATCTGGCTCCGCTCGAGGACCTTGCGAGACGTCACCAAGCCCTAAGAGACCAACACAATGTACTGATGACCCTGGTGCTCGCCTCTGGAGAGGCATTGGCAGGGCAGGACGGTGAGTACAGGGAAATCGTTGCAAATGACTCAACCGGACTCATTGAAGGTTTTGCCGAGAAGAAGCGAGGTGTGCCTTTTTTTACCGGCACCGCGGTATTTGAGCCTGATGCGTTCCGGCATCTGCCTTTGGGGGTACCCGCAGAATTTGTTCCAGAGGTTCTGCAGCCCGCGATTCGGGCGGGGAGAGTGGGCTTCTTGAGATCTGACGCTGTTTGGCTCGACATCGGGTCTCCTGAGCTCTGGTTTCGGGCAGAACAAAGGATCCGGGAAATATTGAGCTCAGGCAGGATTCCAGACTTCCTCGCAAACAGGCTCAAACACTCGGATCCAAGCTTTGGAGGAAGATTCGAGCTTGGCAAAAAGCGAATCCGATTAGACGATACGGTTCATGAGATTGAGGATTTTCGGGATTCCTAGGTTGTCCCTATTTTTTGCGGGATTGTTTCCATCCCTCACCTGGTGCGCATTTCATCCCCTCTCCTTGGTGTACCGAAGGGAGGACTTCATGTGGGTTTGCGGACTCGGCATTCTTGTTGCGCTCCTGTTCTCGACGCTGATTCGCAGGGGGGTCTTTTTGTTTCGATATTTTCTTTATCTTCTCTTTCTGGTGGAAATCGGGGTGGCGCTTGTGGGTGCCGTGCTCGATCGGGATTTTGTTTCTCTTGGAATTGCACTGCTGGCGTTTTTTGGATTCACCTGGATTGCTCTGTGGCTTGAGCGAAAAATAGGCTCTGCCGCGCTCAACCCGGACCATGTCTGGTACGAAGGGGATCCTCGGTTGATTCCCGGAATAAAGGCATGGGTTCGTGAGGGAGATGTTTGTCTAGCCGCCCGGGTGCGCAGGCTTGATGAGGGAGGATTCTTTTTGTTCCTTGATCAACCCTTTTCATTCAAGCCGGGGG
Organism: Bdellovibrionales bacterium; assembly: GCA_018969905.1. Lineage (GTDB taxonomy): Bacteria > Bdellovibrionota > UBA1018 > UBA1018 > CAIMNF01 > CAIMNF01. The sequence goes on from JAGWXK010000010.1 coordinate 40,775, forward strand.
GCATTCTGGGTGTCGAGATGTCATCCGAAAATCGTAATGTTGCGGGCGATGCCAGAATTACCGCGCATTTCTCGGGTGAAAAGATGGGGTTGGGGCTTCAGTTTTTGCCAAAAGACCTTTATCATTTCGGCGATTATTCGGCATTGGTGCAGGAATTACGAGGTAAAGGTTTATGAATTTTTTCAGGAGCGGGAGTCGGACTGTGGCGCTTGCGATGGTCGTTGGGACTCTTTGGGGATGCACAAAAGCACCGGGAGAGAGTTCTCCTGCGAAGGTGCTTGAGAATTACATCAAGATCAGCTTCAGTTTGAGTGGAGTTCAGGATCGGAAGCGAATGGAGGAGCTCCTTACTGGAGACACCCTTGCGCGATTGATGTCCTGGAGTGACGATCAGTTCACGAAGGCTTTTTTGGAATCACCCAAAAGGTTCCAGGGTTTAAAAATTCTTGAAAATCGCAAGGTGAGCGATCTGGAGGCCGCCTTGACTTATGAGCTTTCCTTCGATGAGGGACCAAAAGACAATCTTACCCAGATTACTCAGAAAAAGCTTTGTTCCGTGGTCAAGGTCGACGGTCTTTGGAAGATCAAGGAAGTTCGCAGCATTCGCGAATCCATTGAGTACTTGAAGGAATTCACTCTTCCTTGAAAGCGATGTCATGATCCGGTTTCTGATGAGTCTGTTCTTCTTTTTTTCCTTTCCGATTCTCCTGATTGCTCTTGTTTTGGGTTCTTTTTGGTTTCTGGTGGCTGGACTAGCCTCAGGGATCTTCGGGATCCTTTATTTTTGGCTCAATTCTTATTCCGAGTTCTTGCTTCGAATTCGCCCGTATCGACTCCATGAGGAAATTCAGACCAGGTTGCGGGCACTTTGGCGGGAGGACGGGCCGGAGCGGATGGGTGTCGAGTTTTTGGGGTTCCGCACTACGGCTTCTGAATTCAAGGTTTGGGTCCACTCTCCAGGTAAAGTAGGCATTTTTCTGAGTCAGGGGCTCCTCGAGTCCGCGACGGATCAGGAAATCCGATCGGCGTTTCGAGGGGTGCTTGAAATGAGACTTCGGGAGGTTCGAAAACGAAACCGTATGTTTTCGGTGCGTCTCAGACTGGATCGCTGGAAGGGGCAGGAGGAGGAGTTCCGGTATTGGTTTCTCTCCTTTTGGCTTTATCCCCTTGAGAGACTCCTGAAAATTGCTAAGATCTAGGCATGTTGCCGAAAATCGATCTGACCACTTTTTTTCTTTCTGTTTCCCAAGCCGCGATGCAGTCCATGGATTCCGCGTCCAGGGACCTGGAAATTGCAAAGCACAACATTGATTTGCTCGAACTCATGCACGAGAAAACTCATGGGAATCGCTCAACTGAGGAGGATCAGCTCCTGAATCATCTGCTGTTCCAGCTTCGAATGACCTTTGTATCAGCTGAAAAGGAATCGAAAGGCGGCGCATCGCATGGAAAATAAAATCACGATTCCAAAAACAGGCACAGATCGAAAACAGATTCTTTCCAGACTTGAAGAGAATCGCAAGGGCGATAGCAAATGGCACGAGGGTCGGACTTTCAGTCTTGTCTATCACGAGAGCGATGAACACACGGAGTTTCTGAAAAAAGCCTACACCACCTATTTTCATGAAAATGGACTCAACCCGGGCGCGTTCCCTTCCGTTCGAAAATACGAGGCCGAAGTGGTGTCCATGGCGGCGCACTTGCTTGGAGGCGGAGAAAGGGCTGCGGGCTCGATGACCTCCGGGGGCTCCGAGAGCATCATGATGGCGGTCAAGACCCACCGGGATTGGGCTTTTGAAACAAAGGGGATATCAGCGCCTGAAATGATTTTTGCGGTCACCGCGCATCCGGCCTTTGACAAGGCTGCGCATTATTTCGGGGTGAAGCCCGTGAAAGTGCCGGTTGATTCCCATCAGTGCATGGATCTTGATTCGGTGAAGGACATGAT
>JAGWXK010000011.1 GCA_018969905.1 Bdellovibrionales bacterium
GGAGATCATTTTTACCTCTTTTGTCAAGCTATGCGTGCAATGTTCCCGGGATCATGGGGGCCAGGACGATTGAAAGTAAGGCCGATCGGGTGATTACCACCCTCATCATTCCGCTTACGACCTGTTCTGCCCGGATCCCTGTATATGGACTTTTGATTTCTGCTTTTGTTCCAAATGTCGCCGTGTTTTGGGGGTTGAAGCTTCAGGGGATTGTAATGCTCGGCCTGTATGCGGTCGGAATTTGCTTCGCCTTTCTTATGGGTGGCATTTTCAAAAGGGTTCTTTTTCGGGGAAAAAGGCCCCCGCTCCTGATGGAGCTTCCTTCCTACAAACGACCCTCGCTCAGGAGTTTGGTACGTGGGCTTCTGTACCGCATCCAGCTTTTTTTGAAGCGGGTCGGGACTGTGATCCTGTTTGCCACGGTAGTGATCTGGTTTTTGCTCAGTTATCCGAAAGATCCCGTCACGGGTGTGCATCTGATTGAGCAATCCTATGCGGCCCAAATCGGACACTGGATTGAACCAGTGCTCAGACCCATTGGTTTTGACTGGCGAATTTCCATGGCATTGATTCCGACCTTTGCGGCCCGAGAAGTGATGGTGGGGACTTTGTCCACGGTTTATTCAATACAGGAAGGAGCCGCAGTTTCGGATGTGGAAAAGTTGAGTCTGATTTTGAAAAACGAATGGAGTCTCGCCACTGGCATGAGTTTGCTCGTCTGGTTTATCTTCGCTCCGATGTGCGTCTCCACTCTGGCGACCGCTCGAAGAGAGTTGAAAAGTACTCCATACATGATTTTGATGGTTCTTTATCTTTTCGCTCTTGCTTACATGGGTGCGTTCATTGCGTACCGCACATTTCTCTAATCCTGAATTGGTAGGTTTTGTGGCCGGAAAAGTCATTCATTTCAAAGCATTAGATCAAGGTTTTCGGCTTGAATTCGATTTCCAAATCAGGCAAAGTGTCCGCCATGGGATACGATATCAAAACCATCAATACGGTTCGTGAACGAAAATTCAAGCCTGCTCCGCGTCCAGCGATGTGGGCTGATGCGACCGAAAAGGACTGGAATAATTGGATTTGGCAGCAGCAAAAGCGCATCAAAACGATGGAGCAGCTGGAGAAGGTGATCCATCCAACCGCGGATGAACGCGAAGCCTTCGCCCAATCGCATGAAATGTTCAATATGGGAATCACGCCCTATTATGCGAGTTTGATGGATCCAGATGATCCGAACTGCCCGATCCGGCTTCAGTCTGTTCCAGGCAAGGGCGAGCTCCACATCGCGCCCGAGGATCTTGAGGATCCGCTGGCCGAGGAGCGAGACATGCCGGTACCGGGAGTCACCCATCGGTATCCCGATCGTGTTTTGTTCTACACCACACACAATTGTGCGATGTACTGTCGGCACTGCACTCGAAAGCGCAAGGTCGCAGATCCCGATTCTGCCGCATCTGCGAAGGCTCTTGAGGATGGCCTGGCCTACATTGAGCGTACAAAATCCATCCGTGATGTGGTCATATCGGGTGGGGATGCACTTTCCAATTCCGATGATCGAATCGAATATATCCTCTCGAGGCTCCGTGCCATGGATCATATCGAGGTTTTTCGGATCGGTACGCGAAATCTTGTGACTCTCCCTCAGCGAATCACGGATGATTTTTGCAAGATGCTGAAAAAATATCATCCGGTCTTCATTCATACCCATTTCAATCATCCCAAAGAGTGCACTCAGGAAGCCTTTGATGCATGTGCCAAACTTGCGGATGCGGGATGCGTGATCAACAATCAGATGGTTCTTTTGAAGGGGATCAATGATGATCCGAAGACTGTGATGGAACTCAATCACAAGCTGCTTCAGATGAGAGTCCGGCCTTATTACATGTTTCAGGCGGATCTCTCACAGGGGATCAGTCACTTCAGGACTCCGGTCGAAAAGGGACTTGAGATCATCAAGGCTCTTCGAGGCTGGACTTCTGGCATGGCGGTTCCTCACTTTGTGATCGATGCCCCGGGCGGTGGTGGAAAAATTCCTTTGCTTCCACAGTATGTGATGAAGCACGAAGGTAAGGAATGGACTCTGAGGAATTATCGGGACAAAGAGTACACTTATCTTGAGCCGTAGGTCGGTTGTTCTGATCCTGTTTTTTTGTGTTTCTTGCGTCAGTGTTCCTGAACGTACGAACCATCCCCAGTATCTGTTTCCTGAAAAATGGGTCTATACTGACTTGCCCACCGGTGCTGAGGAGAATCGCCCCTACAAGATCTTGGGCTGGGTGAGAGCGAAGACGGATTGGCCCACATTGGATCAGGATGGATACAGCCAATCCCTGTGTAAGAACTATTTCAATAAGGCCTCGGCATCCTTGTTAAAAGAGGCAAAAAAAGTTGGCGCTGATGCCGTGATTCAGGTCAGGTCGGTGGTATTCACCCTTGACGGCAGGACTGAGGAGCATTCCACTCCCGAGTGCTCGGATGACGGTGCAGTTGGGGAGGTTTTGCTGCGCGGAATAGCCATAAAATTCAAGCCTTTGGACGAAAAGCGCGTCATTTCGCGCTAGGGCTCAAGGTTTTATTCCCTCCGTCCGATACAGATGTGACGAGGGTAGACTAGAACTATGAGCGATTCAGTCCTCAAAAAATTCGGGAAATACTTTCTTCTCGATCGAATCGGAGAAGGGGGGATGGCCGAAATCTTCAGAGCCCGTCTTGCATCTCCGGGATCAAGCGGTCGCTTCGTGGTCATCAAGCGGATTCAAGGCGCGTACAGCAATAACAACGAGTTCGTTCAGATGTTTCGCGGTGAAGTCCAGGTGACCATGAGATTTACCCATCCCAACATAGTTCAATTGTATGAGTCGGGCGAGGAGAGTGGGCAGCAGTTCATTGCCATGGAGCTGGTTGAAGGGCGGAATCTCAGGCAAATTCTGTCAAAAATATCGCAAAAACAGCAAAGGGTTCCAGTTGCAGCATCCTGCCACATGATTGAACAGGCGGCTGCAGGGTTGAATTATGCTCATGGATTCAAGGATCGCATTACCGGAGAACCGCTCAATGTGGTTCATCGGGATGTGAGTCCCCAGAACATTCTTGTCTCTTATGACGGAAACATAAAGGTGATCGACTTTGGGATTGCAAAAGCAGCAACAAACGGGGATGCGACGCGAGCCGGAGTGATCAAAGGAAAGCTCAGTTACCTCTCTCCCGAACAGGTCATGGGAGAGGCGCTCGATGGCAGGTCGGATCTTTTTGCTCTGGGCATTGTGCTTTGGGAGTTGTTGACCGGTAAGCGCCTTTTCGTTGCAGAGGGAGACAACGAATTCCAGGTTTTGAAGATGATCGAGAGTTGCAACTCCTATGTGAAGCCTCCATCCTCCTTCAATCAGGAGGTGCCAAAGGAACTTGATGCTCTCGTGCTCCAGGCTCTGAATCGCGATCCGAGAAAACGTTTTCAGACCGGGGACGAGATGGCTCGAGCGCTCCGAAAAATTCTGGCTCTTCACTTCTCCGACTTTGGTGCCTCTGATCTTTCGACTTTTGTAAAAAAATTGTTTCATGATCTGATCGTGGAGGATCGCAAGCAACTCCAGCAATTGAATGCCAAAGCAGAGGACTTGATCGCCCTTGGAAATCAGGTGATCACAAAAGATACACTTTCACCGAATCAGTCTGGACCGCGTGATGTCACGAGGATTACCAACCTCGGGAATAAATTTGAAAAGTCCCAAATTACCAATGCTGAAAAGGTTGAAGTTGCCATTCAGCCCGACCGTCAGATGAAGATACCAAGCGCTCGATCCGGCGCCACACCAGCTTCTGCTTCAAGGCCGAGTCCTGCAGTTCCTCCGCCGGTCAAAAAAACCCATAGTCCGAGTGGAGCCCCGACACCTGTTCAAGAGCCGAACCCAATTTTTGCATCCATCATGAAGATGGCGGTGGTGGTGGGGGTGATTGCCGTTGCCGGATACTGGTTGAAGGGGCAGTTTCTTCAGAAAAATGAGGGAGTCGGACCGAGTCGGAGTGTGGCTGCAAGTGCTCCCGGCGCAGTGGTAAATCCCGGCGTGAATACCGCAGTCAATCCGCAAGCGAAGGCAGCCCGGATCAAGTTCAGATTTTTTCCAGATGGAAATCTTTCACGAACCAGGGCAGCCATCAACTCATCTCCTGTGGATCTGGCTGGGGGGGATGTTTTGGTCACGGTGGGGGATCCTCTCGAGCTTGTAGTTGATCGACCCGGTTTTGTCACCTACCGAAAGGAATTTACGGTGAAGGAGTCTGATTTGTCGGACGGGAAGGATTTCAATCTTGACGTTAAACTTGAGCCGATGGTTTACGGTACTTTGACCCTCTCCACGGTGCCTGATCTTGCCGATGTCACGATTGTCAGCCTGGACCAGGGAACGAACGGAAACTTGCAAAAATCGGTGATTTTGAAGACTCCGATTTACCGGGAGAAGCTCCCGGTCGGACACTACCGAGTGATCATCCGAAATGATCTTTTGAATGTGGAAAAAACATTTCAGATTGAGGTCAAGCAGGGGGATGTCATCGTGAAGAATGGAATTCCTCTGGAAGCGGCTCGGAATCCGGCTGGTCGCCGCTGATCAGGGTACGTACTTGTATCCGACCCCGTAAACACTCTGAATGTGGTTGTTCATCGCCGGAATCTTCTTCCGGAGAGATCGGATGTGCACATCGATCGTCCGATCCGTGGTTTCAGAGGCCGAGTCCTTCCAGATTTCCCTCATGATCTCCTCCCGGGATACCACAACCCCGAAACGGGCGGCCAAAAGTCGGAGAATGTCGAATTCAGTAAGAGTCAATGAAACGGGAGATCTCTCGTAGTGCGCGACTCTTTGAAGAGTGTCGATCTCGAGCTTTCCTACCACAACTTTCGGAGCCGGGTTTGAAAGCGATCTTGCGAGCCTTGTCTTGATTCTTGCCAGGAGTTCCTTGTGGTCGAATGGCTTTGGAAGATAGTCGTCTGCGCCCATGGAAATCCCGTAGGTAATTTCCGCTGTGGTATTTTTTCCGGAAAGGAAGATCACTGGAATGTTTTCGGTTTCGGGAATGGACTTCAGGCGTTTGCACGTGTCGTATCCATTCAGGCTGGGCATGACCACATCGAGAACAATCAACTCAGGCTGGAGGGATTTGGCCAGTTCGATCCCCTCGATGCCGTCTCGGGCGATTGCGACCTCGAATTCACGGCTTAACATGACTTGAAGAAACTTTCTGGTATCAGCGTTGTCTTCGATAACGAGTATTTTTGCCTTCATTTTTCACTCCAAAGGCGCTCAAAAAGGGGGTTGAAGGGATTTCTGCGATTCAGCGTCAGAGCCGAGCTCTTTTCATCGATTGCGGATTTGAGCGCACGGTTTGCCTCCAGAATCCGTTCCATGTTCTGCCGCATTTCTTCTCGAAGTTCGAGTTTTCCTTGGAGGATTCGGAGTTGCTTTTCGAGAGCATTCTGCAGCACTGTTTTGCGCGCCGTGCCGGCCTCAATGTCGCTCAATGCAATCTGGAGTGAGACTCCTTTCGCCAAAGCAAGAGTACGAATTTCTGTGAGAGTGGTTTGGAGTTCGAAATCCGGAACTTGGAGCGTGATTTCACTAAGGTCCACGACGACAAACTCCGGGGTCGATTCCAGAAAGCGACAAAGACTGTCTTTCATGACTTGGAGATCGGAGGGAGAAATTTCTCCGTTGATCTTGAAGTGATGCACTTTTTCATCCATGGAGAAGAGCATTTTCATATCCTCCATTTTTACATGATCTTAACAAATTCAAAAGGGCGGCGTTTCCGGATTCTTTGAGTGTTTGTTTTTTGACATAAAGGCACGGAACTTCATACAAACCGAGCTTTGGTTTTCTCGCGATTTTTCCGATCAGAAATTTGGAGAACTTGTGAAAAAGTGGATTCATTCATATCGCTTGATCTGGATCATTGGAGGCATCTTCCTTGGAAGAGCATCGCTAGCCCTTCCGTACTCCTATCCTGCGGTCCGATACATCAGTCCTCTGGGACACTCCCTCGGGGGCATGACCCTCCCTTTGAGTGCCGAAACAGGAAATGCCCTCTTCAACAATCCTGCTGCGCTCTCCCGGAATACCAAGTTCAGGGCCGAAGCACTCAACCTAAATTTCGACCTTAACAGCTCAATCCTTGGGTCTTTGTCAACCTCTACGGGTTTTTCATCCCTCGGAGGATTCACTTCGAGCCTCAACTCTAATGTGAACAGGATTTTTAGTGGTGGCCTTGGCAACCTCACTGCGGTTTCCTGGGGGGGGCTTGCTGTTGGGCTTCTTTTGCAGGAAAGGGTGCGGGCCTACTCCGATGGAACCACGGTGAATTACGAGACCACCAGCAACCTGGTTCCGGCGGTGGGATACGGCCTGGCCCTCGCCCGAGGCGTGGTGAGAGTAGGGTACAGTCTTCAACTTGTAAGTCAGGCAAGCGGAGTCGCACAGGCTCCCTCCAATTCCTCCGCAGCATATTTGAGTGGGATTTCCGAGGGTAAGGGACTTTCCCATACCGCCTCTGTCAACTTCGTTTTTCCATACACCTACACTCCAACTGTATCGCTCCTGGCGAGAAATCTTTTTGGCATGCGCTATTTTTCAAGAGGTTTGATCCCCAGAGCGAGTTCACCGATCGGGACTCCCGCGAGTGAACCGATGAGTATTGATGCGGCGCTGGACTTTACAGCAAGGCTTTCAGGACCCATCAAGTCCAACTGGTATATTCAATTCAAGGATCTCACCAGTGCGACATCTCTGGCGCTCTTGGACAAATTGAGTTTCGGGATAGACCTTGGAATCAGTCAGCCTGTTTCGATTCGTCTCGGGCTGAACCATTTCCAATTCAGCGGTGGAATCGGATACCGCAGCGAATTCAGCGAAATCAATCTTGCCTATTACCAGGAGCTTACACCGTTTCCTGCGATTTCGAAGTGGGACACACGGTATGCCTTGCAGTACAAGGTATTCATCCAGGACAAAAACAGCAGGGATCGAGAGACGGAGAACCAATCAAAATGAAGCCGGAAACAAGAAACCAAGAAGTCAGTATCAGTATTTTGTGTCGGGATACACAGGTGGAATCGACATGGAATTCGGAATTGAAAACACTCCTTCGATCTCTCACGGGGCAGATGGTTTCAAGGGTTTTCCCGGTGAGGGAGTCGGTATCGGAACTGATTTTCATAGATTCAGGTAAAACCAACTGGAAGGGATGGGCCAGGGATCTTGACCGCGAGGGAAAGAGTCTTGTTCTGGTACTGGAAGAGTCCGAGGTTTTACCCGACCCTGATTCGATTGCCCTCGTGGACGATCTGATCCTGAGTCCCTTTCGTCCCGCTGGATTCTTGTCAATTCTGCGCCATCACCATCAGAGAAGATATGCGCATGAACTTTTTTTGGAGACCCAGGCGACACTGCAGGATCTTGATTCGGCAAAGGGGGTTTTGGAGAGCATTCTCCAGTTGAAGACCCCAAAACGGTTTACCGGATTGAAGGGGATCGAGGTCATGAGCAGGCATCTCGCGGGTCTCAAACCGGGCGGAGATTACTTTGATCTCTTTGAGTCCGACAAAAAGGATCATGTGAACTTTCTTTTGATGGATTCCTCAAGTTACGGGATTTCGGCGGCGCTTCTTGGGATGATTCTTTCAAGTTCCGCAAAGATCGCTAGTTCAACCCAGATTCCGTCATCGCACTGGGTAAAAGCCATATTTGAGGAAATCAGGTTGACTCTTGGCGAAGAAGGGCACTTCAGTGTATTTCTCGGAAGGCTGAACCGGAAGGATTTTTCACTTCATTATCAGATGTACGGAAGCATCGAGGCATTCGTGGTGGATCGGGATGGAGTCAGCAGTAGGCTCGCAAAGCACGGACTGCCGATCAGCAATCGATCAAGGCCGGTGACGGAAGAAGAAAGCGTGGTTCATCTCCAACCAAAAGACCGCCTGGTGTTGCTCTCGGATGGGTTTGTCAGTGGGGCGGGCGGAGAGCATCGTTTGGCACGTTTGTTCGCAGATCAAATGAACCAGAATCCATTTGCACTTGTCAATGAACTTGCCTTTCAGATCAAATCAAAACTGAGTCCAGGCGAGACCTTTCCCGGGGAGGATTGCACCGCGATCGTGATCGACATTCAAAATCGGGTGTTACGCCTCGCTCCGACCGGTTGAGGAATGCAGAAGGGTTTTGTACTGGGGTGCAGGATATCGTTCTGAATTGAGAATCTCCGCGATCCTTAGATTTCCTTCATTGAGGATGGAGGAGTGGTTTCGGTTTTGTGCTGCCACTTTGAATTGAATCACCGTGCCCATCGGATTAAATTCGACAATTTCTCCGTTTACGGGAGGTTCCTGCAGGGCGCCTTCCACGGTTTCAAGCGTGGCTCGGATTTTTTCAATCGCGTCCTTGGAATCCACTGAATGGTCGAGTTGGATCCGGAAGGTCGCCATCCGGTATTCATTGCTGCTGTAATTCAGAATGTTTTCACTAAAGAGCTTGTTATTTCCGACAAAGTATCTAAGGTTGTCGCCGTTGTCGATGATGGTGGCAAAGAGGCCGATCTCCCGGACCGTTCCTGTTACTCCTGCCGCACTGACGGTATCCCCGACCTTGAACGGACGGAAAAGGATCAGGAAAACCCCTGCTGCAAAATTCGAAAGCAGTCCGGACCATGCAACACCGATGGCGACACCTGCAGCTGCAAGAATCGCAGAAAACGAGGTCGTCTCGAAACCGAAAATCCCAAGAATCAGGATCACAGCCAGAGCCTTGAGGGCGAGTCCCACGGAGTTTTTTGCATAGGTAACCAGCGTCGGGTCCACCTGCTTTCTCACCAGGGTACGGATCAACAGTCCCTTTATGGCCCGGATCAAAAGGTCCGCAAAAAACCAAAGTAGAAATGCACCGATTACTTTTAGAAAGAAGGGGAGCAGGTATTTCTTGAAAAGAATCTCGATTTGCAGGGGATCCATTAACGAAGAGATCATATTTCACCTTCAAAGGTTTTTTCCACCGGGCCCGAAAGCCAGATGTTTTTAAAAGAGGAGTCGATCGATGGGGTAAAGCGGATTCTGAGTTCACCGCCCTGACAGTGAACCACCGTTTGCAACTCCTCATCCGGCTTCATGGATCCTGAGTCCCTGGCCACTACCATGGCTGTTGCAATTGCTCCGGTTCCGCAGGAAAGGGTTTCGTCTTCTACGCCTCGCTCGTAGGTTCGCAAAAAAATCCTGTCAGATTGTATCTCAAAGAAGTTGACATTGATTCCAGCAGGCATGAAGAGGGGGGAGTTTCGCAGTGCGCGACCCTCTTTTACCACCTCGTACTGGAGAAGATTTCCTACACTGATCACCAGGTGTGGAGATCCGGTGTCGAGTGTGGGTCCGACTGGAGTTTCGGTGATTCGGAACACGTCGGTCATCTTCAGTTCGATTCCTTGTGTCGAGTTGTTGGCCTCATGTGGACCGTCGATGGCAAGAAAACGGTAGTGTTCCTGTCCTGGGCCGAGATCTTGTACGAACTGGATGAGTGCCCGACCCCCATTGCCACACATGCTGCACTCACCTCCATCGGAGTTGAAGTTTTTCATTGCAAAGTCAAATCCGTTTGAGTCTTCTAGCAAAATCAACCCGTCCGCACCGATTCCATATTTCCGGTGGCAGAGGCGGGCAATTTCAGCTCTCGCCAGTCGCAGAGCTCCGTTGCGATTGTCGATCAGGATGAAATCGTTTCCTGCAGCTTGATATTTTGAGAATAGGATTTTTGGTTTCATGGAGGATCAAATTCTTTTCAGTAGGCTTGCACTCATCTCGATCTGGTATTGGGAGGGAAGGCGAAGCGGGGTGATCTTGTGACTGAGGTGGGTGAGTGCATTTGCGCCCTTAAGTTTCGCCCGCTTACGAAGCGCTTCAGTCATTCGATCCAATAACTCCTGAAAAAGGTCTGATTGTTCCACCTCAAGGATTTCCGCTCTGAGAAACTGAACCATTCGGATCGAGTCGAGCACACGATATTCCTCTGCCTTGACTTCTCCCGAAGGAAGGATCGGAACCTCAAGAGGCTTTTGAGTCTGTCTCACCTCAAAATGGTAGGATTTGGAATTGCCATCATCGGCAATCAAAGAGGCTTCCTCTGACTTTTTCAAGATAAAGGACAGTCCTGAGTCTCTGAGGTCCTGGATCAATTTAATTCCGGAAAACTCACTGACTCTTGGCATCAATACGCGACGGCTTTTGATCTGGAAATCCAGTTCGCTTGAGGTGATTCCGATCGAGTTTTCTGTGAGAAACAATAGAAGTTTATCCCTTGAATAGGGGTCAAAATCCCCGGAAATCATGAGATGAAACTCATTTCTCGTTCCCGGATCGAAAACAGCTTCTTTCTTGGACTCTGCGTAGGTCTTCAGGTCATCGAGAACCGGTTTGGGCGGGACAGGTGGTTCTGAAAAAACCGCGACAGGAGCTGCATCGAAAGTTTCAGGGGCCTCTGTCATTTCCTTCAGAAACAGGGGCTCTCCGCTCAAGGACGCATCGAAAGGCGGTGTCTCATCCACGCTTGAAAATGGATCCGCAGAAAGAGGGGGTTCGGTGGATTCAGGAAAGGAGGGAGTATCGCCTGGTGTATCGGTGGTAAGATTTTGAAATGGATCTGACGGATCGGGCTGCAGGGAGAGTTCTGGCTCCACCTGCTCCTCGACAACCGGGTGATCCATCATTCCGATCTGATCAAGCGAGGCAAAGTCATCGATTTGCTCGATCGGTTTAATTTCATTGAACTCAAGCGAATCCGCCCCCTCTGGCGCGTTCGGATCCTTCACCGGATCTGCTTGGGGCAGATCCATGATTCCGGTCAGGTCCTTTTTGGGAGGGGCGTTTTCATCCTGACCCATGACTCAGAGGTGTGCTCCGTGGCACTTTTTGAACTTCTTGCCGCTCTGACAAGGGCATTCATCATTTCTGCCAATTTTGGTCAGATCAATGCCCACTGGCAGTGGCTTCATTCCGGAGAGCGCCTCTCTCGCAGAGGGGAGCTTTTGTGGCATGGAGCCCGCTTGAACAGGCGCTTCCTGGATTGCTTCCCCTTCGAGATCTTCCGAGAGTTCCTCCGGTGCGTTTGCTGAAATCTGGACAGCGAACATCTTCCGAACCACATCTCCCGTGATCTGGGCCATCATCATTTCAAAGAAACGGAACCCCTGTTTCTTGTATTCTACCAGTGGGTCCTTTTGTCCGTAGCCCTGCAGCCCGATTCCATCCCGAAGATGATCCATGGCAAGAAGGTGATCCTTCCAGAGGTGGTCGATGGTTCCAAGAAGAACCATTTTTTCAACCTGGCGGATCATCTCAGGTGAGTATTGTTTCTCTTTTGCGCCGTAGGCTTTCTCGGAGATGTCGGTCAGAATCTTTTTCAATCCTTCACCGGTGAGAGGAACAATATCACGTTCCGTCAGGTTCGCATGAGTCTGGAAGGTGACCGCAATTGCTTCATTGAGTTCCTTCAAATTCAAGCTGCTTGAACCATCCACCTTGCGGATCTTCCCGCCTGGAAAAAAATCTTCGCAAATGGCATTGATGATTTCTTCCACCATGGAAAAGACCATTCCCCGGAGGTCCTGTTGACTCAGAACCTCACGTCGCCATGCATAGACAACTTTGCGCTGTTGATTCATGACATCGTCATACTCGAGCAGGTGTTTCCGGATGTCGTAGTTGTGGCCTTCGACTTTTTTCTGAGCACCAGCGATCGATTTGGTGATCCAGACATGCTCGATCGGAGCATCGTCTTCCATGAAACGTTTGATATTCACGCCGCCAAAAATGCGCATCAAGTCGTCATCCAAGGAAAGATAGAATTTCGATTTCCCAGGATCTCCCTGACGCCCGGCCCGGCCTCTCAGCTGATTGTCGATCCGGCGGGATTCATGGCGTTCCGTACCGATGATGTAGAGACCTCCGGCGGACTTCACGGCCTCGCGCTCGGTTTCAACGGATTGGGCCCAGTGTTTCGCATTTTCCTCAAGGCGCCTGTGCCAGTCGGCTTTTTCCTCATCGCTTGCATCGGGAGCGAGGGTGCCTGTGGCCTGCTTTGCAAGGAACTCAGCGTTTCCTCCCAGAAGAATGTCGGTTCCGCGTCCCGCCATGTTGGTGGAGATGGTCACGGATCCGCGTCGGCCCGCTTGAGCCACAATGTCAGCCTCGCGCTCATGTTGTTTTGCGTTCAACACATTGTGACGGATGCCGGAGGTCTTCAGTAGTTTGGAGAGCTGCTCGGACTTGTCGACCGAGATGGTTCCCACCAGAACCGGCTGGCCTTTTTCGTTGGCGTTCTTGATTTCATCCACGATCGCCTTGAGTTTGGAACCTTCGGATTTGTAAATGGTGTCAGGCTCATCCTTCCGGATGTTGGTCCGGTTGGTCGGAATGATGGTCACATCCAGATTGTAGATTTGCTTGAATTCGGTTGCTTCTGTGTCGGCAGTTCCGGTCATGCCGGAGAGTTTCTTGTACATCCGGAAGTAATTCTGGAAGGTGATCGTGGCAAGCGTTTGGTTTTCGCTTTCAATGGTCACTCCTTCTTTCGCCTCAACTGCCTGGTGAAGACCGTCGCTCCAGCGTCGGCCCGGCATGAGTCGTCCGGTGAATTCGTCCACGATGCAGACTTCGCCGTCTTTGACTACGTAATCGACATCCCGCTTGAAAAGAACGTGAGCCCGAAGGGCCTGATTCACATGATGCAGGAGTTCGATGTTGGCCGGATCGTAGAGGTTCTTGATTCCAAGGCGCTCTTCCATTTTATCGACGCCGGACTCCGAAAGTGCGGCGGTCTTGGATTTTTCATCCACAGTGTAATCGGTGTCCTTGATCAGACCCCCGTTTGCCCTGATCTGTCGGTCGATCACATAGTAAAGCTCGGTTGAATCTTCGGAAGGACCAGAGATAATGAGAGGGGTTCTTGCCTCGTCAATCAGAATCGAATCCACTTCGTCGATGATCGCATAATTGAGTTCGCGCTGAACATAGTCTTCAAGCCTGAACTTCATGTTGTCGCGGAGGTAATCGAAGCCGAATTCATTGTTTGTGCCGTAGGTGATGTCGCAGCCATAATTCTGCTGACGCTGGCGATCATTCAGTCCATGAACAATGATGCCTGTCGATAGTCCCAAAAATCCATACACACGGCCCATCCACTCGCTGTCGCGCCGGGCAAGATAATCGTTTACCGTGATGACATGAACGCCTTTGCCCTCGAGTGCATTGGTGTAGGAGGGAAGGGTGGCAACAAGAGTTTTTCCTTCTCCCGTTTTCATTTCCGCAATCCGGCCCCGATGAAGAGTGATCCCTCCGATCATCTGCACGTCGTAGTGCCGCTGGCCGATCACCCGCCACGCGGCTTCCCGAACGGTCGCGAAAGCTTCGGGAAGAATGGAGTTGAGCTTTTCGCCTCGCGCAAGTCTCTCTTTGAATTTTACGGTTTGCGCCTTCAGGTCGTCATTCGTGAACGCTTTGATTTTTGGTTCGAGCGCATTGATTTGGCGCAGGATCGGGTCAATGCTTTTCAGTTCTCGATCATTCTGTGTGCCGAAAATCTTTTTTCCAATGGTACTCAGTTGCTGGATCATGGAGTTTCTCCGTTTCTTATCTCTTTCACTAATTCTCTAAAATATAGGCCAATGGGTCGACCGGAATGCCTTGCACCCGAACTTCGTAATGCAAATGGGATCCTGTGGACTGTCCCGAATTTCCCATGAGCGCAATGGTTTGACCGCGCTTGACCTTCTGACCGGCTTTCACCAGGATTCTTGAAGTGTGACCGTACCAGGTCTCGAGACCATATCCATGGTCAAGAATCACAATCTGTCCATATCCTGATTTTCGGCCTGCATACAGTACTGTCGCAAGGGCGGGGGAGCGGATCGGGGTTCCGACCACATTGGCAACGTCGACGCCTTCGTGCATTTTTTCAACCCCGTCGCCAAGGGGGGAGAGGCGCACGCCAAACCCATTCGTAAAGTAACCTTCCGCAGGTTTTTTCGTGGGAAGGGCATTCAAAAAAGACTTTTGGTCTGAAAGCAGCTCATAAAGGTCATGCAGGTTTTGTTCAAGTGTGAGGGACTTCAGACTCAGCCGTTCGAAATTTTGATCTTCTTTGCGGGGCAAGGTTTGCTCAATCGGAGTCTCGAGCTGCTTTGATGCAAACGAGAGATTTGCTGCTGCGTTAGGGGGAGGGAGCTCTATGTGCTGGGACAGTTGGTCCTGATCCATCAGGTTGGTGATCATTTTCAGGCGGGCCGAAAAATTCTCGATCCGGTCCAGACTCGCTTCTAGCGCTTCCATCCGGTTTTGATACAACTGCACATTTTGTCTGAGTCTCCTGTTTTCGGATTGGAGCTCACGGTTTTCATAAACCTGATTTGCGACAAAGCGATAATCCAGGAAAAGAGTGAATGCGATCAAAACGAGCACCGGAAGAATCACCATCGCCGCCCGAAGCAGCCATGCTGGAATGTGAATCTGCCGGGCCCTGGAGGAATTCTCCGGAATGATCATGATGGTGTAGAAGCGGTTTGCCATGAGGATCAGACCCCCTGCGCTTTGACTAGAAGGACGGTCACGTTGTCGTCACCTCCGTTTGAGTTTGCCGCATGGACGAGTCTTTCCGCTGCATCAAGAAGAGGAAGGGATCGTTTCTCCCCGTCCATCAGAATCTCATGCATGACGTGATCCTCGACAGGACCGCTCAGACCATCCGAGCACAGAAGAAAACCATCTCCAGGACGGACTTCAATCTTGAAGATTTCGCCTCGAACATTGGGCTCATACCCTACAGAACGCGTGATCACGTTTTTCATGTCATCGGACTTCAATTGTTCGCGAGTGATCAGACCTGCACGTAGTTTTTCCTGCACAAGGGAATGATCCTTGCTGATCTGCCAGATTCCATCTTCATTCCAGAGGTATGCCCGGCTGTCTCCCACCTGGAGTATGGTGGCTTCGTGATCCGAGATCTTCAGGATGGTGGCAGTGGTCCCCATTCCCTCGAGTTGGGGCTCTTTCGAAGCTCTTTCATATATGGCCTGGTTTGCGATTTGGATGGATTGCTGCAAGATCAGAGAGTCAGACGAATCGCTTTTGTCTGTTGAGGCTCTCACATGTTCCGCCACTTTCTCGACACAAAGCTGACTTGCGATCTCACCACCCTGATGACCGCCCATTCCGTCCGCAACCATGAAGAGTCCCAGATCTGGTTCTGCGAGGCCGGTGTCCTGGTTTTGTTTTCGTTTCAAACCAATGTCTGAAAGCAAGGCGCAGCTCAATTGAAGGGTGGTCGTTGGATTCATGATGCTTAGGTGTATTGTGTCCAAAAAGACTTGGAATGTCCACGATTTCTGCCAGAAAATCCCAAGGGATTTGGTAAAAAAACCTTACTTGTGGAGTGAAGAAATCAGGATTGGAAAACCCCTTCCTCTTGCGCGCCGCAGCAGGGAGCTCTTGAGTTAAATTAAATTGGTTTTATGGAATAAAACGCGCCGCAAGGGGCGTTTTCCTTAGACGCTCGCAAAGTCGGTCGATACACTAATAGGGAGAAGAGGGCCTCCAAAACATGACTCAATCCGCACAAGAGTGGTCGAAATATTTGAATCAAATTCAATCCAAAGAAGAATTCCAGAGCTTGAACTGGGAAGGGAATTTCTTTGAATATCTTGAAATGGTGAAGAAAGATCCGTTGATCGCGAGAAACGCGTTTCAGCGGATGTACGACATGGTTCTCACCTGGGGAACCGAGAACTACGTCGAGTACAAAAAAGAAATCACCCGGTACAAGTTCTTTGATGATCCGATTGACCAAGGAAAAGACGCTGTTTTCGGTCTTGATGTCCAGCTGATGAAGCTTGTGAATTTTTTCAAGTCCGCAGCCTATGGGTACGGAACTGAGAAGCGAGTTCTTCTCCTTCATGGTCCCGTGGGCTCGGCGAAGTCCACCATTGCTCGGCTCTTGAAAAAGGGAATCGAGCAATATTCCAAAACTGAAGCGGGTGCGCTTTATTCTTTCAAGTGGATTGATCCGACAGGAAAAGGCGAACCTCTTTTTGGTGGCGCAACCGAGATGATGTCTCCCATGCATGAGGATCCTCTGAAGCTCATCCCGGAGGAAATGCGAGCGAAGGTTCTTTCTGAGGTGAATCTAAACGCGAAGGGTGATTACAAGGTTGCCATCAAGGGCGATATGGACCCGGCCTCACGTTTTGTCATGCGGGAGCTCTTGAAACGGTATCACGGGGACTGGACCCAGGTTATTGCCAATCACGTTCGGGTGGTCCGGATCGCGCTGTCTGAAAAAGACAGGCTTGGAATCGGCACTTTTCAGCCAAAAGACGAGAAAAACCAGGATTCCACCGAGCTTACCGGAGACATCAATTACCGGAAGATCGCGGAATACGGCTCGGATTCCGATCCGCGTGCCTTCAATTTTGATGGTGAATTCTGTGTTGCCAATCGGGGCGTGATCGAGTTTATCGAGGTGCTCAAGCTTGATGTCGCGTTCTTGTACGACCTTCTCACTGCATCCCAGGAACATAAAATTAAGCCCAAGAAGTTTGCCCAGACCGACATTGATGAGGTGATTATCGGTCACACCAACGAGCCTGAATTTAGAAAGCTCCAGAACAACGAGTTCATGGAAGCGCTTCGGGATCGGACAGTAAAGATCGATGTTCCGTACATCACGAAGCTCAAGCACGAAGTCAAGATTTACGAAAAGGACTTCAATTCCCAGAAAATCCGCGGAAAAAGTATTGCGCCACATACGATCGAGGTGGCTGCAATGTGGGCGATCCTGACCCGCCTTGAGCATCCGAAAAAAGCGAACATTTCGCTCATGCAAAAGCTCAAGCTCTATGACGGAAAAACTCTCTCCGGGTTTTCTGAGGAAAACGTCAAGGAGCTTAGGAAAGAGGCGATACGCGAGGGTCTCGACGGGGTTTCCCCCCGATACGTCCAGGACAAGATTTCAAACGCGATCGTGAAGAGTGAGATTCCCTGCGTGAATCCGTTCATGATCCTGAATGAACTTGAAAGTGGGCTGAAGAACCATGCGCTCATCGCAAGTGAAGAGCGCAGACGCGAGTACCGGGATCTGATCGGACTTGTGAAGCAGGAGTACGAGGACATCGTGAAGAACGAGGTTCAGCGCGCGATATCTGCAGACGAAGATGCGATTGCCAAGCTTTGCGGCAACTACATTGATAACGTAAAGGCCTACACTCAGCGTGAAAAAATCCGGAACAAATACACCGGGATGGATGAGGAGTGCGATGAGCGTTTGATGCGTTCGATCGAGGAAAAGATCGACATTCCTGAGAGCCGCAAGGATGATTTTAGGCGTGAGATCATGAACTACATCGGAGCGCTTGCGATCGAGGGGCGTACCTTTGATTACAAAACAAATGAGCGGCTCCACAAGGCTCTTGAGCTGAAGCTGTTTGAGGACCAGAAGGACACGATCAAACTGACCAGTCTTGTGTCCAACGTGGTGGACCGCGCAACCCAGGAAAAAATCGATGTCGTGAAATCAAGGCTCATCAAATACTTCGGCTATGACGAAATCTCTGCGACCGATGTGCTGAACTTTGTTGCGAGCATTTTTGCCCGCGGCGATGTGAAGAAGCGGGAGTAGAAAGAATGATTGATGGCGCACGCCGGGATCATGCACGCTTCCGTCAAATTGTACGAGGGAAGATCAAGCAGGACCTGAAGAAGTACATCACTCACTCGGAAATGTTCGGTCGCAAAGGCAAGGACACGGTTACCATTCCCATGCCTCAAATCGACATTCCAAGGTTTCGCTATGGTTCCAATCAGGGCGGGGTGGGGCAAGGGGATGGAAATCCCGGTGATCCAGTGCCCGGTCAGGGAGATCCGAATCAAGAGGGTGAGGGTGGCAAGAAGGCTGGGCAAGACAGCGGGCAGCATGATCTTGAGGTTGAGTTTACGCTTGAGGAGTTGGCGGAAATTCTGGGGGAGCAGCTTCAGCTTCCGAAGATCGAGCCACGAGGCCAGAAAAACCTGAAATCCAAGGTCGACAAGTATACGGCCATCGCATCCCAAGGGCCTAATTCTCTTCGGCACTTCAAAAGAACCTTTAAGGAGGCATTGAAACGCCAGATTGCCTCCGGGATCTATGATCCGGAGAATCCGGTGATTGTTCCCATCAAAAAAGACATGCGTTTTCGCTCCTGGAAATCGGATGTGAAGCATGAGAACTCAGCCGTAATCATCTATATGATGGACGTTTCGGGCTCGATGGGGGATGAGCAAAAAGAGATTGTCCGTACTGAAGCATTTTGGATTAACACGTGGCTTAAATCCCAGTACAAGGGCGTTGAAACCCGTTACATCATTCACGATGCAACGGCAAAAGAGGTAGATGAAGACACTTTCTTTCGGACCCGTGAGAGCGGTGGAACCTTGATCAGTTCTGCCTACAAGATTTGTGAGCAGATCATCAACAAGGATTATCCGCCTGGAGATTGGAACATTTACCCGTTTCATTTTTCGGACGGAGACAACTGGTCTACTGAAGATACGAAGCTTTGCATTGATTTGATGAAGAACTCATTGCTTCCGAAGGTGAATGCGTTTTGCTACGGACAGGTGGATTCGCGCTATGGATCGGGTCAGTTTTACAAGGACCTGATCGAAGTGTTTGGAAACGACGATGACTCGGTAATCCTTTCGCGGATTGAAAACAAAGACGGGATTTTGCAGTCCATCAAGGATTTTTTAGGGAAGGGTCGATAAGATGGGCAATCGGTCCACTCAGCTCCCCATGGAGCTTGCAAAGTTACAGGAAGAGATCAAAGGCTATGCCGAAGGGTTTGGTCTGGATTTCTTTGAGACCATTTTCGAGATGGTGCCGTCAGATGCGATCAATGCTCTGGCCGCACAAGAAGGCTTCCCGGTTCGATACCCCCACTGGCGTTTCGGAATGAATTACGACCAGTACTCGAAAGGGTATGAGTGGGGGTTTTCAAAGATTTACGAAATGGTGATCAACACCAATCCGTCCTACGCCTATCTGATGAGCTCGAATTCCTATGTGGATCAGAAGATGGTGATGGCGCACGTTTACGGGCACGTCGATTTTTTCAAGAACAACTATTGGTTCTCGAAAACCAATCGAAAGATGCTGGATACCATGGCGAATCACGCGGTGAAGATCCGGCAGTACATGGACGACTACGGACAGGATGAGGTCGAGGGGTTCATTGACATTTGCCTGAGTCTCGACAATCTGATCGATCCTAATCTGCCCTTTGAGAATCCGAAGCCGC
Organism: Bdellovibrionales bacterium; assembly: GCA_018969905.1. Taxonomy (GTDB): domain Bacteria; phylum Bdellovibrionota; class UBA1018; order UBA1018; family CAIMNF01; genus CAIMNF01. Next base: position 19,351 of record JAGWXK010000011.1, read on the forward strand.
AAAGACGCGAGGAAGAGGCACCGCGCTCCCAGGATTTGGGCAAGATCAAAGTCGAACGCTCTTACATGGACAAGTTCATCAACCCGCCCGAATTCATCGAGGGACAGAAGAAGAAGCTTGAGGCACAGGCAAAACAGGCGCAGATGTTTCCTGCGAGTCCAGCGCGCGATATCTTGCAGTTTTTGATGCAGCATGCGCCGCTCAAGGACTGGCAGCGGGATGTGATCCGGATGATCCGGGATGAGTCCTATTACTTTATCCCGCAGATGCAGACCAAGATCATGAACGAAGGGTGGGCCTCCTATTGGCATTCCGAGATCATGACCAAGAAGGCGCTCAAGGATTCGGAGATCATCGATTTTGCGGATCATCACGCCGGAGTTACGGCAATGTCTCCCGGAAAGATCAATCCCTATAAGATCGGAGTGGAGCTTTTTCGCGATATTGAAGACCGCTGGAATCGCGGGCGTTTTGGAAAGGCCTATGAGGAATGTTCGGATTTGCGGGAGCGGGCGCAGTGGGACAAGAAGCTGGGACTTGGACGGCAGAAAATCTTCGAGGTGCGGAAGGTTTGCAATGATGTGACCTTCATTGATGAATACATCACTCCAGAGTTTGTCGATCGTTTCAAGCTCTATACCTACGAGCACAATCGCAGAACCGGCCAGTATGAGATCGTAGATCGGAATTTCAAAACGGTAAAAGAGAAGCTCCTCACCAGTCTCACGAATCAGGGGCAACCCCATATTTCCGTCTTTGATGCGAACTATGAAAATCGCGGTGAATTACTTTTGATTCACAAGCATCTCGGAGCCGATCTTGATTTGAAATACGCCCGCGAGACCATGCGATCGATTTTTACCCTTTGGTCACGGCCGGTGCACATTGAGACCGAGGTGGAAGGCAGGAAAAGGTTCTTCACCTACACCAAAAATCACGAATTCGTGGCGAAAGATTAGCCTGCCGCGGAATTGGCCCACCCAGTTTAGTTGTTTCTGGAGAGATATCTTTTCTCAAAGAAAAAGGTCCCAAACGGAAGGCAGGAAAAAACCCAGGCGCGCGCAAGCAGACCGCGGTTCCAGTTTCTTTTCTCGGAGAGAATCAGTGCCGCAACACAGTAGGCAACAAACAAGCCCCCATGGATTCGGCCCGTGTGTTTCACCCATTCTGGATTTTGAAGAAGATATTTGATCGGCATCGCAATGAACATCAAGACCAGAAAAGAAACGCCTTCCAATCGCCCGATCCACAAAAACAGCTTTTCATTCATGCGGGAGACTATGCCTGTGAATGAGGGGTGAGTCAACGTGTGGTTAGGTTTGCCGTGAGCGGGCTTTCATCATCAAAGACAGATGGGTCCCAAGCTCTCTTTTTGGGTGTTTCACCTTGTGCCTATGGTAGGTGCCGTCCGAGCGCATTTCCCAGCCCTGACGATGATCTTCAATGAGGGTTTGAAGAAAGTCATAAATACGGTCTTTGTGTGAGTGGTCTTCGATGGGAACAACCGCCTCTACACGGGTCGCAAGATTACGGTGCATCCAATCTGCAGATCCGATGAAGAACTCTCCGTGTAATGGGTCTTTTTCTCCATTTTGAAAATAGAAAACACGGGAGTGTTCCAAAAACCGCCCAATCACTGAGAATACGCGGATGTTCTCGGAGTGACCCTTGACTCCGGGGCGAAGGCAACAAAATCCCCTGACAATCAGATCGATCTTTACGCCGGCTTCGGATGCCTCATATAGGGCCTGGATCATCTCGCGATCATCCAGACTGTTCATCTTCGCGATGATTCTCGCAGGCTGGCTCTTTTTTGCGTGGACGATCTCGCTATGGATCTTCTTTAAGAACTGCTCCTTCATGGTGAGTGGAGCAACGAGAAGTTTTTGATAATCGCGTTTTTGGGATTTTCCGGTCAGAAAGTGAAACAGGTTCACTACGTCATCCGCGATATCCCGTTTGCAGGTGAAGAGTCCGAAGTCGGTGTAGAGGCGGGAAGTGACAGAGTGATAGTTGCCGGTTCCAATATGGCAGTAGCTGCGCATTTCGTCGCCCTCCTGTCGAACCACCAGTGTGGTTTTGCAGTGGGTTTTTAGCCCGATGACTCCGTATACGACATGCACTCCGGCATCCTCGAGATTCTGAGCCACCAGTATGTTTTTTTCCTCATCAAAGCGGGCCTTCAGTTCCACAAGGCATACGACATGCTTCCCGAGTTCGGCAGCACGGATCAAAAGCGGAATGAGAGGGCTGTCTGCGCCCACCCGGTATAAGGTCATTTTGATCGCAACGACTTTCGGGTCATTCACGGCCGAACGGATGAAGCGTTCCACGGAATTTGCGAAGCTTTCATAGGGGTGATGAACCAAAATGTCATTTTGCTTGATGGAGAGGAAGATATCTCGCTCAGGGTCCGAAAGAGCAGGAGGAGGCACCGGGATCCAGGGCTCGTATTTGTATTCGGGTCTCGAGAGGTCGAGAATGGGCTTCAGTGAAGTATACTCGAGCAGCCCTTTTACACCGAAAATCTGGTCTTCATCGAGATGAAGCTCATCCCGAAGCATGTCGATGATCATGGTGTCGCCGTCGCCCCAGTATTCGAGGCGAACCACATCTCCGAATTTTCTTTCTTTCAGTTCTTCCGAAAGCTGCTCCAGCATGTCGTCGGATTCATCATCGTGATCGATGTTGGTGTTCCGAGTGATGCGAAAGGGCATGACATTCATGATTTCCATGCCTTGAAACAAGGAGTTCAGGTTTGCTGTGATTACCTCAATGATTGATACAAAACGGGCCTTTTTGGCATCTCTTCTTCCGTCAATTCGAAGCCATTGAGGAAAATGATTCGGGACCTTGAGGCGCGCAAACTGGGTTTCCTCCTCACGGCCAGGGTAGCGAAGGGTTACTCCAAGAGAGATCGATAGGTTGGAAAGGAAAGGAAAGGGGTGGCCCGAGTCCACCGCAAAGGGCGTCAGTACCGGAAAGATCTGGGTTTGGTAAAAGACGTTCGCCCTTTCCCGCTCGGCTTGGGAGAGATCATCCCAGGGTACCAGCTCAATCCCTCCCTCCTTCAGTGCGGGGAGGAGGTCTTTCTTGAAGCAGGCTTGGGCCTCCTGAATCAGAGGGATCAGTCGTTCCCTAAAATGAACCCGCGCATTGGAATACAAGGATCCAAGCCGCTTCATGAAGTATTCGTCGAGATTGCTTTGAAAGATTCCCAAAAACCGAACCCGTTCAAACAGGGGGGTGCGATCATCGAGCGCTTCGTGGAGCACTCGTGCGTTGAACTCAAGCCAACCTAAATCGCGGTTGATGTAGAGGTTCTTTTCGCTCATGAGCTTAGCCATCTCACGTTTCGGAGGAAAGGGGCAAGGTCTTGAGGGGATGCGGTGGCACTCAAATAACCAACCGGATTCATTGGGGTTTGGCCGAAGTGCGGGTTTCTGCTATCATCTATATTGAATGAAGCGATCGAAGGGAAAGGTCAAAAAGCAATCGTCGAGACTGGTTTCCCGGTATTTCACGAAGGGGGGGGGTGTTTCTCCCCTGAAGTCCGGTTCTTTTGTCCGGGCTCACTCGGTCATCCGGGAGCCCGGCGGCCGCGTGGTTTTTGAGCGAAAGGACATCGAAGTTCCCGAAGGCTGGTCCCAGCTTGCGATCGACATTCTCGCATCCAAATACATGCGGCGTGTTGGCGTTCCAAAGACGGGGCAGGAAGTCTCGGTGAAGCAAGTGATCGCAAGAATCACCGGAAGTCTGAAGCGAGAGGCAATTCGAACGAGGATCCTGACCCCGGCCGAGGCTCGGATTTTTGAAGAAGAGCTTCAGTACCTTCTTCTTCATCAGATTGCGGCCTTCAATTCTCCGGTGTGGTTCAATCTGGGCTTGCATCAGTTTTATGGAATCTCGGGATCAGGTGGGAACTTCCGCTTTGATCCCAGGCAAAAGCGGGTCCTCGAGGTTCAAGACAATTTCAAATTTCCTCAAACCTCGGCATGTTTCATTCAGTCGGTTGAGGATGATCTGATGGACATCTTTGATCTGGTGAAGAGTGAGGCAAGGCTGTTCAAATATGGATCGGGCACAGGAACCAATTTTTCAAGCATCCGCGGAAGGCAGGAAAAACTTTCCGGGGGCGGGACCTCGTCCGGACTTTTGAGTTTTCTGGAAGTGCTGGATCGGGGGGCGGGTGCAACGAAGTCCGGTGGCACCACCCGTAGGGCTGCAAAAATGGTTTGCCTCGATTCGGATCATCCGGAGATTCTGGAGTTCATCCGGTGGAAAAAACTCGAAGAAGAAAAGGCCCGCGCCTTGATCCGCGAAGGGTATCCTGCAGACTTCAACGGGGAAGCCTATCGTACGGTCTCGGGTCAGAATTCGAATAATTCAGTGAGGCTTTCGGATGAGTTCATGGAGGCACTTCTGCAAGGAAAGTCGTGGGCCCTGAAAGCGCGCACTACCGGAGAGGTGATTTCGGAGATTCCCGCGCAAGTCATCTGGAAAGAGATCGCGGAATCCGCCTGGTTCTGTGCCGATCCGGGAATTCAGTTCGATTCCACCATCAACGCGTGGCATACGTGCGCGGCATCCGGCCCCATTCGGGCGTCGAATCCCTGTTCGGAATTCATGTTTCTGGATGATACCGCGTGCAATCTCGCCTCGATCAATTTGCTGAAATTTCTATCTCCGGAGGGGCGGTTTGATTTTGATGGGTTCGCGCATTCGGTTCGAACCTTGATTCTCGCACAAGAGCTTCTGGTGGGACTTTCGAGCTATCCGACTCCCGAGATCGCAAAGCGCTCCCATGAGTTCCGGCCGCTTGGCCTTGGGTACGCGAACCTGGGTGCGCTTCTCATGGTCAAAGGATTTCCTTATGACTCGGATGAGGGGCGGGCGCTTGCAGCGGGGGTTACCGCCTTTATGACAGCCGAGGCCTATGCAATGAGTGCCGAGCTTTCGAAAGCCTCGGAGCCTTTTCAGGGATACGGAAAAAACAAGTCTGCGATGCGGAGGGTGCTTGCCCGTCATCAGAAAGCCGCAAACCACATTCCCTATGAAATGCTCGAACCTGTTTTCAAGGAACGGGTAAGCGAGGCCTGGGAACGTGCATTGAAGTCAGGCATAAGTCATGGCTATCGGAATTCGCAAGTGACCGTTCTTGCTCCAACTGGCACGATTGGGCTTCTCATGGATTGCGATACCACTGGAATTGAACCGGATTTTGCATTGGTGAAGTTCAAAAAGCTCGCTGGAGGCGGTTCCTTCAAGATGGTGAATCAATCGATTGGGCTTGCCCTGGCAAGATTGGGATACTCCTCTCCGGAGATCGATGGGATGATTCGATACCTGCTCGGAACTCGGGAGTTTCATGAAACCGATGGACCGCTTTCAAAAGCGAGGCTCAGGGGATATGGGTTCTCGGATTCGGATTTGATTCGGCTGGAAAAGAGGATTCCCGAAGTTTTTGAACTTTCATCACTCTTTACGCGCGCCCATTTGGGCGATGCGCTCCTTCAAAGGCTTCATGTTTCAAGGGTGGATTTCGAGAATCCGGATTTTAACTGGCTTAGGCATGTCGGAGTTTCGGATCAGGAGTTGAGTGTTGAAGAGGCGCGCATTTGTGGAAAGATGACCCTGGAAGGGGCTCCGGGAATTGAGGCATCTGATCTTGCTGTTTTTGATTGTGCGAATCGCGCTGGAATGTGGGGGAAGCGGGTCATCACGCCCATGGGGCATATCCGGATGATGGCGGCCGTTCAGCCGTTTTTGTCGGGTGCAATCTCAAAAACCGTAAATTTGCCGCAAGAAACAAGTGTTCAGGAGATCGAGATGATTCATCTCATGGCTTGGAAGCTGGGGCTGAAGTCCATCTCTGTGTATCGGGATGGGAGCAAGGCTTCGCAGCCTTTGAGCGCCGCAACCGCCCACCCGGAGAAAGGGTTGCTCAGGCGGGGTTTACCCGAGCGAAGAGCCGGGCTTACGATCGAAGCAAGGGTTGGCGGGGAGACGATTTACTTGCGGACAGGAGAGTATGGGGACGGATCCCTTGGAGAGATTTTTCTCGATCAAAAGGGAGGCGGAGAGGACGCGCGGGCGCTCCTGCATTGTTTTGCGATCGCCATCAGTCTTGGATTGCAGTACGGTGTGCCGCTCAAGGAGTTTGTCGATCGGTTCACCTTTACGAAGTTCGAGCCTGCGGGAACGGTGCAAGGGGATCCTCACATCAAGATGGCGACATCCGTCATTGACTATGTTTTTCGGACGCTTGGGGTTGAGTATCTTCAGCGGACAGAATTGGCTCACGTTTCGACTGAGGAGAAGAGGGAGCGCCATGCCTCGTTCACGGGTGATGCGATAGATGAACAACTGACTGCAATCTCTGGTGATGCTCCATCTTGTGATGCTTGCGGACATTCAACGGTGAGAAACGGATCCTGCTTTCGTTGTCTTCATTGTGGAAACAGTATGGGATGCAGTTGAATCGAATCCGTCTTGGGATGAATTTTTGGCAGGCAATTGTCTGGGAGTCATCCCTAGATCCTGAGGATGAAAAACGCCTGGAGAGTTCACTTTCACAGTTTAAGGCGATGGGAATTGGGTTTGTTCGAATTCTCGCAAGCACTCAGAAAATTTCATCTCCATTTTCAATCAGACCGGCGATGGAAACCGGAGGTGAGGGCGATGAAGAAAGAAGTGCCCGGGTTTTACTTCGTTTGCTAGATCGTCTGGAGCGTCATGAAATTCAGGCGATCATCGTACTGGGGAATTTCTGGAGCTGGAGTGGCGGGTTTCCTGCCTATGCAGAATGGTCGGGGCAGGCTCCATTTCCCCGGATCGGACCTGACTCCTCTCTCCTTCAGATGGCGCGATTTTTCCTTCGAGCATCGCGGGTGTATTCTGATGCGAAGGTAAACCTCAGATATCGCAATCTTGTGAATGCAATTCTTGAAACAGTTCCGGCAAGACATTCCGCGATTTTTTGTTATCAATTGGCAAATGAACCGACACCCTTGTTTAACTCGGGTGATCTTTCTTCGTGGGCTGAGGAGCACACGCGACTCATTCGATTCCGGAATCCCGGGGCGCCTGTTTCCCTTGGTGGGATTGGAACAGGACCCTTGCCTTTTGGTACCAAAACCGATTTGCGAAAAATCTACAGGCTTTGCAACTTTGATTTTCTTACGGTCCACATCTGGCCTCAGAACTGGGGATGGTACGACCCTAAAAATCCACGAAAAACCCTTGAGTCTACCTTGATCAAGACCCGGAAGTACCTCGCACTCCACGGGAGAATCTCAAAAGAGCTTGGAATTCCTTTGCTCCTTGAGGAAATCAATCTTGCCCGGGATTTGGGGAGTCTCGATCCGGAAAGTTCGACAAACAACCGGGATCTCTACCTTCAGTTTGTTCACGAAGAACTCGGAAACATGTCAAAAAGCGGTGTTTCCATTGCGGGAATCGCCTACTGGACCTGGGAATCCGACCCCCCACACGAGCCGAGGGGGTGGTACGCGATTCACCCTACGGATCAATCAACGATTGGGATGATTAAAAAGTTCAGTAGCCCCACTTGAGGAGAGTCGCACCCCAGGTGAATCCGCCTCCGAAGGCGGCAAGGATCAGATTGTCCCCTTTTTTCAGTTGTTTTTCCCAATCCCAAAGGCAGAGGGGAAGTGTGCCTGCGGTGGTGTTTCCATACCGCTTGATGTTGAGCATGACTTTTTCCATCGGCATGCCGGCGCGTTCGGCCGTAGATTCAATGATGCGAATATTTGCTTGATGAGGGACGAGCCATGCAACTCTTTCCGCGGTGAGATCATTTCGTCGCATGAGCTCTTCGACGGAATCGGCCATGCCCTTTACCGCGAATTTGTAAACTGCAGCGCCCTCCTGATAGACATAGTGTTGTCTTTTTTCAACGGTTTCGTGGGACGCGGGGAGAAGTGAACCGCCAGCATCCATTCGAAGATGTTTTCGTCCGGAACCATCGCTTTTCAATACGCTGTCCAAAACCCCGAAGCCCTCTGTGTTCGGCTCGAGCAGCACGGCTCCCCCTCCATCCCCGAAAATGATGCAGGTATTTCGATCTTTGTAGTCGATGATGGAACTCATCTTATCTGCGCCTGCGACCACCACTTTTTTGTAGCGTCCGCTCTCGATTAGGGCAGCTCCCGTTGTGAGGCCATACAAAAAGCCTGAACACGCTGCAGAAATATCATATCCCCAAGCCCCGGTCGCGCCGATTTTATCGCAAACCACATTCGCAGTCGAAGGAAAGGGGTGATCGGGGGTGACCGTGCCCACGATCAGGCAGTCAATTTCCTTTGGGTCGATTCCCCGTTTTTTACAAAGTTCAAGCACTGCAGGCGCAACGAGATCCGAGGTGGCAAGGCCTTCTCCCTTCAGGATTCTTCGCTCTTCGATGCCAGTCCGGGTACGAATCCACTCATCGTTGGTGTCGACCAGTTTTTCGAGTTCTTGATTGGTCAAGCGGTACTCGGGAACGAAGCCACCCACGGCGGTGACGGCGGCAGTGATCTTTTTATCCATAAGGGAGGCATTTATACGGGAAAAGAGTGAAAAAGGGGAGTTTTGTTTGGAATCCCGGAAGGGTGCCATCGGGTTGGGTGAGGCCATGCGGAGTATTGATTGTCCGGGCGCTCAATCATTTTCATTGCCAAGCGGGCTTTGCTTCGAGACTCTTTCGGCGGGGGGAATCATGAAAACATTCATTTTGGTCATTCTTTTTGGAGCAAGCAGCAGTTTTGCAAAACCGTTGGCAGATCATGGTCCCATGGGTTCGGGACTTTGGCGCCGTGACATTCAGGCAGTTGGAGGCTACGATTTCAGGGGAATTGTTAAACTCTCCAACTGCTCGGGCTCGCTGGTTCGTTTTCAGGGAGCAAAGGATTCCGACCCGGGGCTCATCCTTACGAACGGCCACTGCGTGGGCGGGGCTTTCGGGGGCATGATGCCCGCCAACCAGTATTCCTACCATGTGCCGTCGAAGAGAACCTTTCAGTTTCTGGATGCGGATGGCTCAATCAAGCCCGGTACCGTTTCGGCAAGGGAGCTTTTGTATGCGACTATCACGTGGAACGATGTGGCTTTGTACTCGCTGGAACTGAGCTATGCGCAAATAAAAAAGAGCTTCGGGGTGGATGCAATTCTGATCAATCCGGCACGACCAAACCTCGAAGATCCGATCCAGATTCTTTCGGGCTACTGGCAAAAAGGCTATTCTTGCAGAATTGATCGCTTCGTGTACCAGCTGAAAGAAGGAGAGTACGTGAGCAAGGACTCCATGCGATACAGCAAGGGTGGATGTGAAACCATTCACGGAACTTCCGGCTCGCCGGTTCTGGATCCCCGTACGAGGACCGTGGTTGGAGTCAATAGCACCGGAAATGACAGTGGCGAGAAGTGCACCATGGACAACCCGTGCGAGGTTTCTGAGGACGGACTGATCCATGTTGAAAAGGGCCGAAGTTATGGAGACCAGACCTATGTGTTCTACAGCTGCCTTGATTCCAACTTGAAGTTGGATCTTTCAAAAGAGGGATGTCAGCTTTTTCGGAATTAGTCCGAGTCCCGACTGAATCCCGGTACCCGCAGTTTTCATTCTCGGAGCCAGAGGGTTGTCGGGATGGATTGCTCTCGGATGCAAGAGAAGACATGGTTCACTCCGGTTGGGGTGCCCTGATCCGGCTCGAACCCTAATGTGCTTTCGGAAACATGGGTTTCTCGTGATGGTAGTCCCATTTTTTTTTCCGGTCCGATCTTCATTTTCAGTTTCAGTTGTTTATAGCCTTTATTTTCGCCTACAAACTCGAAGTAGCCATCATTGTTCTTTGTGATTTCGCAAACGGGCAATCCCGTGCTCGAGCTTTGATTGTATTGGGTAGTGCCCAATGTGCAGGGGTGGGAGATCCTTGGCACCGAGTGATAATGAGCAGGTTAGAACAATGCAAAAAATGATTTTCACGAGGGTGTCTAAGCTGAAATTGCCGCACTGATAAAGTCAGGATTCGGTCAGTTCCAATCCTTCTTTGGCATCGGACTCGATTCGATATTGGTAGCCTTTGTAGTGAAATTCCACTCGTTCAGCATGGAGTGCGAGCCTTGGAAACGGAGGAAGGTTTCGTCCGTAGAGTGGATCACCTAAGATCGGAAACCCAAGGTGCGAGAGATGGACCCGGATCTGGTGCATGACTCCGGTCTTGATCTCGATTTCAAATTCAATCCCGGAAATCTCGTCCGTGAAGGCGCAAGGAAGGGAGATGGGCTTCATTTTGTGAATGATGCTGATCGCGGAAAGAGGTTTTCCGCGGTAATCCCTCCTTAAGCCCGTGGGTAGAGCAATCATCCTCTTTTTGCTTTTTGGGTGATGAGCAAGGGGAAGATCCAGAGTCATGGGCAATGTAAGGGCGGTCGGTGCTTCAACCGGGTTTGTCGGGCGCATCCCGCATCTTGCTCGATAGAATTTTCTGATTTCACGGTTTTTGAACTTTAAACGAATTTCATCAAAAATGGATCGTGATTTCGCAAAAAGTAGCACCCCGCTGGTGCCCGTATCGAGCCGATGAAGAAGATGAAGCTCTTCCGCAGGTCGGAGTCTACCCACAAGCGCCTCAATGCTTTCAAGGGATGAATGGGTCTGGGTCTGAGAGGGAACCCCGCTTTCTTTTTCGATCGCAAGAATGCTCTCATCTTCGAAGATCGGCTCAAGCATGATGGAACATTAGCATGTAAATATTACTTTTTTAACGGAATCGGGTTCAAATTTCCGAGTAAATGCGTTAGGATTCTAAGCATGAAACTAAAGCTCAGATGGCAAAAAACATGCTTTGCGATCGGACTGACTTGTCTTTTCTGGAGTTCCCTCTCCGAGGCCGCATCGGGAATCAAGGCGGCTGTGGAGTATCCGGTGGCGGTGGGCACTTCGGCCCAGAACTTCAATTCGAATCTGGGCTTCAGTGCCGAACTCGATCTTGATGGTTGGCTTGCACCCTGGATGAGAAATTATCTGAGCGTAGGGTATGCTTCCTTTTCCCTTCGTTCGGATCCCTTGAGCAGCTTCCGATTGATTCCGGTGATGGTCGGGATCGGGCTTCCCGGAAAGGTTACCGATGATCTTTGGACCGTAATGGATCTCGGCTTGGGCGGGGCCTTTGGGTACATCAACGCGCCTGGTGCTGTAAGCTACCGAGCGTATGGGTATTTCATGATGCAAGTGCGTGGTGGCATCGAATATGATTTCGGGTCCGGATTCTCGGCATTTGCTCGAATCCCCGTGAACTTCATTCTGGGTGTGAACCGGATGACCTATCTTGCCTATTCCGGCGGGCTTGGGTTCAAATTTTGAGGGGGAGATCAGATCATGAAAGTAAATTATAATTTTTTTGCAGGTCTCGGGATGCTCTTGAGTCTTTCCGGTCTTTCCGCGTGTGGGAATGCGGGTGGAAATGTGGATCCGCTTTCACTTTTCAACGACAGTTCGATTCCTCTGCTCGAACCAATTGTGGGTAACTTTGGTATCTTTGGTACTGGAACAACCCAGCCCTTCACTGCGGCAAATCCATTCTGGAGGCTTTTGGCAGCTGGGTCTTTCGGGGGCGCAAATTATCTTGCGCCAGCAAGAGGGATTGTTACTTCAAGTGGAATTGGAGCTTTAAACGGGGAGACCGGCTTTTCCCTTACCATTGCGCATTCCGGACGACTGGCAACAAGGTTTGTGGGGCTCACGCCCGTAGTTCGTACGGGTGATTCAGTTCTTGCGGGTCAGGTAATTGGAGCGATCGTTGGCTTTTCCTCGAATTCGGGTGCCGTGGGTTTCCAGGTACTCCTTGATGGTTCTCCGATCTGTCCACTTTCTTTTCTTTCCTCGAATTTTCGTCTTCAACTTGGCGGAGCATTCGGCGTGAATGCATTCTGCCAATGATTCTCTAGAAAGGTATATTTATGAGTTCACTTAAAGGAAAAAGAGCCTTGATTCTTGGGCTTGCAAACGATCGTTCTATTGCTTGGGGAATTGCTCAGGCCCTTCATGCTCAGGGGGCAAAGCTTGCGTTCAATTATCTGGGCGAATCTCTTGAGCGAAGAGTGCGCCCGCTTGCGGAGAGTGTTGGGGCGGAGATCATCGAAGCATGCGATGTCACTCAAGATGACCAGGTCGCTGCGATATTCGGCAAAGTGAAAGAAAAGTGGGGTGGTCTTGATGTCCTGATCCATTCCGTTGCGTTTGCAAGCAAAGACGATCTTCACGGTCGCTTCGTCGACACCTCTAGGGATGGCTTCAAGCTCGCGCTCGACATCAGCGCGTACTCGCTGGTGGCGACTTCACGTGAGGCGTCGAAGCTCATGCCCGAGACGGGTGGAACGATCATTACCCTTACCTATTACGGTTCCGAAAAGGTGATCCCGGGGTATGGAGTGATGGGAGTGGCAAAGGCTGCTCTTGAGTCGTCGGTGCGATATCTTGCGCATGATCTCGGAAAGCAAAAGATTCGGGTCCATGCGATCTCCGCAGGTCCGATCAAAACTCTTGCGGCCGCCGGAGGAATATCGAACTTCCGGGACATTCTGAGTCAGATTGAAGAGAAGGCGCCTTTGCACGAAAACGTAAGCCCCGAGGATGTAGGAGAGCTCGCTGCATTCTTGTGTCAGGATGGCGCGCGCCATATGACGGGGAATCTTCTGTATGTGGATTCCGGATTCAACATCATGGGATCCTGATGCCAGGGCTCATCGAATCGTACCGGAAATACGATCCCGCAACCAAAAGTTCGCTCGAGGTAATCCTGCTTTACCCCGGGGTGAAGGCTATTTTTTTTCATCGTTTGGGTCACGCTCTTTATGAGCTGGGCATTCCATTTTTTCCGCGAGCCATCAGTGAGTTCAGTCGTTTTTTGACCGGAATTGACATCCACCCGGGGGCAAAAATCGGGGCAAATCTGATCATTGATCACGGAATGGGAGTGGTGATCGGGGAAACCGCTGAAATCGGGGATCATTGCCTCATTTATCACGGAGTGACCTTGGGCGGAGTGGATTTGAGTCCGGTGAAGAGGCATCCTACTCTTGGAAATCACGTGGTGGTAGGGGCTGGCGCGAAGATTCTTGGTAACATTCGAATCGGACATTTTGCCAGAATCGGCGCAAATTCCGTGGTCATCAAGGACGTCCCTGAACATTGTACTGCCACGGGTATTCCTGCAAAAATCGTGAATTCAAAGGGTGTTCGGCCGGGAGATGAGCTCAAGCACGATCAAATCGACGAAGAGCCTTAAGATGGAGCGGGGCAAAGTTTAAAAAACAGTTCCTGTAGTGCCTTCAGATGTGAGTCGCTCAGTTCGTCGGGAGAGGCGTTTCGTGGCAAACTCCGCTCGATGCAGTTGTTCAATTCGCTCTTTTGATTCTTGCACTGAAATGAAACTTCTTCCAGTGTCTCCAGGTGACTTTCCAAAAAATAAAGAAGTCCGAGCTTGAGAAGATCAGGCTCGCTCGAGGTGTGATTCCTGGCTTCAGATATCTCTTTCCGAATCCAGGTCTTTGCCTCGTTGATTCTCTTGGTTACAGATTTTTCCTTGAGTGACGGGAGGGTGAATCCCGTGGATGCGTCAGCACGGGCTTGAAACACAAGAAGACTAAGAACAAATAGAATCAACGGGGCTCTGCGAAGCATTCGAAACCTGTGCTTTCTTTGATCTGGGCATTGGTTTTTTCAATTCTATCGACATAATCGCGAACTTCTTTTCTTCGGTCCGGGTCTTTGTCCGGATAGTGTGAATAGAGGTAGTTTTTAAAGCCGCTCCAGAGAGTTTCGCCTTTTTGGTCACTCCCGAGTGCGCTGGATTTGAGAGTGGCCAGGAAAGTCTGGAAGTTTGAACCGATGGAGGGATAACCTCCGTTGTACATGACCTGCGCGAGTCGAACCTGGAGGATGGAGAGTTCGGTTTCTTTCCACTCCAGATCGGGCCATCGATCTTTGATTGCGGAAATCAGCGAGTGAGCCTTCACGTCTTTCAACATTCGATACAATCGAAGTGAGTAGAGCAAGTTTGAATCGGGATTATCGGGAATTGCAATTACCTCACATTCCCCCAATTTCTTTGAGTGATCGGGAATGGGTGCGGAGAGGGTTTTTTGAAACTCGGCACATTCCGAATGTTCCAGAAGTGAGCTTTTTGAGTAGGGTTTTCCCTTTTTTTTGAGATCGCTTTGGTCGATCTGATCCATCTCGTGCGCGGCGATACGGCTCAATTGGCCCAAGCCCCGGCATCCTGACCCGCTGGTAACGTTGAGGTGAAATCCCGATTCATGGGCAAAAAGAGGAAAGGTTTCTTTTGGGCTGATGGAGGAATCATGGAGCACGCAGGACGAAACAGCCTTGTAGCGATCAAGAATGTGACCGACATAATTTTTGGAGATGCACGGGCGATCCACTCTGGATGGTTCCGACTTTGAGCTCGGACATTTTTTGTAAGAATACCCTGAGCCCTGCTCGGAAAAGCGAGACATTGCTTATGCAATACAGGAAATTTCGGATTCGGGTGGGGAGAGGAGTTCAGAGCCTGGCACCTCGGCCATCACCTGCGTGGCCTTTGAGCACCGCCGGGAAGTATGTTTTTCCAAGGTTTCTTCGGGATAATTGTTTTTGGATGTGCACGCATTGAAGTCCAAGCAAAAGGCTGACCCGGATGGGAGCAAAAAAACGGCCATGAGGTGAATGAACCGACTCATCTTTGCAAAGGATACAAGACTCGGTCGGGAGAGTGGGAGTTATTTTCGCCCAAAGCCCTCAGCACTCCAAGAACCACGAGAACCCCAAAAACCATGCCTGCGATCACATCCGTGGGATAGTGGCGCCCGCCAATCACGCGAAGGGCTCCCGTGGCGATACTTGCCAAAGCAAAAAACACCAACAAAAACAGACGTGTCTTCCTGTGGGCAGGCAATACCCTCCCAACCCAAAGAAAGCTAAAGAACAGGGCCAGGGTTACAAAGCTGGTATGGCCGGAATAAAAGGAGGTATATTGGTGAATGTTGGCACCATCCGTGAGGGGGGAGGCGTACACAAGGGGTCGTGGTCTTTGCACCAAGGCCCGGACGACCTCAATAAGAACCCCATTCCATGCCGTGAGGGACAAAAGCACAAGGTTCAAGCGAAGGGATTTCGGGGTTGGAACCCGGAGTAGCCACGGAAGAAGGAAGGCAATGACTCCCACGCCATTTTGGAGAATGTTGGAGCAGAAGTCCGCAAAAACAGAGCCGTATCTGAATGCAAGTTGATCAAAACCGTTGACCGAAGCTCGGGTGCAGACCTCAGGCTTAACTCCGCAAATTGGATGAAACCACAAAGGACGCAAGAAAAACAGGCCGAGATAAAGAAATCCGGGGAGAAGGGTGAAGAGAAAAAGCTGTTTTAGGGACAATGGCTTAGGCATTTTGCTTGTCAGAGTTTACCTCTGCCGCTAAGGTATGGAAATTCAAAAAATGAAAGGAACTTCCATCCCATGTGGAATCTTAAAGTAGGACAAGCCGCGCCTGAGTTCAAATCTCCAGCATATGTTGCCGGTCAATTCAAAGAGGTATCTCTTAAGGACTACCGCGGCAAATGGGTCTGTTTGTTTTTCTATCCCCTCGATTTTACCTTCGTTTGCCCGACCGAGATTCGTGGTTTTGCCCAGCTCGAAAAGCAATTCTTGGAGGCAAATTGTCAGGTGATCGGGTGCTCCACCGACAGCCAGCACTCGCACAAGGCGTGGTTTGAGCGTGATCTTCCCGAGGTCAAGTTTCCGGTTCTCGCCGACACGAATCACTCTGTGTCGCGCAACTTCGGTGTTTTGATCGAGGAGAGTGGAATTGCCCTTCGGGGAACTTTCTTGATTGACCCGGATGGGAACCTTCAGGCAATGAGCGTGAATGCGCTCGGAGTCGGGCGATCGGTGGATGAGACTCTGCGCACCCTCCAGGCCCTTCAAACCGGGGAGCTCTGCCCGGTCAATTGGAAGCCCGGACAGGCAACCTTGACAAAAAAATAAAAAAATCAGAACAGTAAAGAGGTAATTTATGACAACAACGACTCAGACTCCTTCCACTTCAGCAAAAAAGAACCTTGGACGCCGCTCATTGAAAAAGCTTGGCCGCGATAAGCGCAAGGCTAAGCTCCAGGCTGACAAGGCTTTCTCCAAGACCTATCATGAAGCAAAAAGCAAAAGGTCTATCGAGAAGAAAAACGCCTTCCGCAAGAAGAAGTCGAAGAAATAAATCCCAAATAGCAGAATCCTGAAAGACCGGAGAAGCCGGACCCGCAGGGGTCCGGCTTTTTCATTCGTGAAAAAAGAGCGAGCACAAAAGATCATCGCGGCCAGTGGAATCATGAGCAGACGGAAGGCCGAATCTGCGATCGTGCAGGGTCGAGTGTCTTTGAATGGAGATGTGTTTCATGATCTTGGAAGATTGGTGGATCCATCCACGGACACGCTGACTGTTGATGGGGAAAAAGTCACGTTGCCCCTGCGGAAACGCACATTTCTGTTTTATAAACCAAGGGGCGTTGTCACCACAAAGTCGGATCCGGATGGAAAGCCAACGGTGATGAGTTATTTCAAGGATGTTCCAGGAGTGAATCCTGCGGGAAGGCTTGACGAAGAGTCTGAAGGCTTGCTGGTGATGACAGAGGACGGGGATCTTTTGCTCAAGCTGACCCATCCCAGGTTTGGAAAAATGAAAGTTTATGAGGTCGAGGTTCAGGGGCGGGGAAGGGAGAACTTCAGAGAGGACCTTTGCCGAGAAGTCCAACTCTCTGATGGGCCGGGTCGGTTTGAAAGTCTTTTGGAACTCGAGAAAAACTCCTTGTTTGAAGTGACCGTCGGAGAAGGTCGTAACCGTTTTGTCCGAAGGATGTTTGCTGCGGTCGGACTGACTGTGGTCTTCCTGAAACGGACTCGCATGGGAGAGTACTCTCTCGGAAGCCTTGCCCCGGGTGAGCGACTTGAAGTCGATTGAAAGGTAAGGAATTGAATTTCGAGAAAATCAAGCAAGAGATTGAAGCATGCGGAGAGTGTGAGCGCCTTCGATCGCACTGTGTTTCCATCGCGAGAGAGAAAAAACGGCAGTTTCGAGAGGAATCCTATTGGGGAAAACCGGTACCAGGGTTTGGAGATGCCAAAGCGAAGCTCTTGATCGTTGGACTTGCTCCCGCCGCGCACGGCGCGAATCGTACGGGAAGGATGTTTACGGGCGATCAATCCGGGCTTTGGCTATATCGAGCGGTCTACAAGGCTGGATTCTCAAACCAACCCACAAGCGCTCATCGCGAGGATGGTCTGAGACTGAAGGAGGCATTCATCACCGCGGTCGCTCGGTGTGCGCCGCCCGCAAACAAACCCCTTCCATCTGAGATTGAGGCCTGCTCTCGGTTTCTGAAGGCAGAACTGGAGCAATTGAATTGTGTCCGGGCCTTTCTCGCTTTGGGAAGCGTTGCGCTTCGTGGGCTATGGCGGGTTCTTCCTGAAGATGTGAAGCCATTCGGCAAACTACCCGAGTTTTCTCATGGCGGGGAGATTCGCCTCAGGGATGGGCGGATGATTTTTTGCTCGTATCATCCAAGCCAGCAAAACACATTCACAAAGAAACTCACGGAACCCATGTTCGACCAAATTTTCAATCGGGTGAAAATTTTTTTGCAAAGAGGGTAAATCGGAGTCAGGATCAAGAAATGATTCGACAGCAGTTGAAATGGATTTCCATTGCAGTTTTGTTTTTTGCTTTGAATGCAGGGGCCAGACCCGTTGCCCTGATCTATCAAGGAGATGGATCATGTGAGGACGGATGCTCCGAGGCTTCAGCGGAAGTTGCCACTCAAGCGGGTTTTGAACCCCGATTTGTAGGCCCTGAAGCCTTGAATGCAGATTCAAGCGAGGCGGATGTGGCGGCGCTCTATCGTAATGCCCGTGTGTGGATTCAGCCGGGGGGCGTGGCGGTGACCGCGTTTTATTCCATGACTCCCGAACTCCGTAATTCGATTCGCGAATTTGTCGGTCGGGGTGGAGGCTATGTGGGATTTTGCGCAGGGGCTTTCATGGCAACTCTGCGAATTGGCTCCAGTCGATATGCTGGGCTCGGGATTTTACCAGGGTTCACAGCTCCCTATGGTTTAAATCCCATCAAACCCAGCCTCGGATACTCGCTTCCCTTCGTGAGCTGGGGCGGAACCCGGCGTCAGATTTTTTTTGAAGGTGGACCCTACTTTTACGGATTCGAGAGCCAAGCGGAGACTGTTGCAAGGTACGATACCGGATATGCTGCCGCGGTTCGCGCGTTTTTCGGGAAGGGAAGGGTTTTTGTGAGTGGTCCTCATCCAGAGGCCCCTCTGTTCTGGACCCAAGAGGATGGGATCATGGATCCGGACGGGATTGAACAGGACCTTGCGGTTCAAATGGTGAGATGGGCCTCGGGGATAACTCGAACCCAATAAAATCCGTCAGATAAGCCTAAATTTTCGGGAAGAGCCGGCCGATACGGTTTATGATGGCTCGACCACGTCAATCTTCTTTTCTTGGACTGATCGCTCTGCTCTCTCTGGCAGGGTACTCCTGCTCATTGCCATTTTTTGAGAAAAACGGGGAATTCGGTTTGAGTGGCGTGCCACAGGGGAAAGGAAATGTGCCCAATTCAGCACGCCTTTCCGGTGTGATTCTCAGGAACGAGGCCTGCAAGGCCGGATACTTCCAGATTAAGCTCCACGGGCTTTTTGAAGGTGGATCAAACCAAGTGGAGGCTCAGTCCGATCAGAACGGAAGGTTCAGTGTGGTTGCGCCTCCGGGGCATTATCTGATTCAAGTTCAGAAGGATGGCTGCGGCACCAAGGAAACAATTGAACTTGAGGAAAATACCGAGCACATGATTTCTCTCACTGTAGGCGAGGTGACCCCCATGGTTCGAATGGGGGATCCTGACGCCCGACTTCCTGCGTCAGTCATCATTCTTCCTGAAAAGCGATAACCCACTGGTATCGATTACCCTCCGACGGGCAATCATTTCCCATTTAGATCCAATCAATTGCGCCCGAGAAGGATTTTAAGACCAAGGGGGGCACCAAAATGGCCAAGCACACTGAAATGACTGATGATTTGGACTTGATCGATGAGGGGAATCTCGAGACTGCGGTTCAAAAAGGGCCCATCCCATCGATTGCCCCTTTGGTGGGGAGTTTGGACAGGGTTGTTCAAAAGTACTCCCATTGTGGGGTGTGCGGGGGACGCCTGCATTTCAATTATGCCTCGGACTTCAGCCGGAATTTGACCGAAGAAAAGGCATCTTGTCCCGAGTGCGGTCTTGATTCACGCCAAAGTTTGCACCGTTTACAATAACTCCGAAATGCGCTAAAATACGGCGCTTCATGAGTCAATCTGTTTCATCCCTTTTATCCCTTCTGCCGGGCAATTCGTTTGTCATGGGCAGGGGTGTGACCGCCAAAGAGGTGCAAGTCTCACATGAAGATCTCTGTGGATTCTGTGAACGCCCAGGTCATCAGGTACGATTGACCGGTGGGAGAGGTGCGGATGCGGTCTTTCTACTGGAGTCGGATTCTTTTGAAGACTCCAAGGAAGAGCAGCTCCTTTCAAGGATTTGCGAGGCCATGAAAATGGATTTCGAGCGGGTGGGGATCCTGGTCCGAAGTGGAGGCGTCTCACAGGAGTCTTGGAACTCGTGTATGCCTTTCCAGTGGAATGAGCTCAATTTGCTGGATCCCCGTGTGGTCATTGTCCTGGGAGATCAGCTGGGACGTTCGATTCTTGGAGACCGGGAATCTGTTTCTGCGCACAGAGGACGCATTCACGATCGTTTCGGTCTGAAGGTGCTGATTACGGAGGATCTCTCAGGCATGCTTCAGAATCCAAATTTGAAGAAACAGGCGTGGGAGGAGCTTAAACTCGCCCTGAAGATCATTAAGAATTTATAACCAAAGGAGAAAACTATGTCAGGAAACATTACAAGATTCATGGAGCATCACTATCGTCACTTCAATGCGGCTGCGATGATGGATGCAGCTAAAGGATATAGGATCCACCTTGAAAAAGGGAACAAGATGTTTGTCACGCTTGCCGGTGCAATGAGTACCGCCGAGCTCGGCCTCAGTCTTGCCGAAATGATCCGCCAGGACAAGGTTCACGGAATCTCCTGCACTGGTGCGAACCTGGAAGAGGACATCTACAATCTGGTTGCCCATGACCATTATGAGCGGATCCCAAATTATCGGGATCTTACTCCTGAGCAGGAGCACGGACTATTGAAGCGCAATCTGAACCGCGTTACCGACACCTGCATTCCGGAAGAGGAAGCCATGAGAAAAATCTGGCGAATCATGGAGGAGGAGTGGCTTGAAGCCGAAAGCAAGGGCGAGCGCTGCTTTCCTCATGAGTTCTTTTACCGCGCGCTCAAAAAAGGAAAATTCAAGCCCCACTATCAGATTGACCCCAAGAACTCCTGGATGCTTGCGGCCGCGGAAAAAAACCTGCCCATGGTCGTACCAGGCTGGGAAGATTCCACCCTTGGAAACATGTATGCCGCCTATTGCATGGAAAAGCGGGTAAAGAATGTGCATACTGTGAAAACCGGGATCGAGTACATGATGAGTCTTGCGGATTGGTATACAGAGGCTACCAGCGGTAAGGCGACGATTGGATTCTTCCAGATTGGTGGCGGGATTGCAGGTGACTTTCCGATTTGCGTGGTTCCGATGCTTGAAAAAGACCTGAACCGCAATCCAAAACTCTGGGGATATTTCTGCCAGATCAGTGATTCGACCACCAGCTATGGTTCGTACTCTGGCGCGGTGCCGAATGAGAAGATCACCTGGGCGAAGCTCGGAGTAGATACACCGAAGTTCATCGTGGAGTCTGATGCAACGATTGTTGCTCCTCTGATTTTCTCCTACGTTCTTGGCTGGTAAGGATCAGGTCCTCGGATATAGGGTGATTGTGCCGTTTTCGTGAAGGCTTATTGCGTGGGTCAGGAGCTTTTCGCGGGCGGCCTCCACATCTGTTTTCTTCTGAGGTCCCATGGCATTCCGTTCCTCGCGGATCGCGTTCCCTTGGCGAATCGATAGTTTTGAAAAAAAGTTCTCGTCCTCCGAGGCTTCGAGTCCCCGGGTGGCAAGAGCAATCAACGAATTTGGAAAAGAGTGTACCACCCTTGCAAGGGAGGCCGGGTCGAGAGCAAGTAAATGTTCAAACCTTGTCATCCCTTTTCGAAGAGTTTTTGCAAGACCCGGATCTGATTTTTCGATATCGGTAAGGATGCGATCCCGAGTCTTTGAGTCGAGAGAGGCGAGCAGGGAGGAAGCCTCTTTTTTGCCGTCAATCCGAATGGCTTCCTGCTCTTTTTTCTTCGTCATCTACTCTTTATGATAGCGCTTGCACACGACAGATTCCTCAAGAATCTCGCCTGTTCGCTTCAGGTAAAAGACTTTTCCAGGAATTTCAGCCACCGAATTGGCAAGAGAGGAGTCGTGGTGGGAATAGGAGAACTCGATGTCCAATTGGATACTCTTCAGTTCGCCAAGCTTTGTGCCCGCAATATTTTCGCCCTTTCGGCCAGTTTCAGGGTACCTCAGATCGACTTGCCCCTCGTATACCCCCCTGCCTCGGTATGCGAGAGTGTGGTTTTTAGCGCTGAAGACTGCAATCGTCTTGCGGTCGGAGATCACGTACGGAGAAGAAATCACCATTACGGCAGGAGTTCGAGTGCCTGCAGATGCCCTCGTGTGATTGATCACCTTGAAATCAAGGCCCGTGTGATTGCCCTTGCAGAAGAATCCGTCGGCCAATGCAAGAGAAGGAAGAATCAGAACACTCAAGAGAACAATTGTTTTCATAGAGGGCACCTTAGCAGAGGTGTTGTAAAATAATATTCAAAAAATTTATTATTTAATATAAAAAATATGAATATGAGCAAGAGTCTCGACATCGCAGAACTTTCACGGACTCTTCCCGAGCAGGATGCGGTTTTAGCCCTTCTTGCGTTTGAACGGGAGGGAGATATGGTCAAAGCCGCAAAGTCACTTGGGCTCAGTCAGCCAGCGCTCTCGTTTCAACTGAAAAAGCTGGAGGGGGCGGTGCAGTTCCCGATCTTTTCCTTTTCCGGCAAGCGTAAGGTCTTGACGAGGCTGGGACAGGCTTATGTAGATCAGTTGAAGGAGTCCTACCATTCCTTGCATTTGATTCATGAGCGAATCAACCGGCAAGCCCGGGATCTTGATCATCAGAAAATCAGGATTTCTGGAAGACGCGAACTTTTCTTGCCCTTTTTGCCTTTTCCTTTTCCTGGGCAAATTGAATTCATTCAAAGCAGCTCCTCCGATGCGCTTCTTGCTCTCAGGGAGCATCGGGTCGACTTGGCGGTTTCCGCCCGCACTCTTGATTCCTCGGATCTCGTGGCGAGGCTTTTTTTTGAGTCCAGTTTCAAGTTGATCTACCCAAGATCGTGGAGTCTTGCTGGTGTGGGTGGAGACGCCCTTCGAGCCAAGCCAGTCGTGGTCTACGGCAACCATCATGCCTATCTCGATGATTTCCTCGCTTGGAAGAAATGGCGTTTTCATGATCTTCAGGTATCAAGAATTGTGGAGGATTGGTTCAGTGTAGTGGAGCTGGTGAGTCGGGGGATGGGCTGGGCTATCATTCCCGAGGGTTGGGCGCTTC
>JAGWXK010000105.1 GCA_018969905.1 Bdellovibrionales bacterium
GTCTGTTCTAAAGGAAAAAATCAAAGCAGGAAAAATTCATGCGCTTCAATACCCCATCAGCGTTACCGGACTTTTGATTCCGGCAAAACCTTCCATTCGAGCGCTCAACGCAAAACCCGGCGACCCGCTTTTTGGATTCATGAAGGGAATCCTTTCTTTGGATTCGGATTTCCGGAATTTCCAGGGTTTCTGGAAGTGGCTTGGTCTTCATGATTATCCCAAGCAAGAAACCTCCATTCCTTATCCTCGCGGCACAAGGCCTGAGTATCCGATGGGCGTATCCTTGATTTCACGGAATGGAACGGAAGGGTTCACGCTGAGTTGCGCCGCCTGTCACTCCTCGACTCTTTTTGGAAAACCCATCCTGGGACTGACGAACCGGTTTCCGCGGGCAAATCTGTTTTTCATTCATGGACAAAGCACCCTTCAAAAGGTTCCACCCGGATTGTTCTCGGCGGTCACGGGAGCCACAGCTTCGGAGCGGGCCATGTACGCGGATTCACGGGATCGAATCCAATCCGTGGGCTTGAAGCGTCCTGCAGCTCTGGGCCTCGATACCTCTCTTGCCCAGGTGGCACTCTCGATTGCAAAACGCGGATCAGACCCCTGGGCCACCCGCGATCCTTCGAATGCGGGAAGTCCCAAACCCAACATTTTGAATGACCTTGTTTCAGACAGTAAACCCGCGGTCTGGTGGAATGTGAAATACAAAACCCGCTGGCTGTCGGATGGAAGCGTTCTTTCGGGCAATCCCATTTTCACCAATTTTCTTTGGAATGAAATCGGCCGGGGAGCGGATCTTCCGGAACTGGTTTCCTGGCTTGAAACCAAATCAGACATTGTGGAGGAACTCACGACTGCCGTCTTTGCAACCGAGGCTCCGAAGTGGCGGGATTATCTGAGCGAATCGAAGATTGATGTTGCCCGCGCAAAACAAGGCCAGCTTCTATACCAGCAATCCTGCGCGAACTGCCACGGCACCTACGAGAAGGCCTGGTCGATGTCCACTCCGGATCGTCACCCCACCGACACGGTCCGAACCCTTTATTTCGAAAAAACGCGCGTAAAGGATGTGGGAACGGATCCCGGGCGCAGACTCGGAATGAGGGCACTCAAAGAGGCCCTGAACCCTCTTGAGTTTTCAAAGCGCTTCAACATCGCAATCGAGGAGCAGACAGGATATGTTCCACCACCTCTGGATGGCATCTGGGCTCGGTTCCCCTACTTCCACAACAACTCGATTCCGAATCTGTGCGCTCTCATGACTCCGCCCGAAAAACGGCCTGAGATTTTCTTCACCGGCGAAGCCAAGGACCCGGAGAAAGATTTCGACCAGGATTGCGTGGGCTATCCGACCGGCGCAAAGACCCCTCGCGCCTGGAGAGTGGCCAAAGATTCAATCGAGCATCGATTCGATACCACTCGCCCGGGGCTCTCGAATGCAGGACACTACGAGCGGATTTTCCGGAATCAGGATGGATCAGAGAAATTCACTGCGGACCAGAAGAAGGATTTGATCGAGTTCCTGAAAACGCTTTAAAACCGGCCTCTTTACATGGGCAGGGCCGGATTCTTACAGGATCTTCCCGGGATTCATCAATCCCCGCGGATCAAGGACGCTTTTCATCTTTCGCATGATCCCGATCTCGGATTCGGTTCGGGTGTAGGCAAGCAGATGCTTTTTTAGCAATCCGATCCCGTGCTCCGCAGAGACCGAACCTTCGAACTCCTGAATCCACCCGAACATCTTGGCGTCCGCCTTCGCACAGGCCGCTTTGAATTCAGAAGCATCCATCGGCGCGGGTTTTAAAAGATTCACATGAAGATTTCCGTCGCCAATGTGCCCAAAGATGAATGGTTTCAATCCCGGGTAATTTTCACTCAAATCCCGCGTCCAGGTTTCGATGAATTCCTTCAATCGGTGAATCGGGAGCGAGATGTCGTGCTTATGCAACATCCCCAAAGCCGAGAGGGATTCCGAAATTCCCTCGCGCATCGCCCAAAGGCTTTGAGCCTCTTTCGGGGATTGCGCAAGAACTGCGTCCTCCACCCGACCGTTTTCAAAAAGCCCTGCAAGCCAGGCCTCGAGGCCCTCGCGCCCGTCTGCGCGCTCGGGGCGTTCGATTTCCATCAGAACATAATAGTGATGAGCTTCCCGAAACGGCGAGGTGAATCCGCGATTCCGAAGGACAACCTCGAGACACTCATTGGAAAGGCACTCAAAGGCATTCAAAACGAATCCGCTCTTTCGCGCTTCCGAAAACAGATCAAACACCGGCCCCAGTCCTGGCAACGCAAAGAAAAACACATCGCTCTCTTTTGGAAGCGGGGCGAGTTTCAGGATCGCCTCCGTGATCATTCCAAAAATCCCCTCGGTCCCGATGAAGAGTTGGCGAAGATCCACACCGGTGTTGTTTTTTTCGAGTGAGCCATTCAGGCGAAGGACTTCGCCAGACATGAGCACCACGGTAAGTCCCAAGACCCAGTTCCGGGTGAGCCCGTAGCGAATGACCTTCACCCCGCCCGCATTGGTGGCGATGTTGCCCCCGACCGTGGATGAACCTTTCGATGCAAAATCAATCGGCCAGGTAAGGCCCTCGGGTTTCAGATGTTCATGCACGGCCTCGGTCACCACGCCTGCATCGACCTGAAGAGTGAGTGCCAGGGGATCAAAAGCACCGATCTTCCGCATTTTGGAAAGAGACACCACACACTCTCCATTGGCTGCAACCGCTCCGCCCGCAAGGCCGGTGCGCCCGCCGGAGGGCACCACTGCCACTCCATTCTCGCTGCAAATCTTAAGTAACCGCGAGACGTCGTCCGTGGATTCGGGAAAGCAAATCACGAGCGGCGAGGGCGTGTGGACCTTGGTCCAGTCCCGACCATAGGTTGCCAGATCACCTGAATCCGTTGAAAAAAATCCATCTTTGAATTCTTGCTCGAGCTTTTTTACAAATGGCGTTCCCACTCGGTCATGCTACGCAAAGAAATCTTTGATGAAAAGCCCATTCCCGAATAGGATAAGCGACATGAAAAAGATCGTGCTTATCGCCCTGCTCCTGGCCCTGACCGGCGGAGCTTATTTCTGGTTCAAATCAAAGCAAAGCTCACAAAACAGCTCAGAAAGTCTGCAAACTAATACTTCTGGAAGCGCATCCGACACAGGGGCGCCGCCCCCTCAGGAGCCAAGCGCAACGGAACAGCCTGCTCCAGGCACAGAGGTTCACGGAGGCCCGGGCTATGAAGGCGGAGCCCCGGGGAAAACAGTCGACCAAGCAGGCGGCGTTCGCCCGCCCAGCGTCGGTGAAGAAACCGAGGGCCAGTGGATTCAAGGGTCCATCGGGCTTCGTGGAGACCACATCCAGGCTGTGGACTCCTTTGTAAGCGCCGTAGAAGAGCGAATCCCCGATAGCCTCACTCGATTCTTCTCCGATGAAATGAAAAACCGGAAATCGGTTGCAGGCCGGGGGAAACTCAAGTCCTTCATCAAGCAAAGCCTCATGGGTGAAGGGTTTTTCGGAGGCCTCACCAATCCCGATACCCGAAAGATCAGGTCCGTCCGGGAAGGCGCCTTCCATCTCACCGTAAAGTTTGAAGTCTCAAACCCTCAAAACGATGAACAGGACATCCCGGTGACTGTCAAATTCCAGTTTGAAAGCATCAACGGAAATTACGTCATCACCCAGGTTTCCGAAACCCGCGGATAGGAACCGCGGGCCATGGCCTACTCCGCGCTCATTCCGTTCACGATTTTATTCATCTCGTTTGCGGGTCTTCGCCTCCCGCTGACCTATTCTTCCTTTCTCTCCCTGCTTGCCACGACTCTTCTCAGTCAGACCCTCTTTCATGCGACATCAGAGGCGTGGAACCTGGCCCTTGAGAAAACTCTGCAAATGATGGTTGAGATCGGACTGATTCTCATTGGTGCCTTCTTCTTTCTGGAGGCGGCAAAAAAGTCAGGGGTCATCGACTCCTTGGCCCGCTTGGTTCGCTCGATTTCTCCGGATCGCGCCATTCAAGCTGTGCTCGTCACTTTTCCTCTTTCCCTTATGGTCGAGGGCTCAAGCGGCTTCGGGACTCCGCTCCTTGTCATTGCACCGATTCTGCTTGCACTGGAATTCAAAATCGAACTTTGTGCGCTATTGCCCTTCGTGAGCTTTATTGTGGGCATTCCCTATGGGGCCCTGGGAACTCCGACTCGACTGGGTTTTCCCGGAGCAAATCCGACCGAGGGAATTTTTCTTGCTCTTGCTCCGTTTGTCTTCCTGACTCCGATTCTGACTCTGATTCTCGTTGCCGGACGGCCCTCCCTGAAACTCATCATCTGGAGCCTCTCTCTCAGCCTGGTGTACTTTTTCTCGGGCCGGGAATTTGCACGCGTTGGACCGGAGCTTTCGGCACTTGGCCCGGCATTCGTCACCTTTGTCTTTGGAATCGCAAGTGCACGAACCGCCTTCAGAAGTAAATATGAAACGCCCTCACTTGAGCTGAAAGGTCTCGGGGTGTACGGAATTCTCCTTCTTTCCATGTGGATCGGGAAGCAACTCCTTATGGACGAAAAAATACCGGGAACCGTGATCCGGATCTTCAATCCGGGCTATGTGTTTTTGACTTTTGGCGCCATTTTGATTTTTTTTCATCGAAGTCTGTCAATGAGGTCAGTGGCAAGTGAGTCGCTTGCGCGATCCAAAAGGACGCTTTTGGTACTCTTCTGCATGACTTTCATTGTGCAGCAACTCCGCGCAAATGGTTCACTCGAACTCCTGACCCGATCGCTTCCTCCGGCTCTTCTTTCGGAAGGTTCCCCGGTGCTTGGCTGGATCGGAAGTATTTTTGTGGGAACATCCACAATGGCAAATCTTCTGCTGTCCAAAGTGGTCGATCCGATCCAATATGTCCCGATCGCTGCAGGCAGCGCAATTGGCGTTCAACTTGCCTTCCAGTCGGTGATTGCAATGAAAAGCATTCTGCACGACCGATTGAGCGAAAAACGGATCTTCCTATTGATCGCACCCCTGAGTCTCTGTTGTATCCTGCTCCTTTGGCTGAACCTCAGACTCTTTTTCATCTTCGGTTTTGATCCAAGATGAGTCATGAAAATGCAAAAATGGGACAAAATTCGGGTGCAAAATGCCCCGCCAGAAAAACGTCGCACCCGAGAAACCGCCATTCACGCTCGCCGGAACCCACAAACCCCTGAAACTATTTATTATTTATTTTTTATGTAAGAACCCGGCCCATTGAGGTCTCCTGGCATGGGCCTTGTATTTTCCAAGTTCGGGTATGACGAAGAAATCAGGGATGATCATCGATCTTGAGCTGGAGCGAAAAAAGCGGGGTCTCATTCCCCACGATCCGATCTACCAGATCAAGGTCAATAAAATGGATAAAATGGAGCTCCTTGAGGAAATGGTCCGGTTCAATGACTCCCGTTCAAAGGGCGAAAAAATGAGTCTTTCGCTGATGATCCAGGGCCGGATCCTGTTCAAGGCCCTCGAACTGATGGCGCAAACAGAGGAGCTGAGAATTCTTGCCGGCTCCTACCGCAAACACCTGGAACATGAGCTTGAAGAAAAACTGAACGAAATCAGATCCCTTTTTTTCCCGAGGCCCCCTCAATACTGAGGAGCAGGTTTCGTTAGCCATTTTCCATCCAGCCCAACATTCCCCTCGCCGCAACCGCGCCCTGAGTGACGCTGGCTTGAATGAGAAAACCGCCGGTCGGAGCATCCCAATCGAGCATCTCTCCTCCACAAAAAAAACCCGGATGTTTCTTCAGCATCAGTTCGCAGCCAGGGTCAACCCGGACTTCACCAAGATCCACTCCGCCTTTGCTCGAAATCGACTCCATCAGGGGGCGTGGCCGCAGAATTTCAAGCGGAAACCGCTTGATGAGTGAAACCATCTTTCCAAGATTCTCCCGGTCATGGGCTTCGGTGTGATGAAACAAAAGCGCCAGTGCCGTCTCGTTCAATCCAAGGACTTTTTTGATCCTCCGGAGGGGCGAGAGATTCTCCCGCACGGACTTCAATTTCTCAAGGATCGAGGACTGCGTGAGGGCCGGCTTCAGGTCAAGAAACGCCACTCCTTTGGTTCCATGAAAATAAATCGGAGTTCCCTCGAGTCCGTAACCGGTCACCACAAGCTCCCCTGCCTTGCTTCCCGATTTGGTGGTGAACACAATATTCTTGAGTGGTTTTCCCTCCGCTTCCTGAAGAAATTTTGGATTCCAAGCCACCTCATACCCCACATTCGATGGTGAGAATGGATGCACTTGAATTCCGAACCTTTCCCGAAAGACTGCGGGCCAAACGGGTTCGCGATCTTCCCAGCTGCCGCCCCCCAGAAAAAAACCAACCGAATCAAAATCAGAAAGACGGGTTTCAGAGTTGAATTCGGTATTGGGTACGAATTGCACTCCCGCTTTTTTCAACATTTCAATCCAGGCTCGAAGAAGGTTTGAAGCCTTCATCTCACGAACAAAGTAGCGGGAGGAAGTTCCGACAAAAGTTTCAAATCCAAGACTTTCCACAAATGCAATCCAGTCCTTTGGTGAAAAAATCGAAAAAAACCGCGACCAAATCGGGGGAGAAAAGCCCTCATAATGAGCGATGAATTCCGGGACCGACGCCTCATGGGAAATATTGAGCCCCGAACTTCCAGCGATCAAAAGCTTTCGCCCAAAGGAAGGGCGTCTTTCAAAAACGGTCACACCCGCTCCAGCGCGCACAAGCCGGGTCGCCGCCATGAGTCCCGCGGGTCCTGATCCGAAAATTGCGGTTTTTTTTGCCGAAACCATCGACTGCAGCATAATATGAGTCCTGCATGAATCCAAATCCACTTTCGACATCAGGATTGAAAAGGAAGGCCCTTGACGACCTAATCTCCCATCTTGAGCTCGAACTGCAGGGATTGATTCAAAGTGCGAAGGCGGCCCATCTTGCCGCAACCCATGAAGAAACCCGGGCCGAGGACAGGCACGACACCTTTGCCATTGAGGCAAGCTACCTTGCCGCAGGCCAAGCCGCACGAGTTGCGGAACTACAGGCGACGCTTTTGGAATTGGAACAACACCTGGAATCCTCTGCCAATCGGGACAGGGTCGAGGTGGGTTCTCTTGTCACTCTTTCAAGTGAGGATAGAATCTCCCTTTCCCTCATCGCAAACCACGGGGGTGGCACCCGAATCCGGTTCGAGGGAAATCCCCTTTCCCTTGTAAGCCCGCTTTCGCCACTGGGAGAGAATTTGATCGGATTGAAATCCGGAGATGAGTTTGAGGTCGAGTCAAAATCAGGCACATCTACCTTTCGGGTGATGGGAGTCGAATGACCAAAAAAAACACAACACCTCAGGAACACAATTGGTTCGTCTATCTGATCGAAGCGGAAAACGGGTTTCTTTATACCGGCATCACCACCGATACCGCCCGTCGGATCACCGAACACAAGGAAGGAAAAAAGGGAGCCAAATTTTTTCGCCGATCCCCCCCGAAACGCTTTGTCCTTCAGTCGGGACCTTATTCCCGCTCTCTTGCCCTTAAGCTTGAACACCGGATCAAGCGATTAAGACGGGAAGAAAAGCTTAAACTGAAGGTTAGACGGAATCTTCAGACCCTGCTAGATTCGCTCCCATGAAATCCGAAGATCCATGTCCATGCGGTTCAGGTGCCTCCTATGGGAATTGCTGCAAACCCTTCATCGCGGGAACTTCCCGTCCCGATACCGCGGAAAAACTCATGCGCTCGCGCTATTCCGCCTATGTGACCGGCGAGATCGATCATGTAGAGAGAACTTGCGATCCTGGAAGCCGCGACTCCTTTGACAAGGAAGCGGCTCTTTCCTGGGCGAAGGAATCAGAATGGCTTGGGCTTCAGATTGTGGCCACTCGTGACGGAAAACCCGGTGATGAAACCGGTGAGGTTGAGTTCAAGGCGCATTATCGCAGGGATGGAAAAGATACGGTTCATCATGAAGTGAGCCTGTTTACTTTTCTCCCCGGAAAATCCGGATCCGAGTGGTTTTACTCGGATGGCAGGGACATTCTTCAACCCATGCGATCAGAGCCCAGAGCCGGTAGAAACGATCCCTGCCCTTGTGGCAGTG
>JAGWXK010000106.1 GCA_018969905.1 Bdellovibrionales bacterium
CCCCCACCCGTAGGATAACCCCCACCCGCGCCGCAGGATCTCCACTGCAGCTGATACACAACACCCGAGGAAATATCCGCAGAATCAAGAGTCATCATGGCCTGCTCATTCATCCCATTGGTCTGGACTGCAATGCTGGTATTGGTTCTAAGGTTCACGTCCTCTCCGCATGGCGACCACACATTCGCAGTCGCCATGAGCGTGTTGTTCAAAGTGAAATTTCCATCGGTTGCGCCCACGAAATTCTTGCGATACGCGGGCCCGTTTTGTCCTGCGAAAAAGTACTCGACTTCAAAACTGGAACTCGCATTGAGCGGAAGCCGATTGTAGCCGCGATAATCGATCTTGATCACTGACACCGAATAGCCACCAGGCACTGCAACTGGAATTGCAATGTTGCAGGCCTTTCGATCGACAGTCTTTCCGGAGAAGCCACCGGCCTCGGCCTGGAAGCCTCCGAAAAGGATGCTCAAACTCTGTGCGTCCGGACTGAGCTGCGCGGACACTGTGCCAAGCGGACAACCGGTACCGGCATAGGTCGGTGTGCCCAGACGGATTTGATCCACCGGAAGTTGGGCAAGCGCGCTCCCAGAAAGCAGCAACAGCGGAGCGAAGAGTTTGAGATGCGAAGTATGATTCATGATTCCCCCTAAGGTGTGGTTGCGAAGAAGCGGGTTTCCTTGCCCTTCTTGGAAAACCCCACTGCGAGGCTTGTGCCAAAAAAATGAACGTGGGGAAATGAAACCAAATTCATTTATTTTCATGCACTTGGAAGAACCTCGCGCATGGGGGTTACCAACCCTGGTCAAAATGGCACCAGCGGGTGCCGTGTAAAAATCTCTAACTGGCCTCGTTCACTGTTGTTGGAGGGTAAGGATAAAGTTGCACGCCCTTTCAAGAACAGGTACTTACGACTTTTTTACCGAGCCCAGGGTGGGGCGGTAGCGGAAAGAACAGGATGCTCAAGGAGTAAGTCCCTGTTTTTGAAAGGAGGGAGTCCCCCCCCTTCTATATCACCAACAACAGTGAACGAGGCCAGTTCATGTGCTACAAGCTGCTTCATCCCCGGGAGGACTTTATGAAATCAATCCTGATCCTAAGCTCACTTTTCCTGAACACCATCGCCCTTGCCCAAACGGATGCTCAGAGCTTTGTGGGCTGTGATCCTTTGCCTACTCCACTGATCACTCCTTTGGAGGTGAACGCAAACCAGACCGTGATGGCTACAATTTGCAGACAAGGAGACGATGTGATCGTCACCACGTCCCAAGCGGTTCCAAAATCGAATTTGATCTATTTCGGGGTAAACGCAGGTCTGCCTTTTTTTGGATATGAACTGACCTACTCCCGTCTAAAAAATGGCAATCTCCACTACCATCTTTCCTTTGGCGCGGAGGGCTCTCTCGGAGGCAACGCGACCTCCCTTCGAGCGGGCTTTCATCCCTTCGAGAATGCATTTTTTGTCGGCGGGAAAGCGAGCGTGATGAATAACGCCCAAGGACTGAATGAGTATCTCCTCGGACCGACCATTGGATTTTCCGGGGGCCGAAGATTTGTGACGGGTCACATCGGGTTCAGTTTCCTCGGGGATTACAATCCGAAGTATCAAGTCATCAACCCGGTGCCAGAGCTGGTCATGGGGGTGCGCCTTAGACTTTTCCGCTTTGGAAAGTAAGGCTTGATTTAAGTGCTTGCCTCTTTGAGAATGAAGAAACCATGCGAAGGCAAAAACTCTTTAAAGTCAAGATCACAGCACTTGTACTTTGTGTTAGCTCAGGATGCGCCAACCTTCATTCTGTCATGATCGGAGAGCGCAGGCTTCCCCCGTCGGGCGGGCGGGATTTTGACGTCAAGGTGAGCGAAACCGGTTTCAATGTGAAAGAAGCAACCAGTGTCGTTCAAGCGATCGGCGGCAAGAACTCCGGTGCAGGAAAGGCTGCAAAGACGGTAAACGAACTCTATGACCTCGTTTCTTTCGGCCCTGTCACCGGAAACCCGGTCATGGACACAAAATATGCCGACAGCATCGGGGAGCAGGCTTCGAACTCCTGTGCACCTGAAAAGACAATTGGAGTGGTCAGCATCCGCGAAACCATGAAGTATCCTGTCATCAGCGGAGAAATCGTTAAAATCGGGGGACAATGCAAATGAAATCAACATCCATCAAAAACATTCTCTTCATCCTCTGTTTTCTAGCGCTCAGTGCTTGTGCGAGTCTCAAAAGTGTATCCATCACCCGGGTTCCGCAGGATCGATCGAATCCGATTTCGAGCGAAGCGTGGGGATGGGGTTTCCTGGGAATCTACTTTGACAATGACTTCGCGAATGAGGCGGTGAAAAAGCTCGATTCACAGTGTGAAAACGGAAGAATCTCGGGAGTGATGACGAAATACACAAGCAAGTTCTATCTGCTCTGGACCACACGAACCATCAATGCCACCGGGTACTGCCTTGCGGAGAGAGCAAAATGAAGCCCTGGTTTCGAACCTCGATGGGTGCAATTTTTTTGATCACAGCTCCGGCACTTTCGGGCTGTGCAATCGGTTTGGTAAAATCCCTGCACAATGTGTCCTACCTTGAGCAGGCCCCCATTCCGGCCATAGCTGACGCGAAGCCCATTGAACGGGATGTAACCCGGAACGTGCTCCTTGGATTCATCACGAATACCGACTTCGTGGACAATGGCTGGAAGAGTTTTCAGAAACTTTGCCCTAACGGAACCATCATGAACCCCATGGTTCGTCACTCGACAGATCTTGGATTTCTTGCCTACAAAGAGCACCTTCACTTCACCGGCACCTGTGTCGGAAATGTCGAAATCGAATAAGGTTTTTTCCTCGAGCTGTGTTTTTCTAGAAAGTCGCTGCATCAATCACAAAGCGATACTTCACATCCCCTCGGATGGTGCGCTCGTAGGCTTCGTTGATCTTTGATGCGGGGATCAATTCAATTTCGGAACAGACCTTTTTCTTCGCACAAAAATCGAGCATCTCCTGGGTTTCGCGGATGCCTCCGATGAGGGAGCCGGTGAGCTTTTTTCGACCAAAAATCAGTGCAAATGCCGAAACTTCGCTTGGTTCGGGAGCCGCACCCACAAGCACCATCGTGCCATCAATTTTGAGCGAGCCAAGGTACGGGGTAAAATCGTGCTTGGCGGAAACCGTATCTAGAATAAAATCGAATTTCCCTTCGAGCGCCTCGAAGTTCGCAGGATCCTTGGTCAGGACAAAGTGCTTTGCTCCAAGCTTCTTCGCGTCTTGTGCTTTGCCAGGAGAGGTGCTGAAAATCGTGACCTCGGCACCCATCGCCTTTGCAATCTTTACTGCCATGTGGCCAAGACCTCCGAGGCCTATCACGCCCACCTTGTGCCCTTTTTTAATGCCGTAGCGCTTGAGCGGTGAATAGGTCGTGATTCCGGCGCATAGAAGAGGTGCGATTCGCTCCAGTGGCTGTCCCTTCCTGATTTTGAGCGCGAAATTCTCCTTCACCGTAATGAACTGCGAGTAGCCACCTTGGGTCGGGGTTTTGCCATCGAGTTCAAGGCTGTTGTAGGTGAAGGCCGCTTGCTTTTGGCAGTACTGTTCTTCGTGTCCTTTGCAGTTTTGGCATTTTCCGCACGAATCGACCATGCAGCCCACGCCCGCGAAATCGCCCACTTTGAATTTCTTTACCTTTTTTCCGACCGCCCGGACCACTCCCACGATCTCGTGCCCTGGCACGCACGGATAGGCCGTTGGACCCCATTCGCCTCGCGCGGTGTGAATGTCGGAGTGACAAATGCCCGAGTACTTGATTTCAATCAAAACATCCTGTGCGCCGGGGTCACGCCGCTCGAAAGTGTAGGACTCAAGCGGTGAAGTGGCGGAATGGGCGGCGTAGGCTCGGGTTTTGATCATGGGATGGGGTTCCTTTTATTGATAAGAGCCTACCAAAGGTGAAATCTTAAATCGAGGCCGCGCATCGATCAAAATTCACCGAAGTGGATTCATCTCCAGGCGAAACGCCTGTTTGGGAAAGGTCAAACTCAGGGCCCAAGGCACCGATCAAACGAGAAGCTCTCGGAGCCGGGAGTGAAAACCACACCCAAAACCGGGATTGTACGGTTGATCACCACTGACGAAACAGGGGTTCAAAGGGTGGATGCGGATCACAAGAAGGTGCAAGCATTGTAATCCGAAACCAAACCTACTCCATTATCTTCAATCGCCAAGCCTTCGAACAATTCCGAATTGAACCGCGCTCATGTTGTTGGATCGATTGGCCGGAGTAAGCGTCACCTCTCCGGTAGACTCGTTCTGGGAAGCATCGTATCCATTGTAAGTAAAGGCAGTGGAGGAGCATTCGAGAGAAATCTCAAACTCCGGGGCCACCCGGTAATACAGGACCAGATCCACCATATTCAACTTTCGATCCACGTTGAATTCCGGACTTTTCCCCCACCTCGCTGCTAACGCGCAGCCGGTGACAGGCTCCGGGGGATTCTCGGATGTGGTGAGCCTTAGTCCAAGGTCCGGAGAGCTGTTTGTGATCACCCACGCGGATCGCGTTTGGGACAAAGGGGAGCACTCCAAGCGCGGAATCCAAAGCGCAATCCGGCAGCTAAAAGAACGGATGCCGATCGTGCTTCTCAGCGAGCCGCCCGATCCGAAAATGCACTTTTTGTATCGTCACATCCACTTTCTTCTTCCCTCGGAGGCAGGGGAAATCCAGCATGAGTCCCGCGTGGAAGTCCGCGTGAACGGCGAACCGGTACTGATCCGGGAACCGGCTGCTCCCACGGACCGGATCTTGCGGATTGATTTCAGTCCAAGCGACTCCTTGTGAGGGGCAGACTCACGGATTGCAATGACCACAAAACCGCGCATCAGCGGTGGGCGAAACATTTCGCAGTTTGAGCTCCTGAAAACCGCATTCCTCGCACTTCCAATGGTCGCCCAGAATCACGCGCGTGGGCGCGCCACAGTCTCCGCACGGGAGCCCGCGCTCCGCCCGCGCGGGCCAGAAACCCGGAACTTTGCACGATGGACAGCGGGATGCCACCCGCTCCGCAAGCTTGCTTGCCGCCTCCCCGATCACCTTCATTCGTGTGGGGTTTTGATTCGCCCTGAGATCCGCTGACAAAACCGCTCGCGCCACGGGGCTCGCATCCATGCACTCCTGAAGCGCAGCCCTGATCCGGTCTATCGATGTGAGCGCCTTGAAAATGATCGAGGGATGATCCTTTGCTTGCACGATCATGGCATGGGTCGGCACGCGACAACGACGAATCCATTCATCGGGGGCATCATCGCGCCCGAGTTCGGCTGAGAAAAAATTGGTTTCACTGGAGACATGGTCCACAAAAAAACCATGATTCCGATCGCGATCCCAAAGAAGGAGCGCCTCGTGATCACAGGCCGAAAAGGGAAATGCGGGATGAGGCCCGAAGCTGCCCTCGCTTGCCAGAATCAATCGCGCATCGGGCACGCTCCGGATCACCTCATTGATCTTGTTTTGCAGAGCGTCCCTCACCGAACCTGTGCGCGGAATTTCGCCCGAGAAGGTTCCAAAGGAATCCGTGTCGATTGAAACGGCCTTCACAGTAATGCCAAGCCTGGAGAACGCCTCTTGAACCGCCTTTTCTTTGTGGTGTTTGGTTCCAAAGTAAATCGTGAGGCCCCGGTAGGGATGATCATTGTCCGCATTCATTCCAAAAGATCCTACCCAAATGCCGGATTAGTTTCAAACCGGCATCGATCCTTGTTGATGACGGGTACGGCGGCTTTGAAGCCAAACAGATGGAATCTCCGGCGTACTAGGGTAACGCCCTCACTGGAACAGGAATTTCTCTTGTGAAGTTGGAATTGTCGCCCAACTGGCCCCAGTGGTTAAAGCCCCAGCACCGGGCCGTACCATCTGGGAGCATCGCGCAGGTGTGGCCGCCGCCCACCGCAATGCCGTTCGCGGCGCCAATTCCCAAAACCATGTACGGAGTGGAACGGTTCGTGGTTGTCATGTCTCCAATTTGGCCCCAGTTATTTCTTCCCCAACATCGCAATGTGCGATCTGACAGCAGCGCGCACGTGTGGGTTGTTTTCGCGTTGATCGCAATCGCGTTTGTGATTCCAGAAACCTCAACCGGAGTCAGTCTTGGGGTGCATCCTCCATTACCAAGTTGGCAGGCGCTATTACCACCCCAACATCTGATGGTGCCATCAGCCAAAAGTGCGCAAGAGTGAACGTCCCCGACTGAAATTGATGTCGCATTTGTTATACCGGTAACCAAAACCGGAGTAGCGCTGGAAACAGTTGTCCCATTTCCGAGCTGACCCCAATTGTTTACTAACTGGCCTCTTTGAATGGGCACGGTTCACAAGTCCGGGCCCACCAAAACGGCATTGTGATACCTGACATAGATCCACAGGTGATCAATCAGGGCTTCCACTTTTTTGGTCGTGTTCCAGGTTTTTCGAAAGAGCCGATTGATGTTTGCCCGTAACATCGCGCACGTGTGGTTTAGAGAAAACAGTGGATCGTATTTTTGTTTCTTCAGCTCTCCCTGACCCACGATCGCACCGCGCGCGCCCTTATGGCGGATATGCTTTGCATGGGGAAAGTATCTCTTCAGATGTTTGGGGTAGTGGGGATTCTCATCGGATTCACAAAGTGCTTCAGGATGGAGAAGGGGTTTTAGATTTTTGAAAAGCTGATTCCAACCCTCCGGCCGCTCGTCTTTTCTCATACCGTATTTTCTTCGGGCGATCTTTGAGAGATGTCCCTTTGCGGGCATTCTTTTCACCTGAAAATCAAGGATTTCCCGGCTCTTGTTCCGTACCGCAAGGGTTACACTCAAAGGCTTGCACTTGGTGTGTTCTGAAGTCTCAAGATCATCAAACTGCATGTGCTCTACGGGGCTGTCTTGAAACCGCTCCACAAGCCATTCCTGATGATCGGCACGGGCCCTCGCGCCCAGGATTTTTAACTTACGCAGGATTGTCTTTCGATCGGTTTCAAAATAAATCGCGGCTCTTCGCTGGGTGCCGCCCGAGGCAAGAAAAACGAACAGGCGCTCATTGATCTCGCGCCGATGTTGCCGATAATCGGGATCGAAAGTCGCCCTTGAGAATTGGGTCTTGCACACAAGGCACTTGAAGCGCTGGATGTAGCGGCGGTCGCACTGCCTGTAGAAGAACCCTTTTCTGGATACCTGTCCGGAAACCGTACTTCCGAGATGCTTTGATTGATGCTCAGAACACTCCAAATTTACGCAATAACGTTTCATGCACGGGGCATGTGCAGAAAAAGTGCCAGAGTTTTTGATGGGTTATTCAAATGAGGGAGGCTGGCCCTGCCCATTCAAAGAGGCCAGTTTGAAACCAATTGCGGGGGATTGGCATCTGCCGGGGTGTTTTGCCCCCAACATCTTGCCGAGCCGCCATATAAAAGTGCACAGGCATGGAATCCTCCGGCTGCGATCCTCGTTGCATCTGAAATCCCAGACACGACAACAGGGGTATTCGCGCTTGCATTCATTGCGTCTCCAAGCTGACCGGCATCCCCCCTTCCCCAACATTTGACTGAGCCTCCCTGAATGAGCGCGCAAGTGTGAGAATCACCCGAGGCAACCTGAATTGCACCCGAGACATCACGAACCGGAACAGAATTGGTTCGATTCACATTCGTATTGTCACCCAGTTGACCGTAATCACTCACTCCCCAGCATTTCACAGATTGATCCGATAAAATCGAACACGCCTGATTTGTATCGGCAGCAATGCCGATAGCATCAGAGATGCCAGAAACCACTACGGGGGTGGTGCTCCCTGGAGTCGGCACGCCGCCTTGATCATCGGTCCCGTTTCCGAGTTGCCCGGAATCATTACGGCCCCAGCATCTTACCGTTCCATCCAAGAAAACCGAGCAGCCATACCTTGAAACTGTAAAGCCCGTCCGCAGGAGGCGCAAACGAGCGTTGCGATGCAGCTGATTTGGAGTGAGTGGCATCCTCTACAAGAGAATAAGCACAGTTCGGACCCGAGAAATATTTGATTCGCACACCCGACACC
>JAGWXK010000107.1 GCA_018969905.1 Bdellovibrionales bacterium
TCATTTACAGCAGCTCCGAGAATGGAGACCGGCCGAGAATACGATTTCGTTCCCTCTTGAATCATGTTGCAGGAGCATCAAATTCAGGCGCCGGAAACTTCTGTTACCAATACAACTCAGTACCGATCATAACGACCGGAGGGGCATTCACGGCTGTATGGAAATTCTCCCGTACAAACGCGGCGAATCGGAGTCGCCTGGTATTGAGCTCTCCTTTGATCACGAAATGCACGGGTCACAAATCCATTGTCATGGAATCAGAATACAAAGCACTGGTGGTTGGTGCCTTATCGACCGGAGCAGACTGCGCCCAAGCCGTGAATCAGATTGTCGCTACCTTCTCCGGCCTTGGCGTTGAGGACTCACAGGGGCCGACAGATGTCGAGGTCAGATCAATTTTCAAAATTGATCCCGAACTACCCGAATTCGGTAAACTTGGGTTCGCCAATCCGAATCCTCCGATCAACCCTGAGATTTACAATCTTTTCTGGTACCCCGGCATCTATGCCGCGGATGCGAGGGCGACCATTCCCAGAACTTCTGGCCTTGTGAATTCCTATTTCGTTCCAGATGTCAATGCGGCCTCCGGTTTGTTTTTCAAAACCTACCCGATCAACACTTTCCGCTACGACACACAGGAGAACTCTCCCACCTTCGGTCGTGCAACATATGTTGCCAACCAAGGGAGTCCCGGGACGCATACGAATGAAGAATACTCCTCGAATACCGGGCCCGTACCGGAATTCGATAAGATCGATCCTACGAAAGAATACAATGTCTCGATCCGGGCGGTGGATTTTGATTCTCGTTTGATCTCAACATCGGTTGCCATACCGCCTCCTGATGCATCCGCCTCTCCCGCTCCATTGAGCTTTTTTCGAAATCGACCGGCACCTGACGGGGTCAACACAACAATTCAGATTTTTTCATGGCCACCCCTACCCGGATCAAATGGCACGCGATTGATCGAGTTTCCGATTTCCGCATCCGATATGCCCATCGGAAGAACGGAAACCGACCCCTATGACGTTTTTGGATTCGCACTTGCCACTCCTTCCCCTGTTCCAACTTCACTCCCGCAGAATGTTCCCACTCTGAGCGGGTGGGGAGTCCGCTCGGATTGTGGCTCGGCTCCGCCTCAATTTCCGCTGGTTTCCCTCTTGCGTTTGGATACGCTAGCAGATTACAAAAAATGCAAACTGACTTGGCAACAACGCGAGCAAGACGCAGGTAAGACTTTCAATTACCTGATCCAAGTGCAGGACAACATAGGAGCGGATGCAACGGTGACTCCCAAAATCATGGGGCTTGGAGCCAAACATCCGGTCAGCTCGACAAGCTCTACCCTCTCGATTCGCTACAATCCACTGCCTCCCGGGATAACCTTGGCTTCAAACTCAAGCATTGCCGTTAGGTTTAGCACTGATCCGCCTGACGGTCCGAATCCGGGGACCACCATGGACGATACCCTGCCGTCTTGTGCTGCATCTGGAATTTGTTTCCGGAACCGAATCTGGACAAGTGTACCGGCCCAGAACTGCAATCACACGACTCGGGTTTGTACGATCAATGTTTCGCAACAATATAAACTACATTTCATTGAGGTCAGCAGAAGTGTCGTCACGCTTGCCAATGGTACAACTTCTAACCTTGTCGAAACTTTCGAGGAACAGCCCCGCCCATCCGTACCGATGGACTCACTCCCTCTTGCCAACGGACCTCTGGATGTCTTCAATCTTCAGATTTTCAGCCTTGAGCACAACCAAGCTCCATTTTTCACAGACTCAACCGGAAACACCTTGAGCAATGCCATCTATAGCGGTCCCGGTACTGGAAATTGGAGTGCAATTTCTTTGCCGCCATCCTGCTCGTCAGGGAGCAGTGGTGGATTCCAATGCAGTCTCAGGGTGAATGCAGGGGATACTCTTTGGAATTCTCCGGCTACTGCGACAGCGCAACCAACCCCTTACCAACTTCAGGAAAGGAGTACGCCGTATACGGATTTCAGAATTCATGTCAAGGACATCGCCAACCTTGCCGATCTGAAAACCTTGAGCGTCATTCAGCCCACCCAGGTTTTGATTTTGGATGGTCCGAATGCGGGCCTTACCTATAGCGTGCCCTCCTTTTCAAACAGCTCCCTCATCAATTGGCAGGTGCAGGGGTCAGTTGGCTCCGCCGTCGCAAGCTTTCAATGGGCTCCGACCGATCTCGAGGCCAATCTTCTCTCAAACCCGGGTGGCTTTCTGATCCCAATCAAGGTAAGGGACCGTCCGTACAATCCGCAACCATCTGAAACCAACTTCCCAACCCAGTTCACTGTGCCTTCTACAGAGAGTACAATTTGGATTTGGTGCAGATTAAGTGTTGTGAACAACGCGCCACTTGTGCAGTACATGATTCCTGCATCAACTCCGACCGGAGCTCCGACCTGGCGAGACTTGAGCAATGCAACACTTGAAGTGAACACCGGCGTCACCAATACGGTTACCGTACGAATCCTGGATGCTGATTCGGCTCGGTACAGACTGAGCTCTTCTGAGCGGAGCCTTGGATTCTTTCAGTCCACTCCACTCGCTGGAACAGCCACAACCTTTATGACTGCAGGGACTCCGGCGGCCCCCGCAGGAAATCCGAATGAAACCAATCCCACCTCGGTGGTTCAAACTCTCGTCCTTACCGCAACTCCGACAAACTCGAATCTTGGCAGTCACACCGCCACGATCACGGTGCGGGATCCGGGAGATCCATCCCTGGGTCTGGCCATTCTCCCGGGCCCGGAAAGTCCTCCACGTGCAGGCCTCGCCTCAGCTCTCACGAGCGTTTCATTCAACGTGAACGTGGTCGGTCGACCATTTTTCATTGTACCGCCTCTTTCCACCTCAACCAGCACCCCGATTCCCCGGGCATCTTCACTGAAAGGTTCCGGGGCCTTCTCCACCTTTGATTTTCCACTCGCGCTTTTTGTCTCGCGAGTTACTGATCGCGATACACCGAACCAGACCAACAAACCGCACTTTATCGGAATCCAGATCAAGCCCGCGGTCATGCCTGCAAACACTGTCTCAAACTCGTTGATCGGAAAAGGATTCAGAGTGAACCAGGATTACGTCCTGAAGGGTCGTTTTGACAGTAGTGATTTGACCGGGGATCGAACCATCACACTTGGCTCAGTTCCGATTTCAACGAATCTTGCCCTGGGCTGTACGCCAGCCCTTCAAAGCACTTCGATGAACGACACCTCTATCCTTGCAAACTCCGGTATTGCCGCAAGCCTCAAGAGAATCAACGAGAATACCGGTGCAGTTGAGTACTGCAACCTGAATGCCACCAATGCAAGCAACCTTCTCTCCCAAGCCAGCCTCATCCATTCTCTTTTGGACGGGTCCACCAGTCAGCCTTTTGCAACTCCGGCAAATGTGACCTTATCCGGAGCCAAGCTGGACAGGAGCATAGTTGCTTCGAATTTGACCTCGGTGAATTCGGAATATCTTGATTTTTCGAAACGATGCACCGAGTTCTGTTCGGGGGTTCCTGGCGGAAATGGCGGCTTCTCGCTTACAGGAGATGAAATCAACGGATATACCCCTCCAACCTCAACCTTCAGCCCCGCCCTGGTCTATCCGACAAGCTCGGGCGGAAGAAGTGCGACTTTCACTCTCAATGATCAAAACATCGCAACCAAAACCTATATCGATCATTTTCCACAAACCAATTCCGTGATGAACAGTTTTGTCTTAAAAGGGGAGCAGCTTGCTTTATCCGTTCAACTTGCGAATCCACCTTCTGCACAGGGAATTCAAGCCCGATGGTATGTGAATGGTTGCTTGCGAAGGTCCGAGTCGTTGACCACCAATACCTCTCTTTTGGGTTTCAATATGGCGGTTCCCTCGACCGGAGGAGGCCTGAACAATGATTGTTCGGGCCAATATTCCCGAACCGAAAATGGTGGAGGATTTC
This sequence comes from Bdellovibrionales bacterium, assembly GCA_018969905.1. Classification (GTDB taxonomy): domain Bacteria; phylum Bdellovibrionota; class UBA1018; order UBA1018; family CAIMNF01; genus CAIMNF01. Next base: position 3,961 of record JAGWXK010000107.1, read on the forward strand.
TTGGAATCGGTCGTCCCATCAGGCCGAATCAGAGCGGAGGTTATCTGGGTGACCTCATCATCAGCCTTGTATTGGCGAACCCTTCGGAAGGGATCAGTTCGACTACGGACGGAAGCTCATCGAAGACTTATGCTTTTCACTTGAATGTGGTGAACACCCTGCCTCGAGTCATGACGGAAACAGATCCACGCTTGAGGGCGGCCCCGATTGCGGTTTCCTCAAGCTCTGTCAACGTCACCACCGCGAGTGCCCCAAATGGCATTCCATCCAAATTCATCCTCCCTTTTGAATTTGGGACGACATCTCTCTACTCCTACGTTGGCAGGAACTCCCTTACCGGAACCGCGTTGGGAAATCCGTACAATCCCGGCACATCCATTCACGTTCGCGAGTTTACTCTCGATGGCAGCGTGGGGGGAACAGGCACATTCAGACGGGATGTTCTTTGCTCAGGTTACGAATATGCAGCAGCGGGTTCGGAACCAAATCAGTTCATGTTTGGACTTGATGACAGTGCGGGTCTGTCCAATCTGAAGATCGCAACCTCGACCTACGGAAATAACGGAACAATCACCCAAGCCTATCCCACGGGAAACAACACGACCCTTAGAAACAAGAACTCCACTTGCTGGTATGAGTTCTCAAGTCAGTCTACCGGAACCCTTGCAGGTTCAGCGGTCGATAACGTTGGCGAAAAGAGTGGTCGTATTCTTGCATTCTCTCGACTCAGACTCGGTTCGCGTGGCGCAACCATGTGGGTACCTCCGGCCGCTACGGCCTCCTCTAATGTGAATCCATTTTTAATCGAAGGCACCCGGGGACGTGCCCAATTCTGGTCGGATGGAAACTCCATGGCAAACTCGCCAAACATTTATTCAACCCTGCCTTCTTCATTAGCCAACTTCCCTAACAACATCATCACGAAGTCACTGGTTCACCAGAGCTCCAACCGTCTGATTCAGTTGGTCGGTCTCAGGGCTGACCAGTTCAGTGGCTTTAATGGTGCGGTGCTGATCTCCAGCCTATCCACCCCTAACGGATCAACCTTGAACGCAAGCGTTCAGGATGAGATTCTTTTTGGTCAGGGCAGCTGCACTTTTCAAGGAGCCGATAAGACATATCCGATTGATGGCGTTTACCATCCCGCCGAAGACATTCTATTCATGGTGGGAATCGAGCTTCCCGATTCCGGACCCGCTCTTGGAAAGGTGATTGAAATCAGGAATTTTCTGAACCCGGGCAGCTCCACGCCACGGAACTGTCGCCTTGCGGGAGCCATTCTGACACCCTCACGTGACACTCGAAACCACAATCCCTCCAATCTCCGTCTCGTGGTTGATGAAAGAAACGGTATGCTTTGGGGGGTCAGCTCGGGCAACGACCTCACAAGTGGTCAGGCTTTCAACTATGATTACAGGAGCAAAAGACAAATCTTCGCCATACCCCTCGACTTTCAACCGGGAGCAATCCTGATCTCACCCCTGATCAACGGAGTGCATCTTTTTTCTCCAGGTAGCGGAACGGCGGTTCCACGTCTTCTAAGAGTTTGGTAGTCTTTCCGTCATGAAGCCAAACAGGAATCCAGCGCGGCTGATCGGATCCTCTCTTGCACTTGGAATTGCAATCAGTCTGACCCTCTACAAATCCGAACGGGAAATCAAGACACCACAGGACGATGATCTTCGCGAGGCCGAACGCATTTTTGAGGCTCGGGAGAAGGTGGCGAATCTGCGGATCGGGGGGCCACTTGGCACCCTGATCATGAGAAATCAACTCGAACCTCTGAAGAGCGGCTTGAATCCTGGCCTTTTGGATGATGACTGGTTCCAAACCATTCGAGCACTTTTCATTTCGGGAAAAATACAGAGTCTACGTGCCGAAGTTCAGGAGTTCCTGCTGGAAGAATCCTTGGCGCGTTTTGAGCGAAGTCTACAGCGTCCCGATGCAGACTTGATCCTTTACCGAACACAGATCGAACGCCTTCCACCTCCCCTTCCCGGATCTCCTTCTCGGAAAACTTTGCGGAATTGGGCACTCAACCCTCAAACCAGTCCAACGATGAAATGGTCCGCATTTTTCAAGCTTTTAGCGCAAGACGCCGCACCAGACCCGGACTTGATCGAAGCATTTTCCCGGTTGATTCAGTGTTCGAATCCATCCTCTGAAGCCCTCGCACTCCTTGATGAGATCAGAAGCCCGTCGGTGAGGAAATCCCTGCTTGGCTTGGTTTTGAAAAAGATCAGAACTTATCCGGGTGCGACGAAAGCAGATCTCGCAAAAGTTCTCTCCAGAAACGCAGGCTTGATCCCTGATGACTATAAAAAGGTTCGTTCCCTCTCTGCAAGTCTGATCAAATCAGGGTCTCCAATTGAGGTCGAATCAGGATTGAAATCAATGGCAAATCTTTTGGACTTCAAGCCACTGGATCCTGATGAGGTCAGAAAACTCAGGGCCTGGATCAAAGAGATTCCAGCTTCAGCGATGACTCCTCCCGTAAATGCGGGAATCGATAGGATTCTAGTAAAAATTGGTGGAGAAACCAATTAGTACCTGAGGTCCCTCATAGCTGACGATACCGTCTCCCTGCTCCTCCGTCTTCCAGGCCGCAAAACGATAGTGTCCGCTCACGAAAAGGACAAAATCACGCCCCAACGGATAATCTATGCCTGCTCCGAATGATGTCTCGATGATCTTGGATGCGAAGTAAGGCCAACGCCCCGGAAAATTGAAGTCCGGATCTGCGGGGTCCGGGGTGCTGGAGACAGAAAGCTTGGTTGGAGTAACAGAAATCGCGATAAATGGGCTCACCCGGGTTTTGATGACCTCCGAGAAATCGTCTCCGACTTCTCGACTCGAAGAGAGTCCCAGGGGATAAAGAAGAGCGGTAAGGCCCACTCCGGCGATTGAAAAAAAACCATAGTTGCTTCCAAGGTCTGCGACGAAATTCACCCCAATTCTTGTGCGGATGGAAGGCAGGTCCCAAAGAAACATCGGATTGACCGTCAGGAAATTTCCAAGTGATGTGGGATCCGGAAAAATGGTTCCGGCGGTGAACTTGAGGGGGGCATAACCAAGACCGAGGCGAAACGTAGGCACGTCAATCAACGCATACGACGGGCTCGCTGAGAAGAAAGTCAGAAGGATGGCAAGACAGGTTCGAAGGTAGGGCTTCACTTGTCTTTGATTTTGGGCCATCCAAAGCGAAAAATCCATAGAGTTTTACCGGTTGTCTGCGATACTGGGAAAAGTGATCCGAATCCATTCTCTCATTTTCGCATTTTTCTTCTGGCTGCCTGATGCGTGGGCGATCAAAACTGCATCCTCGTTTGACCTGAGCTATGGCCTGGCCAACTATACGATCAATGCCTTCGACTCTTCCGGGGCTTTGGCGGAAACTCGAACTCTCTCCTCAAAAACCGGATTCCAGATCGATTATAACGTTGCACTTTTCGACTACAGGACTATAGCAACCCTTTCATTCTCGCAGTTTCAAACCTCGAATGTGGGGGAAATCCCTTTGACCCGACTTGCAATCGGGGGCAGCTATCACTTCATACGCGTCAACGGACAACGCCTGATTCTTGACAGCGAGGTTGAGAGCAAAGTTTGGGGAATATCCCCGGCAATTGAAGTAATGCTCGGAATCAACAAGCTCTCGATCAATGACACGGAGGATTTTCAGTTCACATCCTCCCTGTTCGATCTCACTCCGAAATTGACCGTCGAGATTCCAGTTTCTTCCAAGGTCCTCCTGATCCTCAAGGGCGGGTATTTTTTGACACTCTTTAGCAGCACCTCGCCCTTTAGAATCAACCTCTCCGGCTCTGTTTTCAACCTGGGATTCAAACTGACAACTCTGTAGGTAAAAATTTAAAGTTCTGGTGCCTCCTGGCCGAAATGCGGAAAGGATGGAACCTTT
>JAGWXK010000108.1 GCA_018969905.1 Bdellovibrionales bacterium
GGGTTTTTCATTTAAGTTCTTTGGCATGAGGGCGATGAGTCCTACTAACTCAAAAGTCGGGAAGTTTTTCACCGCCGAGTATCTGTCTGGCGGATCAAAAGTAAAGGTGGATTATGTGGTGCTTCCAGAGGTGAGCTACCCTATGCCAAAGATCGATCCTGGATCGGTTTACGATGTGGGCAGTGAGCCTGCCGAGGGAGCGCAGAAGATTTTAACTTGCGAATTCCAGGGGGAGGCTCTTGGAGGAAAAAGATTTCGAGTGATTCCGATGGCAAAGATCCAAGTGTCGAGCAGCTCCCAGCAAAAGGGTGCTTTGTCACTCGCCGAACTTCCGAGCCATTTTTTTCTTCCCGCCGGGTCAAGAGAGTTCAGGGATCAAGTCGTTGAAATTGGTTTCATTCTAGGGTTTTGACGAAAACCACCCAAACCATTCTCCTTCATGCTAGAGTTTTTCCCTTATGTCAGTTCTTCTCAGCATTCACGAGCTTAAATTCGCATTTTCGCACCGGGTCCTTTTTGAGGGTCTGACCTTCAGTATTTCTCAGGGCGAAAAAATCGCGCTCATCGGAAGGAACGGGGCAGGCAAGTCGACCCTGCTTAAGATCTTGTGCGGGCAGGTGGATGCGGATTCCGGCACGGTGGCCCGATCGCGGGGGCTCATCACGGGCTACCTCCCGCAAACTCCGGAACTTGATCCCGATCTCAGCGTGCGGGATACGGTTTATCAGGGAGTAAGGAATGAGGAGGATTGGGCCGCAGTGGGAGCGGCCGAAGAGGCCATTTCAAGGCTATCGCTCAATGCAGATGCGAAGGTGGGATCGCTTTCCGGAGGCTGGAAGAAGAAGGTGGCGCTGGCGCGCGAGCTTGCGCGTAATCCGGATGTGCTCTTTTTGGATGAGCCCACCAACCATTTGGATGTGGAGAGCATCTTGTGGCTTGAGGATTACCTTCGAGCCAGTTCCAAAAGCCTTGTGATTGTGAGTCATGATCGGGCATTTTTAAATCGCATCGTGAACCGCACGATCGAGGTCGATCGTAGAAACCCTGGTGGAATTCTAAGTGTGGATTCCGGGTATGATGATTTTTTGAAGGTAAAAGAGGAATACCTTGAGGCCCAGGCCTCGCGCGAGGAGTCGCTCAAAAACACACTTCGCCGCGAAATCGAGTGGCTAAAGCGTGGCGCAAAAGCTAGGACGACCAAACAAAAAGCCCGGATCGACCGGGCAGAGGCGCTCAAGGTCGAGGTGCAGGATCTTGGGGTGAAGAATCGTGACCATTCCGTGAAGCTTGAGTGGGAGAGTTCTGAGCGGAGCGCAAAGAAACTTGTCGAGATGAAGGGCGTTTCGAAAAGCTATGGAGACCAAGTGCTGATCCGAGGGCTTGATCTTTTGATCACGCCACGATCAAGGATCGGGCTGATCGGAAGGAATGGAACCGGAAAGACCACGCTGATCAAGCTCATTGCTGGGGTCGAGGCTCCGGACTCGGGCGAGATCAAGCGCGCCGATTCACTTCAAGTTCTTTATTTTGAACAAAATCGCGAGACACTTGATCCGAATGTGAGCGTACTCAGGACGGTATGTCCTTATGGCGAGACTGTTGAGTTTCAGGGAAAAAAGCTTCATGTCAGGTCTTACTTGGACCGTTTTTTGTTTTCAGGCCCCGATGTGGATGTGTTGGTAGGAAAGCTCTCGGGTGGAGAACAGGCAAGACTTTTGCTTGCGAGGCTCATGTTGAGACCTGCGAATCTGCTTGTTCTTGATGAACCCACGAACGATCTTGATTTTCAGACCTTAGGGGTGCTCGAGGATTGTCTTGAGGAGTTTCCGGGTGCGGTGATTCTGGTCACCCATGATCGAAGATTCATGGATGAGGTTTGCAATCAGGTGATTTCGATTCCGGAATACATCCAGTTTTCTGATCTCAACCAGTGGGAAAAGTGGTTTCGGGCGAATCTATTCGGATCCGGAACGAAGAGGGTAGCAAATGGCACTGTATCGGGTGTTCAGTCGGAGACTCTGACTTCCGGGGTAGGAGCGGGAACTACAAAAAAGAAGAAGCTCTCCTACAAGGAGCAACTTGAGTTCGACAAGATGGAAAGTGTGATTCTTGAAAAAGAAACCCGGATCGCAGAGCTCGAAGCAGAGTCAGGAAAGCCCGAGCTTCTCACGAATTCGCTAAAGCTCACGGAACTTACGCGCGAAATGGGTGAGCTTCAGGCCGAGGTCGAGCGCCTCTATGCAAGATGGGCTCAGCTTGAGGGGAAAACCGCACCCTGACCACTGTTCGTTCTGAGCCGTGCTCCAGCAACAGTGAACGAGACGGGTGGACCCTTAGCAAACGCGTCTCGTCCGAATCGCGGTCTTCAACTGCTCAATCGAATGAATGAGCTCATCCGTGATCGGTTGATTGAGATCCACAATGAGGTATCCGAGATCCTGATCGGTATGGAGGCTCTGAGCCTGAATGTTCGCGCCATATTCGGACAAAATTCGGTTGATGTCCTTTAAGACTCCCTTCACGTTCTGGTGCACATTGGTAAGCCGGGTGTTGCCGCGATCAAGCGGTACATCGACCTGCGGGAAGTTCACCGCTCGTAGGGTTGAGCCGGTTTGGGCAAAGCGGATCAGGGTGGATGCAACCTCGCGGCCGATATTTACCTGTGCTTCTTCGGTGGCACCCCCGATGTGGGGAGTGAGAATAACGTTCTCTACACCCTTGAGCGGAGAGGGATATCCATTTTGATTGTTCTCGGGTTCCTCGGGGTAAACATCAAGCGCGCAGCCGCCGAGATGTTTTGAACGTACCGCCTCCTCGAGTGCCGGAATCACGACCACATCGCCTCGTGATGCGTTGATCAGGCATGCGCCTTGTTTCATTTTCGAAAGCTCATCCTTTCCGATCATGTTGCGGGTGGAATCGGTTGCAGGAACATGGAGAGTGACGAAGTCGGCCGTCTCGAGGACTTCATCGAGTGTCGACATGGGTTTTGCGTTCCCAAGGGGCAGCTTTGAAATGATGTCGTAAAACACCACCCGCATCCCGAAGGCTTCGGCAAGATAAGACACCTGAGAGCCGATGTTCCCATAACCCACGATGCCAAGCGTTTTTCCGCGCACTTCAAAGCATTGGGCCGAGCTTTTGTTCCAAATCCCTTGATGCATCTCGATGTTGCGCGTGCCGAGCTTTCGCGAGAGCATCACGATTTCGGCAAGCACCATTTCGGCCACACTCCGGGTGTTGCTGAACGGCGCATTGAATACCACGACTCCATGATCACGCGCGGCTTTCAGGTCGACTTGGTTTGTGCCCACGCAAAAACAACCAACAGTTGCGACACTCTTTGCCGCCTCAAAGACCTTACGGGTGAGATAGGTTTTGCTTCGAATTCCAAGGATGTCGTAGCCCGGGAGTCTTGCAATGAGTTCGTCCTCGGTGAGTGCGCCCTTTAATGAATCCACTTTAAAACCGTCTTTTAAAAAAAGATCACGTGCCAAAGGATGAATGTTTTCAAGGAGAAGTACTTTCTGCATAGGGTAAACTTTAGCACAATCCCGTGTAAAATGGGACACACTTTTCCTCATGGATTCGAGGGGTTAGTATCTAAGAGTATGAGTTTAGGGGCGGAAATCGCAATTCTTTGTTCGGCACTGGGGACCTTGGTGTCGTTGATGATCTCTTGATCAAATTTTGCTAGGGTTCCGGGAATGGCGTTTTTCTCGGAAAAACCTTTCTCTTTGGCGGCGGAGTTCAAACCGACGGGCGATCAGCCCGAGGCGATCGAGAAACTCGTGCGCGGGATTGAATCGAAGTCCGCATCCCAGGTGTTGCTCGGGGTCACCGGTTCCGGGAAAACCTTCACCATGGCAAATGTCATCGCAAGGGTGAATCGCCCGACCCTCATTCTCTGCCACAACAAGACTCTCGCAGCCCAGCTCTACACGGAGTTCAAGGAATTCTTCCCGGACAATGCGGTCGAATACTTTGTCAGTTACTACGACTACTACCAGCCCGAGGCGTACATTCCCTCGACCGACACTTATATTGAAAAAGATTCCCAGATCAATGACGAGATCGACAAGCTCAGGCATTCTGCCACCCGATCTTTGCTTGAGCGAAATGACGTGATCATTGTGTCATCGGTTTCCTGCATCTATGGTCTTGGAAGTCCCGAGGCCTATGAGGGACTGATTTTGCACCTCGAGACCGGCAAGGAGTACAAGCGCCAGGAAGTTTTGAAGAAGCTTCTTGAAATCCAGTACAAGCGGAACGACATTGATTTTCACCGGGGAACGTTTCGGGTGCGGGGAGAGGTGGTTGAGATTTACCCGGCATACGAGGAAGAAGTGGCAATCCGCCTTGAATTCTTTGGTGATGAGATCGAGGCGATCTCGACCTTTGATCCGCTTCGGGGAGTTCGGTACGAAAAAATTCCAAAGGTTACAATCTATCCTGCCAGTCACTATGTCACGACTCTCGACAACCGAAAGCGCGCGATGGACTCAATCCGCGCGGAGCTCAAGGAGCGGCTTCAGGAGCTTAATGCGCAGAACAAGCTTCTTGAGGCCCAGAGACTTTCGCAGAGAACGCTTTTTGATCTCGAGATGATGGAGCAGATCGGATTCTGTCAGGGCATTGAAAACTATTCCCGGCATCTCACGGGGCGGAATCCCGGCGATCCGCCGCCGACCCTCATGGATTATTTTCCAAAAAACTGGCTTTGTTTTGTGGATGAAAGCCATGTGACCGTATCCCAGATCGGGGGAATGTATCGGGGCGATCGGGCACGGAAGATGAATCTCGTCGAGCACGGGTTCAGGCTCCCGAGCGCCCTTGACAACCGGCCGCTCAATTTCGAGGAGTGGGAAAAGATCCTTGGCCAATGTGTCTATGTTTCTGCAACCCCGGGCGACTATGAGCTCAAGCTCACAAACGGCGATGTGGCCCAGCAGGTGATCCGTCCGACTGGGTTACTTGATCCGATCGTTGAAGTGCGGGGCGCGCAAACGCAGGTAGATGACCTCTTGAATGAGATCCGCATCCGCGTTGAGCGAAATGAGCGTGTGCTGGTGACGACACTTACCAAGCGCCTGGCCGAGGATCTGACCCGGTACTACACCGAGAAGAAAATCAAGGTGAAGTACCTGCACTCCGACATCGAGACACTGGAGCGGGTTGAGATTCTGCGGGATCTGAGGCTTGGAACATTTGATGTGCTGATCGGAATCAACCTCCTTCGGGAGGGGCTTGATCTTCCGGAGGTTTCATTGGTTGCGATCATGGATGCCGACAAAGAGGGGTTTTTGCGCTCAGAACGCTCGCTCATTCAGACCATCGGTCGGGCCGCCCGGAATGCGAGTGGATTTGTAATTTTGTACGCGGACAAGGTCACAGGCTCCATGCAGATTGCCATGCGGGAAACCGCACGGCGGCGGGAAATCCAGGAAAAGTATAACCTTGATCATGGGATCATCCCACAGACGATTCAAAAGAAAATCGCGGAGAGGATCGAGGCCGAGAGTGACTCGGTATTGGGTCAGGGGCTTTGGCCCTCGGCTGCGGCCCGATCTGCCGGGGTCGGTGGGGGCTCAGCCACCTCAGCCGACTCTGCGCTGATGCTCGATTATGTGGATGAGGCATCAAGAATTGATGCGATCAAGCTCTTGCTCGGAGAGCGTTTCAAGGGACTTGAAAAGATTCCTGCAGAGCTCAAGAAGCTCGATAAGGAAATGAAACAAGCGGCATCCAATCTTGAATTTGAAAAGGCGGCCGAACTTCGGGATTTGATCAAGCGCGTGAAGTTTTTAAACCGCGCGCTGTGAGTGGAAATGGCCTCAGGGCGATTTTGTCATGCCACTCTTTGCTCGATAGGGCGTTGACCTCCGAGCCGCTTCCTGCGGCCTCGCTTCCGTCAATCCTGACGCGCGAGTTCCCAGGCTTCGCGGATCGCGCGTTTTGCGTCAATCTCGGTGGCGAGTTTGGCGCCGCCGATCACGCGAAATGGGATTCCATTCTTTTCGCACACGCTTTGGAGTGCGATTTCGGATTCCTGTCCTGCGCACAAAATCACCTGCTGGGCCGGAATCAGTTTTTTGGTTCCATCCTTCTGGGTCACCATCACGCCCTCGGGTGTAATGGACTCATAGGCAAGTGAGTTGAAATAGCGAACTCCCGAGCGCTTGAGATCAAGCCTGTGAATCCAGCCGGTGGTCTTTCCGAGTCCTCGGCCCATGCCTCCGGCACTTCGCTGCAGAAGGGTAAGCGAGAGTCTGGTGCGCGCGGGTTTGAAGCCCGGGATCAGCCCGCTCTTTTGGGAGGGGTCGATTCCCCAGTGTTTGAAATAGCTCTTTGGATCAAGGTCGAAATCCGAGTGCTGATGAAGAATGTAGCTTGCGGTATCGATCGCGATTCCACCCGCACCGATGATCACGATGATGTGCTTTGGAGGAACCTTGCCGGATAGAATTTCGTCGTAGCGATACACGTGCGGAAGATCAGCGCCCGGAATCTTGGGGATTCGGGGCTTTACTCCTGTGGCCAAGATCACTTCGTCAAAGCCCTTGATCTCGAATGCGCTTTTGATTTCACGATTGACCCGGATCTGGCCGCCCAGTCGTTTGATTTCCGAGATCCAATGATCAATCGAGCCCTGATATTCGCCTTTGCCTGGCACCCTTGCGGCAAGATTGAACTGGCCGCCCAGAGTTGCGGACCTTTCAAACAGCGTGAGCTGATGACCGGCCTGAAGAAGGCGGATCGCTGCGTTCAAGCCAGCCGGGCCTCCTCCGATGATTGCAAACTTTTTCGGACGTGCCGCCCGGGTGAGCGTCCAGCTCTCTTCCTCGCATGCGGCAGGATTGACAAGGCAGGAGGCTTTTTTGTTCTCAAAGATGTGATCCAGGCAGGCTTGATTGCAGGCAATGCAGGGATTGATCTCTGCCACCCGGTTTTGTGAGGTTTTTAAAACAAACTCGGGGTCTGCGAGAAAGGGGCGGGCCATCGACACAAGATCCGCATCCCCGCGCGAAATGACTTCTTCCGCTGTCAGGGGATCGTTGATCCGGTTTGTGGCGATGATCGGGATGCGGACCGACTCCTTTAGTTGAGCGGTGACCGAAGTGAATGCAGCCCTTGGAACCACGGATGCGATCGTGGGTATCCTTGCCTCATGCCAACCGATGCCGGAATTGAGAATCGTTACGCCGGCGCGTTTGAGTTCCTTTGCGAATTTCACGATCTCATCGGGTGCGGCACCGCCCTCGACAAGGTCCAGAATCGAAATCCGGAAAATCAGTATGAAATCCTGACCCACCCTTTTGCGCGTTTCGCGAACGATCTCAAGCGCAAAACGCATCCGGTTTTCAAGCGCTCCGCCGAACTCGTCGGTTCTGCGGTTCGTGCGTTCGGACCAGAACTGATGGATGAGGTAGCCCTCGGAACCCATGATCTCAACGCCATCGTAGCCTGCGAGTTTCGCGTTCTCGGCAGCTCTTGCAAAATCCCGGATGGTCGAACGAACCAAAAACCCCGGCATTGCAAACGGCGTGAAGGGTGAAATCGGGGACTTCAAGCGGGAGGGTGCAACCAAAAAAGGGTGATAGGAGTAGCGACCCGCATGCAGGAGTTGCAGACAGATTTTCGCTCCATGATCATGAACTGCTTTCGTTAAGTCCTGATGAGCACGTGCAAGTCGCGCGGAATGAAAAGAACCTCCGCGGGGAGTCAGGCGGCCCAATCGGTTTGGAGAGTAGCCGCCCGTGATGATCAGGCCGACTCCCCCTTTTGCCCGTTCGACGAAATAACGG
>JAGWXK010000109.1 GCA_018969905.1 Bdellovibrionales bacterium
CCCCGCTCCGATTGAAGCGATCGATGTGATCAGGGACACGGGTACGGGGTTTGGCGCAAATTTCAGGGGTGAAGTTCGGGCCCGCGCCATGAAGCGCGAGGCAGAGGGCTTTGGAAGGATGGCAGCGACCGGGGTTTCCAAGAACTGCATTCGACTGTTCTTCCTTACTGAGGGTATCAAAAAAGCAAACGGCCTGCCGGAGGGGGTGAATGTTGAAACCCGAAAAATCCAAACGGCAGCAGTCCTTGGAGCAGGTGTAATGGGAGGGGGCATCGCCCACCTTCTTGCCGACAAGGGAGTTTCGGTCCGGATGAAGGATATTGGAATTCCCGGACTTGAACTTGGAATTCAATCCGCGTTGAATCTTTTCAAAAAGAGTTTAAAACGAAAGTCGATTACGGAGCGGCAGTTTCAGCAAAAGCTCGCCCGAATTTCACCTACCACCGCCTTCGAGGGATTTCAGGGGGCGGAAGTCGTGATTGAGGCGATCGTCGAGAAAATGGAGATCAAACAGGGCGCCTTGAAAGAACTTGAAGAATACGTTTCAAAGGATGCAGTGATTGCCACAAACACGTCCTCACTTAGTGTCAGCAAAATGCAAACCGTGATGAAGCATCCCGAGCGATTTTGTGGAATGCACTTCTTCAATCCGGTCCACAAGATGCCGCTGGTTGAGGTGATACGAGGGGAGAAATCCTCGGATCAGGCGGTGTCCCAGATTTTTCAATTCAGCAAACAAATTGGAAAGACTCCAATCGTCGTACGGGATGCCCCCGGGTTTCTCGTGAACCGACTCCTGATGCCCTATCTTGCTGAAGCGGCGATCATGGTATCCGAGGGAGTGCGAATCGAAGAGCTAGATCCGGCTCTCCTTGAGTTCGGAATGCCCATGGGGCCGATCGAACTGATTGATGAGATCGGTCTTGATGTCGCTGAAAAGGTAGGTCACATTCTTCACGACGGTTTTGGTGAGAGGATGCTTCCGCCGAAAACGTTTGAAAAACTGGTGGAAAAGAAAAGACTCGGCAAAAAGGCCGGTGCGGGCTTTTATTTTTACTCAGGAGCCGAAAAAAAGGAGAGGTCTTTTGACCCGGGGATTTACGATTTTCTTGGGATCACTCCGGTTTCCGGAAAAATCACCCAAAAGGAAATGGTTGAGCGCTGTGTGTTCGGAATGATCAATGAGGCGGCCCGGTGTCTTCAGGAGAAGATCGTAGCGACGCCGGAAGATGTGGACCTTGGCATGATCATGGGTACCGGTTTTCCTCCTTTTAGGGGGGGGCTATTGTGCTTCGCCGATTCCATCGGTCTCCCCACTGTGGTCGAAGGCCTGAATGGGTTTGAATCCAAATATGGCATGCGCTTCAAGCCGTCGAACGCATTGCTTGATCAGGCAGCCAAGGGCAAGTTCTATTCATGAACTGGATTTTGTTCATAGCCCGAAGGTATCTCAAGTCAAAGAGGAACACTGAGTTTCTCAGTCTGAGCAGTCTTCTCTCCATGGGGGGGATCGGCCTCGGTGTCGCGGCAATCATCATTGTTCTTTCGGTGATGAGTGGCTTTGAAAAACAGTTGAAGCAAAAACTGGTGTCGAGCGATCTTCATGTTCTGATTACTCCGGAGCACAGTTTTCCGGGTTTTGAATCTGGATGGGTTCCGAAAGCCGGCATGACGGCCTTGCCCGCGCTTGCCAGCATGGCGTCAAGCTCGGAGGTCGAGCTGATGAGCTACCAACTCAGCACTGAGGTGGTGATTCGGAACGGAAACAAGGTCTCCGGGATTCTGATCAAAGGGGTGGAGGCGGAAAAGCTGAATCGCATCAAGAAAACCGTGATAGAAGAGGCGCTTCCCCAGATGCTTGTTGATCGCGATGGCCCGAGCGCCGTTCGATATCCCGGAATTTTTGTCGGCAAGGAACTTGCTTACGAAATGGGGCTGATTCCGGGTGATTTTGTTACAGTGATTTCACCATCACAGATGGATGGCCCATTCAACAACATACCCCGGATCAAGCGCTTTGTTGTCGAGGGGATTTATCATTTCGGTGTTCCGGAACAGGAATCGCATGTGGCCTACACTGCGATCAATCAAGTTGAGAGTTTTCTTAGAAAAAAAGGTGTTGTCAGTGAGATTGAAATTGCACTTCAGGATTCCTCGAAATCAGCCTCCTTCGTGTCCCGGTTTCGATCAGAGCTTTCGGATTTGAAAGCTCGGGACTGGAACGACTTGAATGCGAATCTTTTTGCCTCCATGAGACTAGAGAGACTGGCGATGTTTTTGATCCTTCTTTTTACGGTCATCATCTCTAGTCTCAACATCGTCTCGACCCTGACGCTTCTTGTTCAGGAGAAAATAAAGGAAATTTCAATTTTGAAGACGATGGGTGCCACACCGAAAAGCATTCGTGGGATTTTTGTATGGAAGGGGATCTTGATCGGTGGAAGTGGTGTTTTTTTCGGAACCCTCGGAGCTCTTGGGATCTGTTTGCTGCTGAAACGCTACCAGTTCATTTCACTCCCCGATGTCTATTATGATCGCACTCTTCCTGTAACCTTTGATGCCACCTATTATCTGGGTGTCCCTTTGGTTTCATTTTTTATCGTGTGTCTTGCCTCGTACTTCCCCGCTCGAGGCGCCGCAAAACTTACCCCGCTTGAGGGGATTCGGGAGTTCTGATGTTTACAGGGATCATTCAAAAAACGGCAACGGTTCGATCATTCGATGGGAAGCAGGGTACTCCATTCCGACTTGAAATCGGAAACCCTTATTGTGAGGTGGCATCCGTTGATCCGATAGTCCTTGGTGAAAGCATCGCCATCAATGGAGTCTGCCTCACGGTGGTGGGTTTTAGCCCAGAGTGGCTTCGATTTGATCTTGCCCCGGAAACGCTCTCCATTACTGCACTTTCACGATTGAGAGCAGGGAGGCGAGTGAATTTGGAACGGGCAATGAAACTTTCTGATCGATTTTCAGGTCACTGGGTTCAGGGGCATGTGGACGGGGTGGCTACTGTGGAGCGCACGGAAGTCATGGGAGGAGAGTGTCATCTCCTTGAAATCAAGCTTCCGGAGCTTTCTCATTTAAAATACTGTGTACACAAGGGTTCTTTTACCCTGGACGGGGTTTCCCTTACGATTCATGGCATTCGGGATCAATTTCTTCAGTTTCAAATCATTCCTCATACCTGGCAAGAGACTTGTCTCTCGGATTTATATCGTGGTGATTTAGTCAATTTTGAGGTAGATGTATTGGCAAAATATATCGAAAGACTGAATCATGAACACAAGACTTGAGACGGCGGTCTCGGCGCTAAAGCGGGGAGAGATGGTGATTCTCGTGGATAGCGAGGATCGCGAGAATGAGGGGGACTTGATCCTCGCGGCCGAATTCGCGACTCCCGAAAAAATCAATTTTATGATCCGCAAAGCCTGTGGTTTGGTGTGCTTGTCTCTCGAAGCTGAGCAGGTGGATCGTCTTGGTCTACCTCTGATGGTTCCAAACAACGAGAGCCCAAGGAAAACAGCCTTCACTGTGTCGATCGAGGCTGCCACCGGCGTGACCACTGGGATCTCTGCTGCGGACCGGGCTCGAACCATTCAAGTGGCCTCCGATCCCTCATCTTCCCGTTTGGACCTTGTGGCGCCGGGACATATATTTCCCCTCCGCGCCGCTCCCGGAGGTGTGCTGGAGCGGGCCGGCCATACCGAAGGATCTCTTGAACTTTGCAGGCTTGCAGGGTTAAGACCGGCAGCGGTGATTTGTGAAATCATCAATGAAGATGGATCCATGGCGCGAAGACCGGATCTTGAGGAGTTTTCACGCATCCATTCGATTCCCATTCTCACAATTGAGGATTTGATCGAACATCAGGCGCTGAATCGGGACTGGCTCAAGGAAAGCAGCATCGCGCGCTTTCCGAATCGCTTTGGGGGAGCGGTCGGCCATGAGTGGAAAATTCAATGTTTTCGGAACCCTTTCACGGGAGCGGAGCACGCCTTGATGTTTACGGATTCGTTTTTGGACCCGATGAATCGCGCGCCTCTTGTCCGTATTCATTCGGAGTGTCTGACCGGCGATGCTTTGGGATCCTTGCGATGTGACTGCGGGAACCAGTTAAGCCGTTCCCTGAGCAGGATTGGTGATTCGCCATCGGGCGGAGCCGTTATTTATCTGAAGAACCATGAAGGACGCGGAATCGGTCTTTTTAACAAGATTGAGGCGTACGCCCTTCAGGATTCCGGCCAGGACACCCTTGACGCGAATGTGACTCTGGGATTCAAACCTGATGAACGTCATTATCAGGATGCGGCCAAGATTCTTCATAAGAAGGGCGTCAAGAGTATCCGCTTGCTTACGAATAACCCTCATAAAGTACGTGAACTCCAGACCTTCGGAATTCAAATTGAGGACCAGGTCGGAATCGAAGGTGAAGTAAATGAGGATAATTTGAATTATCTGAAAACCAAGCGCGAGCGGTTTCATCATCAACTGGGCAATCTATGAACTCTGAAATTCGTATTGCAATCGTGGCAAGTCAGTTCAATGAAGAGATCACAAGTGGTCTGCTGGCCGGTGCGTGTGAGGTCCTGACCGAGAACGGGATCACAGCCGTGGATCAGTTTCGTGCTCCCGGAGCATTTGAAATGCCATTGATCGCAAAACAAGCCGCCAAAACTGGTAGGTACAGCGGTGTGATTTGCCTCGGCTGCGTCATCAAGGGCGACACAGCGCATTTTGAATTCATCAGTCTGGGGGCAGCTCTTGGGATCCAGCTGGCAAGCCTCGAGTCCGAGGTGCCCATTGCCTTTGGTGTGCTTACAACTTACACGGATGCGCAGGCGATCCTACGCTCGGGAAAGGATGAGCACAACAAGGGACGTGAAGCCGCCCTTGCCGTGCTCGGCTCTATTCAAACCATCCGGGAAATTGCGCGATGACCCTTGGAGGTCAGGCTGCCTTGTACTCCCTTCCGATGTGTTTTTTGTTCCGTGTTTGTTCTTTGTTGCGCTTGACCTGCCGTTCTAGGTGATTCACGACCTCATCGATGGCGCTGTAGAGATTATCCGTGGTTGCCTCGGCAAAGAATTCAATGTGGTCTCCGGTCAAGTGGCAATGGGCAATGTGAGCATGTTTTTCGACAGTGAAATTCCAGTCCAGATTCAACTTTCCTTGAAAGTATTTTTTTAGTTTTTCAGATTTCTTTCGGGTTGCATCATCGATTCCTGCCGTGGATTGAATGTGTTTGTAGCTGATTTTGAGATTCATGATGGTTTCTCCTCTAGTTCCGGAGATTCACTTCCCCGGTTCTTTCATTTTATCGCAAGTTTCCTGAAGCTGGCTTTGATTTTTTAAATGGTTGTTAAATAGCGAATGGCATGATTTATGCCTTTGCCAGAAACTCTTGAATGGAATCAGTTTTTTTCAGCGAGCATTCGACACATGTGATTTGCCCGGAGCGACACCCTTTGGTTTTTCCTTGAATCGGGGGAGAGCCAAAGAGGAAGAGGGTGTCGCTCCGGGCATTCGGGGGTAAATCGGTTATCGCATCATCTGGACCCATTCTCTTTGGTTTGTGGCACGGGCGATTTGACATTGCGAAGGAGTAAGGTTTTCCGTGTAAGTGCCAATGTAAGGGTTCATGAGATTTGAGGAATTTCGAAAGTGATACAGTCCCATGTAGTGCCCAAGTTCATGACCCACAGTCAGGGGATTGTTCGCAAAAGAATCCTCCACGAGAACGCCGAAAGGCCCGTAACCAGGCATCTGTGTCACGGCAATCGTGGAGGAAGTGAGCTTTCCCGTTGCCACGACCAGTAGGCTATTGTTGTCGCTGAATGTGGAGCGAACCTTGCCTGCCTGTGATCTCCACTCCGGATTGTACTGAAGGCCCAAAGTGAGAGGGTTGACCGATTCATACCGCTCGATTTGAAAACCGATCTTGCACTGACTCCATACCTTGTTGATTTCATTTGTCAGAGTTTCAGCCTGAATTTTGCCAAGAACGCTAGGAGTACCGGAATCTTCGTACGACACGATTTTGAGCGCGAGGCACTGAAACTCCTGGTCACTGCTTTTGCAGGTTTGGAAGCTTGGAGAAGATTCGGAAGGTTTAGAGGGCGAGGGTTTGGGGGGGGCAGGGAGGGAGGGGAGAGGAGCAGGCTCGCTTGAAAGTGGATTGTACTGGCAGGAGCTAAGGATGAATGCACTGAGAATGATTTGGAACAGGGGGGATGATTGTGATTTTGATTGATTCATTTTCTCTTCCTTTGAGTTTTTTCCGGAAATCCGATTCCGGGCCTTTTTTGAGGCTAAGGGGAAAAACTTTCCCAGACGAAGTATTTTTTATCGAAAAAAAATTTAAAAAATAACGCAACTCCTTCCGGCTGACTGAATCAAAATCAGGTTTCTAAATGAACTTGATGACTTGCTGTTTTGGCCAGGTCCATTATTTTTTCCTTCGTTATTTTGTGTTTTTGGTGCTGTGGTTGATCAAAAAGCAGACGGCACGGCACTTGCTGCACTGACTGGCAGGGGGACTCACAAATGGAATCAATGCCGGAGCCGGGTGCAGGAATCCTTGATCATAGATCTCTTCGATCTCTCATTGCGTGCACCTTGGATCATCCCGAAGAGTGGGATTCATCAAGATTGGGGTTTGTTGTCATACAAAAAAAATCCATCATCAGGGGGTTGCTTGGAGAATCCGCGGTTGTAAGCGCATCAAACCTGGTTTGGATTTGGAGATGGGATTGTGGCGAACAAACGCGGATCTCATGCAAATCGCTAGCTGAACGTCTGGTTGCAGCAGCACATCGACAGGGGTTTTGGGCGAGATCTGTTTTGGTGGAGGAGGGGCCCGTGAGTGGATTTTCGGAATATCGGGAGCTATTTCCCGGGGGATTTCATCCGGCGGAAGCGGTTTTGCTGGGATATCCTTCTGAAGGAGGGGGGTTCCGAAAGGCTTTGAAGAGAACGCCTGAGCTCCTGATGTGGATCAAGTGAAGTAAATGGTTGGCTCGACAGAACTCGAATCTGCGACCTCTACCATGTCAAGGTAGCGCTCTAACCAACTGAGCTACGAGCCAACAAAGGAGTGAGTAGGCTAGCGATCCCGCGTAAATCGGTCAAGTGTAATTTTGATTGCTGAGCCGCATCAATGATGATAGTTGTTTCGCGCATGTGAGGTGCTGTCCATGATGAAGTGTTCAGTGTATCTGGGTTTAGTTTTCAGTCTTTGCTTTCAGAATAAAGTTGTTGCTCAAACCAAGGGCGAGATCGTGCTCAAGCCAAAAACAGTCTTTTCAGGCGATCCGTTCTATCAGGCGGACACCATCACGATCAAGACCCGGAAATTCCGGTCTTCCCGTCCAAGCGAAGAAACACTTGAAACCTTGCATCGTCAGTTCTCGGAGGAGATTTCGCATCGATCTTTCCGGTACAATGAGCAGACCTCGGATCCGATGAGCATTGCCGAAATTGCGCTCAAGGTTTGGGACATCATCCAGGACAATCAGGCGGTTCTGAATGTCAGCACGGTGAATGCGAAAGCGCTTCCAAGGTTGGCAAAAGATCATTGGGAAAAACTTACTGGCTG
>JAGWXK010000012.1 GCA_018969905.1 Bdellovibrionales bacterium
GGCTTTCAAGATGGTCTTTGCTTCATTGTTCAAGGTAAAGGTGTCATATCCGAAATAAACCGTCTGAAGCCCCATTGCCTTCCCGGAATCAGAGTCCCCCATGGTTTCATCCGCATTTGCAGCGGACGGAAGGGATGCTTCCTCCTGAGCCGGTTTTTTGGAACACGCCGAAAACGCCAATGTAACTGCAACAAGCACGAACGCCCACTTCTTCATCATCTTTTGATCTCCTTGGTTTTACAGCGTTTATTTAAACCTCTTTTATCCATTCGTGCAAGAGATCCCCATGAAATTCTTCCTGAGTTTGAAGACTCCAATCACCCCCTGGCAACCAATTCACACGATCGGCCTCCAAAGCATCCTGAAAGTTTCGGCTCCCCACAAACCGATGTACCACAGTAAAAAGGTCGTGTTTGAAGAGTTCACTCAACAGGCGCCCCCCACCCTCCACCATGATGCTCTGGAGTGGGCGCGGAAACTCTGATGCCTCAAGCACTTGGCGAAACACCAACCATAGGTCCGGGGAATCCACAGCCACCGGCACAGAAATCACCCCGGGGACAGGAACATTTCCTGCTGCACGGATCTCCGGTTCGCAGACAAGCGTCCGAAACCCCTCCCTTTTCTCAGCCGGAAGGTGGAGCGTCCTTCCTTTGGGGTCAAACACGAACCTCTCGGGATTCCGATGAATTGGACCCGCGCAATCCCGCACGGTAAGACGGGGTTGATCCAGAAGAAAGGTGCGGGCTCCGACTACGATCGCATCATACTTCTGTCGAAGCCAGTGGGTATGGGCTCGGGATTCAGGTCGGGAAATCCACTTCGAGTTCCCCTCGGCATCGCAAAGGTGTCCGGAAGGAGTTTGCGCCCATTTGGCGGCCCAGATCGGACGGCCTGTTTTTTTGTTGATGAAAAAATTCAAATTCCAGGCGCGCGACTCCGACCCCAGAATTCCGACCTCGACCACTTTGCCTGCAGCGCGCAGACGGCGGATGCCTTCTCCATTCACACGAAGGTCCGGATCCGGAACGGCAATCATGATTTTTGGAATCGGGGATTTAAGGAAAAGCTCCACACACGGGGGCTGGAACCCTTCATGAGAGCAAGGCTCAAGAGTCACATAAGCCACCGAATCACGAAGGTCTGCCGCGGGGTCCAAATGCGAAAAAGCCACGCGTTCGGCGTGCTCCTTTCTCCAGGCCTGCGTACTCCCGCGACCAATGACCTGTTGATTCTGAATCAGCACACAACCGACCGCCGGATTGGGTTGGGAGAGCCCGATTGATTCCATGGATTGCAGCAGTGCCTGCTCCATCCAGTACTCATCTGTTCCAAAAGGAAAAGATGGCGCGGGCTGGGGCTCAAGGGTTCGCGCAATTCTGCCCCCGATTCCAAATCCTTTTCTGAGCTGTGGTTTCATTGGCACAACAATGGCAATGCTTCCGGCTGAAAACAACCTCAAAATAGAAAGGAACCTTTATGAGGGACATCAATCGAGTCATGCTGTTAGGACGCTTGGGCAACGACCCAATCTTGCGTTTCACAAAAAACGGTACTCCGGTAAGCCAGTTCAGTCTGGCCACTGAGACCTGGCACCGCTCCCGAAACGAGAGCGAGACCACCTGGCACCGAATCGTTACCTGGGGCAAGCCCGCCGAAAAAGTGAACGAGGAGCTCAAAAAAGGAATGGCCGTATTTTTGGAGGGAGGAATCCGAGTCCGAAAATACGAGGATCAAGAAGGAGAAATCCATTACATCCACGAGATCCATGCAGACCGTGTTAACTTCCTCCACAAAAAGACGAAATACAAGGAAAACGCCGAAGCAGTTGCGGAAGATTCTGTGGTCACCATTGAGGAGGCTCCGAACTGATCGACTTCCAGAGACCTGAATCAATTTGCAA
This sequence comes from Bdellovibrionales bacterium, assembly GCA_018969905.1. GTDB lineage: Bacteria > Bdellovibrionota > UBA1018 > UBA1018 > CAIMNF01 > CAIMNF01. The sequence goes on from JAGWXK010000012.1 coordinate 1,904, forward strand.
GACGAACAAGGTCTCCAATCATGATGGACTGGGGCAAGAGCGCGGGCTCTTGCTCCAGGGAGACAAACCGATCCATTCTGGCGATCGCAGTTTTTTCATCGGTGTGGATCACCTTGATTCTTCCAACTGGAACCACATGCTCTCCTGCCAGCTTTTCGGTGACATTGTCAAAACTCGAAATTTTCCGATATACATCAAGGACACTGCCCTTCCGAAGCCCTTGGAGCGCACCCATGTTGATGAAGATTTCTTTCGGTGGCGGTCGGTCCGATTCACCAAGATCAATCGCACGAAACACTTCGTAAACGCTGTACTCCGCAGCAGAGGCGCAATTGCCGATACCCCAAAAAATGCCGATTGTGATTCCGAGGAGCTTTTTCAGTTTCAACGAACCCATTTTCCGTCTCCATGGAAGAAAACCACTCTCTTCCTTGCCATCCTATCGGGTCAACGGGGACACATCTTTAGCCGAAAAGTGCGCCATTTTTATGTCAAAATTCCGGCGCACCCGCCAGAGCATCCCGCTTCCGAATCCGTTCCAACTCGGCCTCATAAATCGGAGTGATCTGATGATCAACAATCCAGTCCCGGGCAGCCTGCGTGGTTATGACGAGTCCGAGGCGATCGGCCGTTTTGGACAAAAGCTGTTCCATATCGGATCTCATTTTGGAGCGAAAACATCCCTCTACCGCCTGGGTAAAAACCGAATTTTCAGAAAATCCGCATGATTGAAGTAAATCACCCACACTTCCGCGGGCAGATATCTCAATCCCGGACAAAAGTCCCTGATAGAAGGTCCTGACCTGCTCAAGAACCTTCTGATGGGAATTCGATTCCAAAAAAACACTCTTCCAACTTTTCTCTTCCGGCTGCGAAATACGATCGGATTCCGAGGCTCGCATCACATCATCAAACCCATCCCCAATCCGTTCAGCAAAGCATGAATCCGGCGTTGCCCCTCTTGAACACTCCAAAAGGATCGTTCGCAAAGGAATCCTCTCGAGCGCTTCCTTAGTCTTATGGTCCGTAAATGGAACGTTCCTCGAGATTGCAACGCTTTGAGCGACCTCAATGCTTTCAGAACGATACCGCATCCACTCCTGATCGTCCGTGCGTTCGGAAAGAACAGGGGCACACCCGGAAAGAATCGAGGCTTGAAGAGCGAGCAAACTTCGAATGCCAAAAGAGCAAAACCCATTGGCCATGTGGTCTGTTTCGACAAAAAGAGGGCGGATCTTTATCAAATCTTTACAGGCTATGCCGACGGGTCGAAAATGACACACTCATTTTTCTAATCGACTCCCACACGCAAATACTTGTATTTGTTTTGAATCATCAGGATCGTATGGTGATTCTTCACCCGCGACTGACGCAAAAGATGGACCTTGAGGAAATATCCATATGCCCACGGCACCTCTTCCTGAATCAAAACCTCGGCTTGTCGAACCCACTCAGCCCTGGCCTTCTGTCCAGCGGGGGTTGATGCGATTTTTTTGTATAGCTCATCAAAGCTTGGATTTTCCCAATTCGAGTCGTTCGGACCTGGCGAGCGATTCGGTCCGTAGAGCATCTGATAGCCGTTCTCCACATCCGGATAATCGAAATTCCAACCTCCCAACGACAACTGCATGGTTCCCGACTTCGCTTTCTCAAGAAATGTGGAAAAAGAATTCAGGACGGGATTCACCCGAATCCCGATCGCACCCAACTGCCGTACAAACATCTCTCCCATCTGTTCATAGCGCTGCTCTGTCCCCCTGAAATCGAAATTCAAAACAGGCAAGCCCTTTCCGTCAGGATACCCCGCCTTCGCAAGAAGTTGTCGGGCGCGCTCCAGGTTAAAATCATATTTGACTGTCGCATTCGGAGTTCGGTCCAACAGACCGAGGGGTCCGACCTGATCCTGTGGGATTCCCCGACCTTTTTCGAAGGTATCAATCCACTCGAAACGATCGATCGCGCTTGAAATCGCCTGTCGAAGATACTTGTTTTGAAGAAACTTGTCTTTGAGATTGAAAATCACAAAATGCACTGCGAGGGAATTCTCGGGGTCCAGCTGCACCCCTTCTTTAGCCAGATCCTCACGGACCTCACCGGAGCCGACAATCAAGGTGCGGGAGGACTCTTTCATCAACTCAAGAAGGTCAATTTCCTTTTTCAAAAATCGACTGATTCGAGTGGCTTCCTCGCGAATGATTTCAAAGGAAACGCCCTCCAAAAAGGGTATCGGCTTCGCCGCATCCGCAAGCAAGCCTCTTGCCCGGAGTGCGTCGGATGCAACCACCGGAAAGACTCCTTTGAAATTGGGATTTTTTGAAATCAAAATCCGCACACCCGGCTCCCAAATCTTCAGAAGAAACGCCCCCGTCCCGATCGGATGATCACGTAGATTTCCATCGTGATCGGCATAAGCCTCAACCGCTTCTTTCGCAACGGGTGCCGTGAAAGTCATGGCAAGAATGTAATTCAAAAGGGGGTATGGCCTTGTGAACTTGAATTGAAGGGTGTGGTCATCAGGCGCAGTAAGGCCTTCAATGGGCGCATCAAAGGCTTTCTTGAAATCCTCACCCTTCAGGCTGTGTAGATTTTTCTCGAACTCATCAAATCCAACAATTTTTTCCTGAAAGATCCAGGCACCCTGGGATTGAAGCGACGGAATCGCGAGCCGTTTGAAGGCAAAAATAAAGTCGTCTGCCTTAAGCTCTCGACCCTTTCCACCATTCGAGCGAAAACAGGGATCGTCCTGGAACTTAATTCCCTTTCGAATACTCACGCGAGCCGAAAGTCCGTCCTTTGAGTACTCAGGCATGCCGGCGGCAAGAAGGGGTTCGAGCACCATGTTCTCGTCAAGATACTTGTATTGAAGAAGAGACTCCATGATGTTGGGAAGAATGTCCAAACTCACGTCGTCATAGGCGTTTGCAGGATCCAAAGTCTTCAGATCCTCCTTCACCGGAACCCGAAGAATAAAATCACGGGCTGCATCTTTCCTGGTACACGATACACTACCCCAGACGAGGTGAAGCGCAAGAAGTGTGTAAAGGACGGAACGAACTCCCACTCCCTTATCTCCCGAGCTTCTCGAGCACGATTCCTTTTGCCGCATCAATTGCGGCCTGAAGCTGATCCACCCTGGTGCCCCCGGCTTGGGCAAAATCAGGCTTACCGCCGCCTTTTCCACCAAACTTGTCGGCAGACCCCTTGATGATCTCACCCGCATGAACGCCGCTCACCTTCGACCCCACCGCAACGACAAGATATGGCTTCTCGCCATTCTCATTCACTTCGCGGATCCCGAGAATGGAAACACTGGCGGGCTCTTTTTGTTTCAGGCGATCCGCCATCTCGCGAAGCTTCTTCATCCCATCGGATGCGGACTCGACCACACCCGCGATCACTTTCACACCCGATGATTCTTTTGCGGTCTTCAGCAGCTCTTCAATTTCGGCTCCCTGCTGGGACGCCTGGAGCTTCTCGATTTGTTTTCGAAGTTCGCGCTGCTCCTCCACCATCCGGTCGATCTTGTTTCCAATCTCATCCACCGAAGAGGCCTTCACCTGGTCGCGCAGGGTTTTCAGTTTTTGATCCTGATCGCGAAGGTACTGAAATGCGCCCTTTGAAGTGTAGGCGATGATCCTGCGAACGCCTGCCGCAATGCCGGCCTCGGATGCGATCTTGAACAAATGGATATCCGAGCTTTGATCGACGTGGGTTCCACCGCAAAGTTCGGTTGAATAGTCACCGACCGACACAACCCTGACCGCGTCTCCGTACTTTTCGCCAAAGAATGCGATTGCTCCCGCCTGAATCGCTTGGTCCTTGTTCATGACCTGTTTTTTGACCGCATCTCCTCGCCAGATTTTTTCATTGATGAGGTTCTCGACTTTTTGAAGCTCTTCCGGCGCAAGGGCCTGAAAGTGAGAAAAGTCAAAACGCAGAAGCTCCGGCGTGACCAAGGATCCGGCCTGCTTCACATGATTGCCAAGCACCGAACGAAGCGCCCACTGAAGCATGTGAGTAGCCGTATGGTTCCGCGCCGTGAGCGAACGAGTATCCGATTCGACGGTTTGTACCACTCGATCGCCCACTTTCAGGATCCCGCGCTTTGGCTTAAGATACGCCACAATCAGTTCAGGCACCGGTCGCTGAACATCAAGGACTTCAGCCTCGAAATCGCCCTTCTCGGAACGCACGCGTCCGCGATCACCGGTTTGCCCGCCTGATTCTCCATAAAAAGGAGTTTTTGAGAACACCGCGAGAGTGAGCAGGGATCCATCTGCGGCCTGGGATGGAATCACCGCAAGGGTCTCGCCCGTGGCCTCCAGGTGTTCATAGCCCACAAACTCGGGGAGCTTTCCTGCTTTCTTCAGCTGATCCGAAAGCTGGTACCACTCGGCCGAGAGCACCTCGTCTCCCGTGCCCTTCCAGTGCTTGCGCGATTCCTCGCGCTGCTTTTCCATGTGGGTCTCAAAGGCCTTTTCATCGACTGTGATTCCCCGCTCCTCGCAAATGGTGCGGGTCAAATCGAGTGGAAACCCGAAAGTATCGTAAAGAGTGAAGGCAACAGCACCCGAGAGGGTTTTCTTATCTCCAAGTTTTTTCAATTCTTCATCAAGAAGTCCAAGGCCGCGATCGAGCGTCTTGAAGAATTGTTCTTCTTCCGCCATCACCGCGCGTTCAATGAATGCACGCTTGTCGGTCAGATCCGGGAAGGCCTCTTTCATCTGGTCGATCACGAAACCGCAGCACTGGTGAAGGAAGGGGCCCGAGAAGCCTAGCTTCCTGCCGTGACGGATTGCGCGTCTCATGATCCGACGAAGAACATAGCCGCGGCCTTCGTTGGATGGCATCACACCATCTGAAATCAGAAAGGTCGTTGCCCGCGCATGATCGGCGATCACTCGGAAGGAGAACACCGATTCGTCCTTGGTTTTTGGAAGGTAGGGCTTAGCCGCAAGTTTTGAGATTTTGCCAATGATGTCGACGAAGATGTCGGTGTCGTAATTGGTGTCGACATCTTGCAGGATCGACGCCAATCGCTCAAGACCCGCACCCGTATCGACCGAAGGTTTTGGGAGCGGATTCAGTTTGCCGCTTGCGTCGCGGTCGTACTGCATGAACACGAGGTTCCAGAACTCCATGAAGCGATCACAATCGCAGCCCATCTTACAGGTGGGCTTACCGCAGCCGTACTTCTCGCCTCGATCAATGAAGAGCTCCGTACAAGGACCACACGGACCCGTATCGCCCATGGCCCAGAAGTTGTCTTTTTCGCCGAAGCGATAAATCCGATCAAGCGGCACACCTTCCTGCTTGTGCCAGATTTCGGCAGCCTCATCATCGGTTTCAAAAACAGTCACATACAGGCGGTCTTTCGGGAGCTTTAGTTCCTTGGTGACAAGCTCCCAGGCAAAATGAATGGCTTCTTTTTTGAAGTAATCCCCGAAAGAAAAATTCCCGAGCATTTCAAAAAAAGTATGGTGGCGCGCAGTGAAGCCCACATTCTCAAGATCGTTGTGCTTGCCACCGGCACGAACACATTTCTGAGAGGAAGAGGCTCGAGTGTAGGGACGCGGATCTTTTCCAAGAAACACATCCTTGAACTGGACCATGCCGGCGGTGGTGAACATCAAGGTCGGGTCGTTCGAGGGAACGAGCGAGGAACTGTCCACCACGGTGTGGCCGTTTTTCTTGAAATAATCTAGGAAGATCTTACGGATTTGTGCGCCTGTCATAAGGCAATCAACTTACTGGAGCCCTTCGGTCGGGGCAAGCATTTTGGGCTAAATGGTTTTCCTTGAGGAAGCCTTGCCCATTGCTCCCAGGTTGGTTAGACTTGGCTCATGACCACTCTTCCTACATCCGCTCTCATGATTTATTTCAAGGACTACGAACAGTATCACCGCACCAAAGGAAACAAGCTTACCCATTTTGTGGGAATCCCTGCAGTGATGTTTAGCCTCCTTGGACTGCTGTCGCATGTGGTTCTTTGGAGCCCCTCCGCTGACAGTCTTTTCCCGATCGACCTGGGAGTCATCCTGCTCCTTGCAGGCGCTGCATTTTCCCTCAAGGTGGATTGGAAGCTTGGAATTCCTTTCACCTTATTCTGCTACGCAAACTATCTTTGGGCGAGGCACCTCCCCTTGAACCTTCTCGTGGCAATTCAGGTCGTAGGATGGGTGTTCCAGCTTCTCGGGCATTTTATCTATGAAAAGAAGTCACCCGCATTCCTGACTTCCCTGGAACACATCTTCATCGGACCCATGTGGATTTTTTCATGGGTCATCGGCTACTACAAGCCAAGCACATGACTTGGAATGGCCTCACCTTGATCCTATCGCTTGCATTTGCTTCCGGATGCGAGTTTGGTTTTTTTTCCAAAGACAAGCCCAAAAGCTCAGTCCCGGTTTTCAACGAGGATTTGGCATTTGAGCACACTCTTCAGTACGAAAAACTCGGCCCACCCGTGCCCGGAACCAAAGAAAGCACCGCAACCGGAGATTGGATCATTGCCACACTTAAATCCACAGGCGCAGAGGTGGTAGAGCAAAAAACGAGCGCCCGCACCCATGATGGACATCAGATCCCGATTCGAAACATTCTGGGCCGCCTGAATCCCGATGCAAAGACCCGCTATTTGCTCTCTGCTCATTGGGATGCACGCCCCTACGCAGATCAAGAGACGGATCCGAAATTGAAAAAACTGCCCGTCCCTGCCGTAAATGATGGTGGAAGCGGGGTCGTTGTGCTTTTGGGAATTGCAAAGGCGCTGCAAGGGGCATCGATTCCCTTTGGCGTGGATTTTTTGTTTTTGGACGCGGAGGACTGGGGCACCCCGAGCATTCCAAAAAGCTATTGCCTGGGCACTCAGTATTTTGCCGCAAATCCGATTCCCAAGGGCTACAAGCCCCGCTTTGGGATCAACTTCGACATGGTAGGCAGAATTGGCGCGACCTTTCCCATGGAAGTTTATTCCGTACAGCGTGCAGGTAACGTGATTGAAAAAATCCAAAAAGCAGCGCTCAAGCTTGGGTATCAGGATTATTTTCCAAAATCCTACATTGGCCCCGTGGTCGATGATCACATTTATCTAAGCGATGGCTTGGGCGTGCCGGTCGCGGACCTGATCCACATGACCGAGGAAGGCCGATTTCCACCCGAGTGGCACACCCGTCGCGACACTTCGGAATTCATTTCGCGCACGACGCTCAAGATCGTGGGTCAGACCGTGATTCAGGTGCTTTGGGATGAGGAGTGGGAATAAAAATGCCTCATCAAAGTCAGTTTGCTCGGCACTAAATCCTTCGGGAGGTAAGGGATCAATTTCCCATCGCCCCTTGAGGAACCGTCAGAGCCCCACTGGTAAAACCAGACTGAAATTCGGCCGGAAGCTGAGAAAGCACTGACGGTGGAACCGGTACCCCAATCCGATTACAAATGCTTCCTCCGTTAGAGTCACCACAGTCCAATATACTTTTCTTTCCACAACGCTCAATTGTCACGGTACCCGAACAAATCCCGATGAGGCCCGTACATACGTACTGACCAGGACGAATTAATCTACAAGCCGGTCTGGCCTCCGAAATTTCGTTAAATAAGATTCCAACAAAAACAAGAATTATAAAGAACCCAGACTTCATTCGTTTCTCCTATTTCCTCACATCAACCACACCTTAATATTATTCGTCGTCGCCGCCCACCGCAAGATGTGTACTTTTGGACATACCAGGAATGTTTTTCGTCTAAAACCCTACAGTACCTCACCATGAAGCGTGACTCGCCCTACCCCGCCTTCGACAAAAACTCCTCAGGGTAAAGCGACTCCACAATGTCATGAGGCAGAACGCAGCAGACGAGCTCATGGTACTCGGTGGGCTTCAAGCCTTCGACCTTTGCAGCCTTTCCGATCTGATCAATGCGGTTCTTCAGTGCCGGGTAATCGACCGCCCCTTTTTCATGCTCACACTCGAGATACGCTTCGGTAATGGAATCGGCAAATTGCCGCTTTAAATCTTCAATGAAATCTTCGCGATCCATACCAGGGCCCGCCTTTTACCAGTAGTTCTGTTAAGTTTACCATGACCGGATTTGGCCCTTAAAGTGTGTCCCAGATGACCAATTCTCGTCCCTTTTCCAAACCCCTGCCCTGTGCTAGCCTCGCCTTCATGAGCGAAACACCAAACATTACAGCAGGCAAAGTCGAATCCAAAGAACTCGAGAGCTTTCAAGACCTCGTGTCCCTGTGCAAACGCCGGGGCTTTATTTTTCCTTCCTCTGAAATCTATGGCGGGATCGGTTCCTGCTGGGACTACGGACCGCTCGGAGTGCAGTTAAAACTCAACATCAAGGATTCCTGGTGGCGAGCCATGACCGATCGGGATGACGTCGAGGGCATCGATGCCTCGATCCTCATGCACCCAAGAACCTGGGAAGCATCCGGGCACGTCGAAGGGTTTGTGGATCCGCTGGTCGATTGCAAAACCTGCAAGGGTCGGTTTCGTGCGGACAAACTCGAGCATGCAAACTGCGGCAAGAAGAGCTCGCTCAGACCCGGCCAACATGGCGAATGCCAGCTCACCGAACCCCGTCAGTTCAATTTGATGTTCAAGACCTTCATGGGTCCGCTCGAAGACTCCGCGAGTGTCGTGTACCTCCGCCCCGAAACGGCGCAGGGGATTTTCGTAAACTTTGAAAACGTCCAACAGAGCTCACGCCAAAAGGTTCCTTTCGGGATCGCGCAAATCGGAAAAGCCTTCCGAAACGAGATCACCCCAGGGAACTTCATTTTCCGAACCCGCGAGTTCGAGCAAATGGAAATGCAATTCTTCGTGAAGCCCGGATCCGACATGGAGTGGTTTGAAAAGTGGAAGGAAACCCGCATCAACTGGCACCTTGCAAACGGACTTCGCAGATCAAAGCTTCGCTTTCATCAGCATGGACCGGGCGAGCTCGCCCACTATGCGCGCGCGGCCTTTGATGTGGAATATCAGTTTCCGATCGGCTGGCAGGAAATCGAGGGGATCCACAACCGCTCTGATTTCGACCTAAAACGCCATCAAGAGTTCTCGGGCAAGAAATGCGAATACTTCGATGAGGCGGCCAAAGAAAAGTACATTCCTTACGTGATTGAAACCTCAGTGGGTTGTGATCGAGCCCTTCTTGCGACCCTTTGTGATGCCTATCGCCTTGAGGGCGAACGAACCGTGCTGAAGCTTCATCCGAATCTTGCCCCCTACAAGGTGGCCGTGTTCCCTCTCATGAAAAAACCGGAACTCATGGAGCTGACCGATAAGGTGTACGCGAATCTGAAGAAACACTTCCGTGCAACCTACGATGAGGGCGGAACCATCGGAAAGCGCTATCGCAGACAGGATGAGATCGGGACACCCTTCTGTGTGACCATCGATTACGATGGGCTCACAGATCAAACCGTCACCATCCGGGAGCGCGATGGCATGACCCAGGAGCGGATTCCTGCAGAGAAACTTGTGGCTTACATCACGGATAAGATGGCTGCCTGGAAGTCCGAGTAAGCCCGCTGGCAAAAAGGGAACTAGAACGAGACAAAAAAAGAGGCCACGCTCCCGAAGGAGCATGGCCTTTTTTTCAGACAGATCCCGTAAGGATCAAACTTTACTTCCGGCGATGCACCATCCAACGAACTGGTGCAGTAAGCACCCGGTTGATTGCGATTCCGGTCTTCAGGCCCGCTTCAGAAATTCCCTCGAAGATCTCGGCTGGCTTTTCGTCGGTGATTTCACAAAACTTTTCGGTGTGCGGACTCTTGAATTCGCCATAGCGTCCACAGATCAGGTGAATGGTTGCCACGATGGGGATCGTGCCCATCATGAGGAGCGGAAATTGGAGTCCAAGCATCATGACTTGAGTATAGAGAGTCGCTCCATGGGTGATGAATCTCCCGGTGAACCCAACAACGTTCAGGGCCTTGCTTTTGCCCTCACCTGCAATAATCCCCTGAACTAGTGGGCCCGTGAATACAATCGGAGCAACAAAGAGGTCAATGAGCCCAAGCCCTGCGTATCCGATCCCTTGGGCGATTACACGTGGTACCACCATGAGACTTCGAAGAAGTTTGCGTTTTACATGAGGATCGGCAGCCTGAGCCCTGATCTCATCGCTCAGTGCTGAAAGTCGATTGAGCGTTTGCGGATCGATGGCTTGCCCATTTACCGAGCGATCGCGCACCAGTTGATCGAGCTGCGCTGCCTGGAGTTCAAGATCCAATCGAACTTCTTCAGGGGTCATGGCCTTTAGGTTTTGAATTTGTGCAGCCTGGTATTCTTCAAACTGTTCAGCTCCGACCAAGGTGCCACCGAGTGACTCCACACTTCTTTGATCTTCAGAGACCTGAAAAGCCGGGGTTGCGCGTGCCATCGGGGCTGCCGTCATTTGAAGTGCGATCAGGGCGGTGAGGAGAATTCGTTTTGTGTTCATGATTAAAATCCTTTTCATTGAAGTTTTTCTCAATGAAAGGCGTTGTACATGGCGCAAAACCAAAGGGCAAGCGCTTTTTTAAACAAATTTAGTTTTATTATTCAACTAATGTTAATCAACTAACCGGATCGGCCCGGCGCCGGCAGGCGCGCTCATAAATCTCATGCATTCGCTCGGTTCTTAGGTGCCGATCGTAATTCTCCCGCGCAAACTGAACCGATCGTTGCCCCATGATTTTGAGCTCTTCGGGGTCATCAAGCATCATCCGAAGCTTTCTCTGTAAATCAAAGGAATCCCCGGAACGCATTACAAGACCCCCTTGGGAGTTTCCAGTCCACTCATTTGAGTCAGGACCCGCCGCACAGATAATGGGAGTCCCCATGGCAAGAGACTCAATGGCCTGAAGCCCGAACATCGCCTTGCTTGAAGGCAAAACATAAACATCCAAGGAACCAAGCACTTTGGGAATCGATTCTTCTGCGGGCGCAAGGATGATCTGGTCCTGAAGTTGAAACTGGTTGATCAGATCAATCAAATCTTCATTCCCCTCGTGCTCAAATCCTACGATCACGAATTTTGTGCGTGATGCGAGCTCTTCGTTTCTGAGAAATGATGCCGCCGCCTTGATAAAGGCCGCCTGTGCCTTGGTATATTCGCGAGATGCGATCATTCCAACAATGTAAATATTCGGATCTATACCCCATTTTTGACGTAAAATCTTAAAATCAAAATGATTCGGGTTGAAAATATTGAAATCAAGCCCCGGATGAACAACCCGAATTCGATTCGCAAGAACCGGACGCATACTCGCAACTCTCTTTTTCAGGGTGGAGGTTGGGACCAGAATGGCATCAATTCGGGAGTAAAACAGACTCTGAAAGAAATGCCGGAGACGTTTTTTTACCTTTGGCCCTTCACTTACCACCACGGGAACCCGAGGGTACTTCAGCATCCAGGGAAGAATGCTTCCCAGATGGTCCGCACCATAGCAATGCAGGAGGCCGACTCCTCCGGAAATCTCTCTCGAAAGAAGTTCGCGAAACTCGCGGTCGAAATTCCGGCGAGGTGGCTCGGGGAGAGCAAGGACATTTTCTCGTTGCAGGAGCCGAAGACGCTGATGAATCTCGGAATTTTCAATGCAGATCGCTCTCCACTTCATCTCGCGGGCGTGGAGCTCAAAAACATCTTCGACGGCAAGTTGCTCATCATCGCCGAACTCGGATGTCAAGAAAAGAAATAAAACCGTAGGAAGCTCACCCCATAAGGAATCCATTTTCCACCTCCTCGAAAATCACCTCTCCGGTGATTCCCTGCAAACATTGATTGAGCCTTGAATCCTGAAAACGACATTGGTTCCTCTCACAGGGCCAACAGGGCACAGGATTTGACTTCATCCTGACCGGACCAGGACCGATTGGAAGCGTTCGGGCGGGGTCTCCCGCACCCCAGACAATCTGTACCCGGCTTCCGCAAAGAGCTGCCACATGAGCAAGGCCGGAGTCATTGCAAACCGTAAAACTCGCACCACGAAACAACTTCCAATGGGCGGCAACCCAGCCCCTGGCGGTATAGTCCTCGATTGGCACACCTCTGCGAAGTAACTCCTTTGCCAGCTCCTTTTCCGCGCGCCCCCCTACCACGACAGCCTTCATCCTGTAGCGTGAAATCATGATTTCAATGAAAGTCTCAAAGTGTTGAATGCTCCAACGTCTTGAATCAGCGTTGGATCCAGGGGCAATGACAAAGTATGGATCAAATGGTGGTTCTATGGGAACCACCTCGGGCCAATGGGCATAGGGATCAAAATCCCTTTCCGGCCCCTTGATCCAATATTGGTCTGCCTCATAGTTCGGAAGCCCCTCGGGAGACAAAAGGCGCAGATAAGCGCGGGACCGATGGAAGTCCGTCCCGCGGTCGAAGGGAATCACCTGATTGAGCAAGAAGCCCCTTCCATCCGCTGAATAGCCTCGGCGCAGGTCCGCTCCTGCCAATTTCAAAAGAAGTGCGGATCCAAAAGAATTCGGGAGCGTGATTCCTAGATCCCACGGTCCCGCTGCCTTGATTTCAGCTGAAAATCGCAACAGGGTTTTCGCCGCCATCCAAAAAGAATCCTGCCGGGTTCTGGGCAAAATCCGAACTTCATCAATCAAACCCTTGAACTGTATGTCCCTGACCCACTCGGTACAAACGACCGTGATCCAAGCCTGAGGATACTTCATCCTGAGATGCCGGAAAAACGGATATGCAAGGATTTGATCCCCGATCCAATTCGGGGCACGAACGAGGATTCGATTCATAAGATCTTGTCGAGCGCGACCGCAAAAGAGCCAACCTTGAGCTTGGTTTCCACTCGAAGAAGATACCGATGCTCATCGACGGAAATCCACACTGTATTGTCGCGATTTTTCAATTCACCTTGTTCGTAGTTTGCCAGTTCATAAACCCGGGCATCTCGATTCTTCCCCCCCGCATAAATGGTCTCGGTACGCAGATACCGGATCACGCTTTCCCAGGGTTTTCCATCCATTACAAAAGGCATCCGATATTCACCCCCGGGAGCATCGGGGAGGGGCGCGACACGCAGAAAAAAAAGTGCAGAAAGGGGATCCTGAGAGAAGGGTTTGATCGTATAATTCTCCTTTTGCTCCTTGAAACCCTTTTCCACGTGGTCAACGCGATTCCAATACATGCTCTTATTTTTTTCCTGATCATAAAGTTCGATCACTTTTCTGGTTTGCTTGGATTCATCCAGGTTCATCGTGAACCGATGTGAAAAAAATCCGTCGAAATCCCAAAACGATTCAATCGTATCGTTCACCCGGTATACGAGTTCAAAAAAACTCAAGGTCTTTGCCTTCGCACGCAAGGGATAAACCTTTCGATCTCCGATTTGCTTCAAAGGTAAGATCTCGGTTTGAAAGGTCGCCGCGGTAACCCCGAGGTAACGAAGGTCGTAACTCAGGCACTCCCCCACCTGAAAAGGCATGGGCTCGATTCGGCGAATCATCGGTACCTTGACAACCGGTTCAACGAGACTCTTAGCCTTATTCTTTCGTTTTGCCTTTTCCTTCGATGCTGATGGCGCCGGAGCAGGCGAAGGTGTCGCAGAGGGATCATCGATTTCCTTGATCTCGAATTGGGTCGCCACGTCAGGCGAGATCTCCTTACCAAGATCACCCTCATCAAACTTACGAAGGCTTGAAGTGGAACACGCAGAAAGAACGGCACATGCGTACAGCACCCATCGACGTCGGGCAATGAACTTGAGCATCATCTTAAACAGCCTACGGCGTTGTGCCCCTTATTGTAAACCTTCAAAAAGCTCCATGAAGAATGGATCTTTTTTCAGATTCCGGCTCAAAATGATACATTGATTCCGGTGCGGAGGAGCAATCTTAACCGCATCCTTCGGAGTAACCGCAATGCGGGCCCCCTCGGATTCGGCCGCCTGAAGAAGCTTAAAAAAGTCCTCGGGATCGGGATGGAAATGATCTCTCGCGGCAATGATCCTCTTGAATCGAACTCCCCGCTGCTCATAAAATCCGATAAGCTCGGCCGGATCCGCAATTGCAGTCCACAACCAAAGCTGGCCCGGGGGAATGGCGGAAACGCTCCAATCCAGTCTCCTGACGTGCGGAAAGCGACTGGTTGGAGATCCCTTGAGCTGAATCAAAAAATCCGCTTTTGATGCCTCGGAGTCAAAGTCCCGATAAGGCATTTCCATTCGGGAAACGTCGGTCACCAGGAGCACTGTCCGATCCGTCTTGAATCCGAGATTCTGATAGCCGTCATCTGCAATGATCAGATCAACACCCGCCTTAAGCAATTCTTGAGCCGCCCTCAGCCGATTCGAGGAAAGAACGACTGCCGCCCCAGGAACAGCCATCTTGATTTCCAAAGCCTCATCTCCAGTCTCATGGGCATCATCGCCTGCCTCAACCCATTTCAAACTCCGGGACCTTCGTCTTCCGTAGCCTCTCGAAATCACACCGACTCGAAAGCCTCGTTCAATCGCCTCACGGGCGATTCCAATCACCATGGGGGTCTTTCCCGCGCCTCCGGCCTGAAGATTTCCGACAAGAATCGATCTCACAGGCAGGATTGCCGGACTGATTCCGCTCAGGAATCGCATCCAACGACGGGTCCGATTCAGGGTCGACCAAATGAAGGAAAGAGCACCGATAAAACCACTCACTTTCCGGGTCGGAGGACAAGAGGGGTGGAGTTCAACCCAATCAGAGATTCGCTCTGCAATTCTGAGCGAGACTTCACCGTCCGGAACAAGTGAAGCTCGAAGCTGCTCGCCCTTTCGAACCAACTCCTGCAGGGTCTCGGGTTGATCCACCAAACGATGAAGCGCGGTAGCGAGAAGATCGGGCATGGCATCCGCACCCAAATACTCCGGAAAAACAGATCTTGAACGTTCCTTGATTCCCAAGAGAATATTGGGAAGCCCCACCGGACCGGAATATCTGACGAATTTTTTGAAAATCCATTCACTCAAAGGATTCATTCGGTAGAAAATCACCGGTACACATCCCAACACCGCTGCCTCCAGGGTCGAGGTTCCGGATTTGATGAGGCCGATTGAGTTCCGCGAAAGCACCTCGGCCGAACCGGAAGGGACCAACCGGTAGTGCACCCGATCCGTGGAAACCAGCTCACGACTGAAAACCTGTTCCGCCATCCCCGGAGGAATCGGAACCTCGGCATGTACCCGCTTTCCGGTAAGTTGTGAAAGCTCGGATAGTGCGGGGCCCACAATCGGAAGGTGCGACTTGAGTTCAGCGTCGCGACTTCCAGGCAGAACCGCCACCCTCACTTCATCGTCGGACATCAGCTCATCTTTGGAAGTCGCTTTTGAAACCAGATCCGCAATGAGTGGATTTCCCTCAAAGATCACTGGAATTCCGCGAGTCTGGTAAAATGCCTTCTCAAACGGAAAAATCACCCAGACTCCGCTATAAAGCTCTTTGATCCTTTTGACCCGGCCGGACCTCCAGACCCAGACCTTTGGCGGGATCCCGCAAATCCGAAGAGTTCCCCTGAACCAGGAACGGGTTTTCAATCTCTTCATCAGAGAAAAATGAAAATCAGGGTAATCAACGGTGAGAATGATGTCAGGTGGGTGGTGATCCAGATGCTCAATGACCCGGTTCATGGTCCTCTTGAGAAAAAAAATCTTCGAGATGACTTCAACGAAACCCATGGCCCGCATCGACTCCGTCTTTTCAATCGCATGGAACCCCGGAATGCTCCGAAGAGCCGGCCCACCGATTCCAAAAATTTCGAATGTTTTTTCGTGGTGAAGTCCGAGGAAAGCACGCAGGACTTTTTCTGCCTGGAGATCGGACGAGATTTCCGCCGCAGAGACGAAGATCCTCATTTCACGCAACCGCTCTCACTTTTCCGAATGAATTGAACAAGTCGCTGAATCTCGGGAATCTCGCCGAACTGACTTTCAATCTCAAGAAGACACTGCTCTTTCATCACATCCGGACGCTTCCAGAGTTTCAGTGACTCATTGATGGCAGAGATGGTTTCGTTCTTGAAGCCCCGGCGCCTGAGCCCGATGATGTTGGCCCCTTTCAGCTCCACCGGCCGCGCTCCCACAACAACGGTGAAAGGCGTTACATCGCGGTCGATCACCGAACAGCCGCCGATGTAGGAATAAGCGCCGATGCGGATGAACTGGATGATCCCGGTCATGCCGCCCACATTCGCATAATCCTCTACGGTCACATGACCCGCAAGATTCGCGGAGTTTGCAATGATCGCATGATTTCCGATCACCACATCGTGCCCAAGATGAACATAGGCCATGAGAAGATTGTGGCTGCCGACCTCGGTCTTTCCGATTCCCTGGGTCGTTCCGAGATTCAGCGTCACACTCTCACGAAAGACATTGTGATCCCCGATGATGAGCTCGGTACGCTCGCCCTTGTATTTCAGATCCTGCGGGATCGCACCGATCGAGCCAAACTGGAAGAATTCATTGTTCTTTCCGATCGTGGTCCACCCATCGACCACCACATGACTCAGGAACCGGGTTCCTTCGCCAACTTTTACATTGGGCCCGATGATGCAATAAGGACCGACTTCCACTGTGGAATGGAGTTCCGCTCCGGGATGGATGATCGCCGTTGGATGAATCTTCGCCATCATTCCCTCCTTAGGAATTCACAACCAGATTGGCCATGAGATTGGCCTCAGCTACGAGCTTTCCCTCGACATAGGCCTTGCAAGCAAACGCCCACATCGTGCTCCTGCAAAGGCTCACTTCGGTTTCAAAACGAATGGTGTCTCCGGGCACCACCGGAACACGGAACCGTGCACCATCCACTCCAACCAGAAAACAGCGGAAGCCATCCCGCTCCTCGGCGGTTTTTTTCATGTAGGTCGGATAAAACGCAAAACTTGCGACCTGAGCCATCGCCTCAATGATCTGAACGCCAGGCATGATCGGCATGTTCGGGAAATGGCCGGTAAAATACGGCTCGTTCACCGAAACATTCTTGATCCCCACCACTTTGATCCCGACCTTGGTCTTCGGATTGTCATCATCGAGCGCTCCGGGGCCGGTGATCTCAAGAATCCTGTCCACCATCAGAAATGGATACCGATGTGGCAAAAAAGCCTGGATCTCCCGCTGCTCCAAGCGGTAACTCTTTGTCTCACTCATTTTTTCTTTCCTCGTTCCTTTAATAGTTTTTGCTGGATCGCAAGGATTCTCAGCTGTTCTGACTGGGGACGCGCCGGCATTCCGGCCAACACCGAGTGCGGCGGAAAGTCCTTTGCGGCTCCGGCATATGCGGTGAGAATCGAATACTCCCCAAGATTCACCTTGTTCCCAAGTCCCGCCTGGGCACCCAGGATGGAGAACTTACCGACGGTGGAACTTCCGGCGACTCCGGAACATCCGCAAAGGATGGCTCCTTCACAAAGCTCTACGTTGTGTCCGACCTGAACCTGATTGTCGATCTTCACCTTTGAGTGAATCACGGTATCGCCAAGCGTCCCGCGGTCAATCGTAGAGTTCGCGCCCACTTCGACATCATTCCCGATCACCACGCGCCCCAGGTGATAGATCTTCTGATGATCCACCGTGAGTTTGGTTGTCGGGTCCACCTTCGGCGCATAGCCAAAACCATCAGCTCCGATCACCGCCCCCGCATGAAGCCGGCAACGCTCTCCGATGACGGTTTTTTCGTAGATCACGACGTTTGGAAAAAGAACTGAATCAGAACCGACTTTTGCGCTCGGACCCACAAACACATTCGGATAGATCGTGACCCGATCCGCAATCTCCACACCGGCCTCAATCACCACATGCGCGCCTATCGAGACTCTCGAGCCGATCTTCGCAGAGGGATGAAGAATCGCACTGGGGTGAATCCTGGATTCGGCGGGTGCCGACTGATGATCGTGAGTGGATGCAGTCTTTGAAACCTCGCGTGTGACCTTGGCCATGGCGGAATACGGATCCGCACACGCGATAAATCTTGAGGTTTTCCATTGCGGAAGACCGGAAGCCCGAAGGGGTGCGACAAATGCATCACCCGTGATGATGAGCCCCGCCCGGGTAACCCTGAGCTCTGACTCATAGTCCTTCGAAAAAAAGAAGGCCACATCCTCAGGACTTGCATCCTTCAAGGTGGTGAGGCGCCGATAACTGGGCGTCGGGCCCGATTGCGGAAATTCACCTTCTCCGGAATTGACCACCCGTCCTTCCGACCACTGTAAGACTTCATCGAGCGTAAACATAGATAACAGGTACCGCGCAAAACCGCGGATTAATTCAAGGACTTCAGAACTTCTTCGGTGATGTCGAGTTTTTCATCAGAATACATCACAATCTGAGGATTGCTCTCGATCACGAGACTGAGCTCCTTTTTCTTCGCGATCTCAGATACCTTCTCACGAATCTTGCGAATGATCGGCTCGCTCATCTCTTGCTCTTTTTTCTGAATATCAGCCTGGGAGCGTTGGAGATTTTCCTGATACTTCATGAACTTCTCTTGCAGCTTTTGCTGCTGCTCCTTGCGGGCAGATTCGCTGAGTGCTGCCTGTTTCTTCTGGAATTCTTCCTGGGCCTTTTTCAGTGCGGCTTCCTGGTCTTGAAGTTCCTTTTTCTTTTTATTGAAGGCACCTTCCAGTTCTGATTTCGCCTTTTTGCCTGACTCGGATGCCTGAATGCACTTCTGCATGTCGATGACGCCGACTTTGAACTCTCCGGCCCGGGCAAGCCCTGCGTTCAAAATGAGGCTGCAAGCGATGAAAATGAAGGTAGCGATCTTGTTCATGTGTGAATCCATGCCTTTCTTTGGTGGAGAGAGCTTAACCTAAAATGGCTGGCCGATAAAGAAAATGAATGAAGGGCTCGCCTCGATTTGGTTGGTTGTGGCAATTCGCCGCTGACCGACCGGGAACCCCCACTCAAAGCGCAATGGACCAAGGGGCGAGAACCAACGGATCCCGAAACCATAGTTCTGGCGGAGCTCAAAGCTCTGACCCGAGTCAAAAAACGGCACCCCCCCGAAGGAATTCCCCACATCGTAAAACAAAACCCATTTAATTCCGGCCTCCTTGATCAGTGGGTGCTCCAGTTCGAAGAGAGAATAAAACTGGGATACCCCTCCAAGCTTTTCGATTGAACCATCCGGGTAGGCGGTGACGGGAGAGAGACTGAAGGCATCAAAGCCCCTCATGTTCCAAGGGCCCCCAAGAAAGAACTTCTCTGCAGGTGGAATCCCGCGGCCACCGGTATTCATCAGAGCACCAAACTCTGTGCTGTTCTTGAATACAAAGTTTCCGACAAAATTATTGTAGTAGCGATTGTTCAGGATGATCTTGGCGAAATTCTTCACGCCCCCGAGGCCAGCAATTTCAAGCGAGCCGCTCTGATAGTTTCCGTCGGTCGTTTCAAAACGATTATTCCGCTTATCTCGAACCACGCTAAAGACAAGACTCGAGAGAATCCCCTTGTCAAGTGCGTCATCGGCCCGAAGGGCGGGAAGAGTTGGATTTGCAATGCGGTTGTTGTTTTGGATGTCGGCATAGTTCGCGAGAACCCTGAGTTGCTCGAATTTATAGGTCACAAAAGCCTGCACGTAATCACTGAGCGGATACCCCGCACGAAGATTGACCCCGGACCTTCTGATCAAATATCGATCAGGAATCGGTGAGTTCGCCATGAAAATATCAAACCCAGCGCTCCAATTGGTATCAAGGGCGTAGGGATCAAGGAAGGAGAGCGAGAAACTTCGAACGAGATCTTCCTTTCCCCATTGGGTTTCGAAACTAAGGTTCTGACCCCTTCCAAAAAGATTGATCTCCTGGATCCTCCCTTGAAAAAAGAAACCCTGAACGGAACTGTAGCCTGCCCCAAGGGTGACGCTTCCGGTAGAGCGTTCCTTGACCTGGATCTCGATATCAACCACATCATCACGACCCTTGCGCGGAACCTGATTGAATTGGGTTTCGCCCGGAGCAAAAAATCCGAGTCGCTCAACCCGCTCCTTTGAGATCCTTAGATTCGAGCCACTGTAAAGTTCTCCCTCGTAAATCCGAAGCTCCCGCCGGATAACCTTGTCATAGGTCTTGGAATTCCCCACTACACGGATCTCGCCGAAATGAACAAGGTTCCCCTTTTCGAATGAATAATCCATCGAAACAGTCCTCGCCTCATCGTTGAATTCCATTCGGGGAACCACGTTCACAAAAGCATATCCAAGATCCTGATACTTTTCCGTGAGGCGTTGGATGTCGGCATTTCGGCCGGAAATGGTGAAGACCTGCCCCTCCTTCAGTTTGATTTCGTTCTGGAGCTCATCCTTCGGGAACAGGAGATCTCCCGAGAAATCATAGGAACCGATCGAATATTGCTCGCCCTCATCCAGATAAGTGGAAATGTAAACATACTTTTTGTCTTCACTAATCGTGACCACCGGATTTTCGTGGCGGAACTTGAGATAGCCGTTCTCAAGATAGTAGTAGGTCAGACGCTGAAGATCGGTCTTGAAGGATGCCTCCTTGAAAGACCCTCCGCTCGAAAGAAAGCTTACGGAATCGCCTTCCTTTGTCTCTGCAAACAGCCCCTTCAACTTCTCAGTTCCGAACTTTTTGTTGTTGAGAAAGGTGATCCGCTTGATCTCCACCTTTTCATAGTCCGAAATCTTGTAGACAAGCTTGACCTCCCCGTCCTTGTCCGGACGAGTTTCATAAGAAATCCTGGCAAGAAAATACCCCTTGTCCTCGTACTGTTTTTGCAGAATCTCGAGATCAGCCTGAACCTTGTTCACATCCAAAATGGACCACTTCTTGACCTTGATGGCCTCCTCAAGATCCGAAGTGCTGATCTTTTCGTTTCCCTCGAACAAAACCTCATTGATCAGGGGTCGCTCCCTGAACTCCAGCCGCAGCCCCACCCCATCGGACCTCTCGTCACGAATGATCTCTATCTCGTCAAAGTAGCCCATTCCGTACAGGACTTCGATGTCGCTTCGAATTTTTTCGGAGGAGTACTCGGTTCCGGGTTTGGAGGAAATTTTTTCAAGAACCGCATCCCGCTCGATCCTCTTTAGACCAACCGTTTCCACCCCGACCACTGGCGCGGCACTGGCCTGAGCGAACACAATACTTGATGCAATTACTACGAGCAGGACTTTCACGAGTGATTCTTCAGTATCACGAACTCATGATTTTTCCATCTTTCATCACGAGAACCCGCTTCATCCGATTGGCCACTTCCTGGTCATGGGTAACGATCAGAATGGCGATTCCAAACTCCCGATTGAGGTCCAAAAGAAGGTCAATGACCCGCCTGCTGTTCTCAGAATCCAGATTCCCAGTCATCTCGTCTCCAAGAAGGAGTTTTGGCTTGAGGATTACCGCCCTCGCGATTGCCACCCTTTGCTGCTCACCGCCGGAAAGCTCTCCCGGCTTGTGATGGAGTCGTTCCCCGAGGCCTGTATATCTGAGGAGCTCTGATGCGCGTTTTGCCGCCTCATCGCGGTTCATGCCGGAAATAAGGGCCGGCATCATGACGTTTTCAAGGGCTGAAAACTCGGGAAGCAAATAATGAAACTGAAAAACAAATCCCAGATTTCGATTGCGGAAGTCCGAAAGCTCTTCATCCGACATCTTCCAGACATTCAGATTTTTCGGACCAAAATAAAGATCTCCATGAGTCGGACGATCCAGAGCGCCCAGCATGTGCAGGAGAGTGGATTTCCCGGCCCCCGAGGATCCCATGATGGCCACACAATCTCCGGCGACCAGATCCAAAGTGACTCCCTTTACGACTGAAATGCGTTCTTTTCCCTTTTTGAACTCCCGGTGCAGGTTTTTAGCCCTCAAAATCACGTCGTCCATCGTAGACCCTCCACTGGATTGCGCCTTGCGATCCGGGCGGCAGGCCCCACGGTCGCAAGAAAACAGATTACAAATGCCATCACGCCGATGGCGCACCACTCCGTCCATCGGATGATCACCGGAAGATATTCCAGGTGATACACTTCCGCGGGGAGGTCGATAAACCGGTTTTGACGCAAAATCAAAATGGAAATGGTCCCGAGGATCACTCCTGCCACCGTTCCAGCGAGTCCAAGTGCCGAGCCGATCATTGCGAACAAAATGAAGTGATCTCGCCTTCTCACCCCCAGCACCCGAAGGATGGAGATCTCCTTCTCCTTCTCATACACCATCATCAAGAGCGCACTGATTACATTGAAGGCCGCCACAACCATGATTGCCGTAAGCAACACCGCAATCACTGCTTTTTCAAGCTTGATCGCATAAAGAAGGTTCCGATTGAGTTGGCTCCAGTCGCGCACCCGGTAGGGAAACCCGAAATGTTGGGACAACTCTGCGCCAACTGCCTGAGCGGTTGTCGGATTTTTCAGTTTGATTCGAAACGAGGTAATGAAGTCCTGATCCTCGCCGTAAACCAGGCGCTGCACCGAGACCAAGGGAGCGTAGGCATACTTGGAATCGTAGTCATACATCCCCAAGTGCACGATTCCCACGATCTTGAAATCCTGAACCCTAGGTGCACCGAATCCTTGGTCCTCATCCTCCTCCATGCTGGAGAAAGGAATGATCACCCGGATTGCCTCTCCTACTTTCACTCCGAGTTTTTCGGCCAGAGCCGAACCAAGAAGGATCTCTCCCTCGTTCACCGGCAAAGAACCCCCCGCATTCAAGCGCTCACCGACAGAAATCACCGGCGCCCAGGTATTGAGATCCACTCCCTCAAGGACTCCTCCCGCAACTCCGTCCGGACCGTGAAACATGACCTCGCTCACAAAAGAGCCGGTCATGGCCTCGATCCCCGGTGCGAATTCGCGGATCTTTTTCTCAAGCGCCTCTCGGTCGCGGATGGGACTTGCGCGGGTGTAAAACAAAACCTCGCCCTGGGTGCCGGTGATTACCCGGGAGAGTTCGTTTTCAAAGCCATTCACGACACTTGTAACGACCAAGAGGGCAAGGACTCCGACGCTGACGCCCACAATGGAGATGATCGTGATGAAAGAAAGAAAATTTCCTCGACTCTTCGAAAGCAAAAAACGAACCGCGATTTCAAGGGAGAGTTTCAGGCGAGATTTCAAGACCGTCCCCTCTGTGTAGTTGCGGTCGCTTAATGCGAACCCGCGTGCTCACTTTCAAGCCATCGCTCGGCATCGATTGCAGCCATGCAACCGGTTCCCGCAGCAGTGATCGCCTGACGATACACATGATCCGCCACGTCCCCCGCAGCAAAGACTCCGGGAATTTCGGTGCGGGTTGAACCCGGCTGAATGATGAGGTATTCGGCATCCGTGGTTTTCAGCTGGCCTTTGAATAACTTGGTGTTTGGCTGATGCCCGATGGCGACAAAGAATCCTGTCACGGGAAGTTCGCTGATCGCGCCTGTCTTCAGATTCTTGAGCTTGAGCCCGACCACCTCATCTTGCCCCAGAACATCCTCAACTGCAGTGTCATAGATCACTTTGATCTTCGGATTTTTGAGCACACGATCCTGCATCACCTTGGAGGCACGGAACACGTCCCGCCTGTGAATGAGGGTCACGGATTTCGCAAAACGAGTGAGGAAGTTCGCTTCTTCCATTGCGGTGTCACCACCGCCCACAACCGCGATGTCCTGATTTCGGAAAAAGAATCCGTCACACGTGGCGCATGCCGACACCCCGCGGCCCATCAAGCGAATTTCATTCTTAAGCCCGAGAAGTTTCGCCGAAGCTCCGGTCGCGATCACAAGCGCGCGAGTCTTCACTTCGGTTCCATCGGCAAGCGACAAAGTGAAGGGGCGCTTTTGCAGATCGACCCTTTGGACATCCCCCACTTTGAAGCGGGTTCCGAATCGCTCCGCTTGGGCCCGAAACGATTGCATGAGCTCAGGCCCCTGAACTCCGTGAGGGAATCCCGGATAATTCTCAACTTCGCTGGTAATCGTGAGCTGTCCGCCTGGCTGAGCACCTTCCACACAAAGTGGCGCAAGGTTTGCTCGCGCAGCATACACGGCGGCAGTGAGACCGGCGGGCCCGGTTCCCAGGATTACCAAATTCTCAATCCCATCCGCCGGAGCGGAGGTGGTGGACGAGGACGATGCAGCAGCTTGGCCCATGGTGATTCCCCTCAGCTAGAATTGTCGGACTTACTGACCCTGTTCGTTCAGCTCATCAAGACTGATGTAGGCCGCGTTCTCAGCATCATCGGGAAGCGACTCAACAAAAGTCTTCGCTTCCTTGTCGGTCACCACATTGCGAACAAGATTTCTCTCGAGCATGCGGACATCAAATTTTTTCTCGTGAATGGCTTCGTGAAGTAATGACATAGACAGAAGGGTTTACGTGAAAAGCGCTTCAAAGTCAAAGAAATAGCCCGCTTTCTGCAAGCTCGCCCCGTTCCTGCCGAGCGAACCCGATCCGGGCTTTTCATGGGGAGCTGAAGGATTTCGGTTTAACCGCGCGAGTGGCCAAAAAGCAGGGAATCAGTCGATTCAAGGCCCCCGTGGCCTCGGCATCTTCTCCCCAAAAATCCTCATACATGTCGACCAAATGAAATCCCGCCCGCAGCTGCCCGCCGATTTGCTGCTCCAGGGTATGACCGAAACAGAGGGGCTCATTTTTGTCGGTGTATCTCCGCCGCTCTTCCTCGGTCAGTGAGGTCAGATCAGAGTACGGAATGGCATACTTAAGCTGAGCCACCCCCTTGGCATCCAGATCAGGATCGACCGAATAAAGAATCGGATTCACAAAGCCCGCAATCATTTCGCCTCCGGGCTTAAGCACTCGAAATGCCTCATCCCAAACCGGTTGGATGTTTTCAACAAAAGTGTTGGAGCAGGGATGAAAGATGAAGTCGAAGCTTGCATCCGGAAAACGGGAGAGATCCCTCATGTCGCCACGTTCTGCTTGGATCGTGAGTCCTGCGCTCGAAGCGGTGACCCGATCCTGCTCGAGCTGACGCTCGGATAAATCGAAAACCGTTACATCGGCCCCCGCTGCTGCAAAAATCGGAGTTTGTTGGCCGCCCCCGGATGCCAAGTTCAGGATTTTCACGCCATCCATTCGACCTTCACGCGCCGGAAACCAGTTCATGGGAACATGCTTTGCAGGGGTAAGGAGAACACTCCACATCCCCTTTCTGGCATCCTCCATTTGCTGCGAGCTTACGGGGACGGTCCAGCGGTTCCTGATCGCAACCTGATGGTTCCACGCTTTGCGATTGTACTCGGTTGGATCCATTGTATTTCACCTTCCCTGGCTCAATGCCAGGTCTTGGGCCCATTCCGATCGTCATCCTCCGGAGGATTGTCTTTCACCAGGCGCAGGTGGGATGCAGATTTCTTCTTTTTTGGCGATGCCCCCCGGGTTAACTGAAACCCCTTGGCCTGAAGCCACAAAAACAAGAATCCCGCCCCCATTCCGGAAAGATGGGCGATCGCACCCAGGCCCCCTTGATTCGAAGAGAATGCCGCCTGCAGAAACTCGATGCCCGCAAGAATCCAGATGAACTGACTTGCCCTCATCGGAAACAGCATCATGAAAAACATCTGCCGATCCGGAAACAGGATTCCGTACGCAAGCAGTAACCCATAAATCCCGCCTGAGGCTCCAACCATGGGAATGGAAAGATAAAGGGGATTTGAAATCAAGAACTGCACGAACAGGTAAAAAAGCCCTGCCATGGTGGCGCAGTAAAAATAATAAAGAAGCATCTTGCGACGCCCCCACACCGCTTCAATATCCGAGCCAACAAAGGCCAGTACCAAAAGATTCAAAATGAGGTGCATGACATCCGCATGAAGAAAACTATAGGTGAAAAGCTGCCAGATCTTCCCTCCGAGAATCGCATTCGGAATCAAGCCAAACCAGGCATTGAACGGAAACCCAAGAAACTGGGTCAAAGACTGTTGAAAGACGAAGATCACAACATAAACGATCAACAAACGTTTCAGGGTTTCGCTGATTCTAATGGGCATGGGTCGACTCCATAAGCTCAATCAAAACCCCACCCGCAGTGGCCGGATGAATGAAATTGATCCGCATGTTCTGCGCACCTTTTTTGGGAACCTCAAAGGTGAATCGAAAGCCCTCTTGCTTCAGGGTCTCGCAAAGTGAATCGAGCTTTCCGGATTCGACCTGAAACGACAGGTGATGAATGCCAGGGCCTCTTTTTCCGATAAAGCGTGCAACAGATCCAGCCGGATCCACGACCTCGAGCAACTCCAAGTGCGGAGGCTCGCCCTGGAGGTTGAAAAAATGTACATTCACACCTTGATCCGGAACCATTTCGCTGATTCCCCGACCGATGCCCAAAATCCGAAAGAGCTTTTCCAAGGGAGAGCTTCCTGCTTCGGTGGCTATGCCGATGTGATTGAGAGTGATTTGAATAGACATGCCAGAGAGCCTAGCGAAAAAAAAAGGAGCCGTCATCACCTCGCTGTACCCGGATTGACCTCCTCAGTCTGTGGTCTCTCCGAATTAGATGAAACGGCCCCCAGTCAAGTGCCTATGCCTTTGGTACCCACCAAAGCACCTCCAGCCTAGACGATATCCCTATCGGCTACACCAAGTGGAACTTGAGTGTTTTTTTTTATCACTGCAATGCAATGAAATTATGGGCAAAAACTCCATCTCTCCGACCCAAACTCCTTGGCTGTCGAGTGGCAAAATGAGAGTCATTCAATATTGGATTGACTCAGTCGGAAATGAGCTGTAAGATCCGCCCGCCATGGCAGCAACCGAACGAGTTCTGATCCTTAGACCAAAACCAGATGCTTCCCGCGAAAAACGGGATGCTTTTGAGTCTTTTGGATTGAGAATCAGGGTTCGGACCACCACTGCCTCACTGTCGGATTATCCTGACTGGAACCTGGATGAGCTTCGCGTGCAGGATCGGGATCGCCTGGTCACAGACGGGTCCTGTTCCTGACAAACCTGTGGCCCACAACCGAAAGTTTTGCTCAAATGGGGTGCATGACTCACCTTACTGCTCCATTTAGAGCTGCGCTCCTGCCGATGACGTTTTCCTTGCTTTCCTCCTGCGCCACTCCCGCTTCCCACACGGGAATGGGATTGATTCGAACCAATCATTACGAGGGCGTTCTGGTGACCGCCAATCCCGCAGGAAAAAAACGAGGAATGGCCTGCACGGAAAACTATTTCGGTCTCGTCACAACGGGGGATGCCACACTTTCCGCGGCAATGAAAGACGGTGCAATCACAACCGTCAGCTCTGTAGATCACCATTATGAGAGCACGCTCGGTGTTTTTGGAAAAGTTTGTACGATCGTCACGGGAAATTAGATTTTGAAACCATGAATGAAGGCCGGCTCACGCAGCCTTCTTCCGCTCGTTTTTCCCTTTCAGAGGAAGCTGAATCACCGTTGCAGAAGGACGTTCCGCTTGGGCATTGGAAATGATCATCATCTGCAGAGCGGTCTCCGGATCGAGAGCCTCTTCCATGGGTTCGATTTCAAGAGAAGCGGACTCAAAGGAAGGAACCACATCCGTGTCCGCAAGGACATCATGCAGGGTTCGTTGTTCAGGATGGAAAAATGCATAAAGATAGCCCCCTCCAAAAATTGAGAATGATCCCATGGAAAGAAGCCACCTCCCGGTCACCTTTGACCAGGTGAGGGCGGTTCCGGAAGAAATGAGCTCAAGTTTGAACAGTTTTTTCCCAACAGATGCGCGCGAAATGCCCTGAATCGGCACCCGATTCAAAAACGAAACCCCAAGAGCCCAAAACACGAATCCAATTCCGAATCCGCTCTTGATCGAGCTTTGCATCATCTGCGGATTCACGTTTTGGTTCATCACGGTAACCAAAGCAGCAACCATGGCACCAAAATAGGATCCGAGCAGGCCTCCGGTGAATTCCATAACAAAATCAACCAGTGAGGCCCCAAGTTTTCTCAACATCTCGGTTCGGCGGGTGCTCATAAAACACTATCGGAACATTAGTTGATTAAATTGAGCGGTTTTTAATTTTTTCCTCGTTCCGCTGAAAAGAGGACTCCCTATCGGAGCTTCCAGCGGTCAAACCGAGTCAAAAGCAGAAGGCCTGGTGCCATCAGGGAAATCGCAATCA
Organism: Bdellovibrionales bacterium; assembly: GCA_018969905.1. Taxonomy (GTDB): domain Bacteria; phylum Bdellovibrionota; class UBA1018; order UBA1018; family CAIMNF01; genus CAIMNF01. Next base: position 29,957 of record JAGWXK010000012.1, read on the forward strand.
AAAAATACATCTCCCATCCCACGTGCTCCGCAAGGTAGCCGCTCGGAGGACCCGCTAACACCCGGGTCAAAGCCATCAGACTCGTGAGAAGAGCGTATTGCGTTGCCGTGAACTTGGGATTGCAGAGCATCATGAGAAATGCAGAATATGCGGCAGTCCCCATGCCACTCAATAAGTTTTCGGTAGTGATTGCGGCAACCATCAAGGGATAATTCTTTCCAAAGTGTGCCAAGGCTACAAAGGTCAGATTTCCAAGGCCCTGCAGAATCCCGAAGGTCCAGAGTGATTTCTTGACCCCAAGACGGGTCATCACAATTCCTCCGGCAAAAGTCCCAACCAGGGTCGCAATCATTCCGACCCCTTTGTTCACAACCCCGATATCGGTTTTGGAAAATCCGAGCTGAAGCATGAACGTTGTTGTAAATGCAAGAGCAACCACAACATCCATCTTGTAAAGGATGATGAAAGCAAGAACCTCGTACGATCCCTTTCGTTTGAAAAAATCCACCAAGGGCAGCACCACTGCCTCCGCCAGGGACCGGGGAGGTGTCTCGCGAATTTCCGGCTCGGGCGCAAGAAACACTGTGGTAAGTGCGCCAATTCCCATCGAAAGCGCCATCCAGAAATATACCCTGCTCCACGGCATTCGATCCGCAAGAATCAAGGCGAACGCACCACTCAAGATCATCGCAATCCGATAGCCCATGGTATATGTCCCAGCTCCAAGTCCGTACTCCTCCGGTTTCAGGACCTCGGTGCGCCATGCATCCACCACGATGTCCTGACTTGCACTGAAAAATGCCACCAAGAATGCAATCACCGCCATTTGTACCGGGGAGATGGCAGGATGGGTGACCGCCATTCCAACAATTCCGAGGATCAACAGGATTTGCGTGATCAAAATCCACCCTCTTCGACGCCCAAAGAAAGGCGGAACATATCGGTCCATCACCGCGGACCAAAGAAACTTGAGGGTGTATGGTGTTCCAACCAGCGAAAAAATTCCGATCGTGGTCAGGTCAACTTTTTCCTGTGTAAGCCAGGCCTGAAGAGTGCTTCCAGTCAAAGCAAGTGGAATTCCCGAAGAAAATCCAAGGATCAGGGTCACACCCATCCGTCGATTTCCAAGTACATGAAGAAGATTCCTGAAAAATGAGTCCTGCATGGAAGAACCGTATCACAACCTGGACCGCCACTCACTCATGAGGATCGGTTTCGAAGGGTGCTGAAAAAGTCCTTCAGGACTTTCGAGCATTCAGCCATGGGAGAATAAATCACTTCAAAACGATGATTCAATTTCGGGTGATCGTGAACCCCGAAACCAAGGCAAATGGCTCCGCCTTTTTCATCTTTTGCTCCATAAACCACTTTTCGAACCCGGGCCTGCTGACAGGCCGCCAGGCACATGGGACATGGCTCCAAGGTCACATAAAGATCACAATCCACAAGCCTCCATGACCCCAAAGCCTGCGATGCACCCCGAATGGCCTCCATTTCAGCATGTCCCAGAGGATCCTGCATGGCCTCCCTTGAGTTGGATCCCCGTCCCACGATTTTTCCCTCGTGAACCAACACGGCACCCACGGGAACTTCCCCTCGGGATCCGGCCTCAATGGCAAGCCTCAGCGCTTCAAGAAGGTAAGGCTGTGTTTCCACCCGAAGACTCCTTTTGCTGATTGAAATACTTGATGAGAACCCTGACTTTTCTTCTCAGGGCCCTGTCGAACTCCCCGAACTGGATCCCAATTCCTTTTGGATGGGTGACGGTGCTCTTTGCATTCCAAACCACCTTTCCGGAAAGCACCAGTTCCTGTCCATACGCATTGATTCGGACCTGGATCGGATCATGAAGACGGAAATCCAATGGCGTTTTGATGAAGCATCCGCGTGGATTCAAATCCAGAAGCTGCCCTTTGGAGGCGGGAACACCGCTCTGGGTCGGAGTCAGATCCACGGCAAGGTGGTGGATCCCGGCGATTCCACTCTCCCACCAATTGATCTTTGGAAAGAGATAAGGAACCCTGATCTCCCGTGAGACGATCCGCAAAAGCAAGTACTGGAGGGTCATTACCAAAACAAAGGCAAATCCTTTGAAATCCGAATTGCTGTGATTGACCAAAATGAGCGCATTGAAATAGGCAGCAAGCACTTGAGCAATGCCGAAAGTGTACCAAGCCCAATGATGAAACGAGCGTAGACCGATTCCACTCATCACCCAGAACAGCGAGGCGAGGTAAAAGAGGGGTGAAAGAGCGATTGACACCACTCCCCGAATCGGTAGCTGAAACACCAACGCGGAAAGAAGTGGATGAAGGATCGGAAACCCCACCATGAAAATCGTTAAGATGCGAAGAGTGCGTGACATCACCATTCCTGTCGCATTTTGGAGCATCTCTTTGACGGAGTCACGGGAATTTCGTAGGCTCACGGGGTGTACACGGCTGGGACCCACAGCATTTTCCGGTTCTTGTTTCGCTTTTACCCCATGGTCGTGCTCCTGCTGGCCGCACTCCCCGGCTCAGGAATGGCGGAATCAACCACCGGAGTCCCGTCACCTGATTTAGCAACGTTTGAGGCGATTACAGGAGAAAGCCCGGAGGAAGACCACTCCGCCTGGGACCGTTTTTATAAAAAAAAGAACCACGCCTTTGGCAAAGAGGCAATCGGGTTTCTCAAGGAAAACATAAAGATTCTTCCGAAGGGTCGTGCGTTCGTTCCTGCCATGGGAGAAGGAAGGAACGCGATCTTTCTGGCCCGACACGGCTTCCGGGTCGAGGGGGTTGATCTCTCACAAGTTGCCGTTGACCGTGCCCTTCAGGAGGCGAAAGCAAAGAAAACGTTTATCAAGGGCATCGTCGGAGATCTATTCGAATTTCCTTATCCAAAAGAAGCCTATGATTTCATCCTCGTCTCGCTTTTTTATTCCGAGCGCCTGCTCCCAAAATTGAAGAATGCATTGAAAAAAGGCGGTTACATCATGATTTATCTCAAGAGGGATACAGGCAGACAGTCCACGAGCCTTGTGCCTGATGACTTTGCAGTGAAAGCTGGCGCTCTTAAGGCCGCTCTGGTTGATTTTGAAACCCTGATCTATCGTGAATTTATTGAACAAAACATGGATATGATTGCAATCCTCGCGAGGAAAAAATGAGCAGCACGGGAGTCATCAGTGAAGTCTTCCCGAAAATGGCCAACGTCATTCTGGATGAGGATGAAACCCGAAAAGTACTGTGCAGTTATCGAAGAGGTCAGATTGTAGATCGGGATTCCGAGTGGAGGGAGCGCTCACCGGTTGCGCCTGGAGATCGTGTCACCGTTCACCTGTACGGATCCAAAGACGGTGTCATTGAAGAGGTAGCCCCGAGAAGGAATTTCATCTCCAGAAGGGCACCGGGACGGGAGGGCAAAATCATGCACACCATTGCTGCAAATCTCGATTTTGTGGTGATCACCTCAAGCCTGCATCAGCCGGATTTTTCTCCGGGCCTGGTGGATCGATTCCTGATTGCAACCACAGCCTCGCAAATTACCCCACTCATTGTGATCAACAAGATGGACCTCGCGAGTCCGGGTGAATACCCCTGGAAGCTTTACGAGGACCTCGGCTATCGCTGCTTCCCGGTCTCTTCATCCACCGGGGAGGGCCTGAATGCCTTGAAAGAAACCCTTCGCGGAAAGACCTCGGTCTTCTGTGGTCATTCCGGTGTCGGAAAGACCTCCATGCTATCGGAGCTTTTCGGGGATTCGGTCGGAAAAACCGGTGCTGTGAGCGGAGCCACAGGCAAGGGGAAGCATACTACAACCGTGTCAAAATTGATCACTGCCGGAGAGAACACTCGCTTTATCGATACTCCGGGGATCAAGGAGTTCGGACTTCTACATGTAAGCCCGAAAGAGCTCATTCAGTACTTTCCCGAGCTCTACGAACTTCAACTGAGGCATGAGCCATATGAGCATCTTCCGAGATTCGAGAGCTACCTGAGGATCAAGGCTGCTCTCGAATCAGAAGGAAGATAACCTTCTCACAACTCTCAACCGGATTAGCGGCGCTCAAAGATCTCTTTTGCGATGATGAGGCGCTGGATCTGAGAGGTGCCTTCGTAGATCTGATAGATTTTTGCATCACGCATCAGTTTTTCCACAGGATATTCCTTGGAGTATCCATAGCCCCCGAACACTTGCACTGCATCGGTCGCAACCTTCATCGCCATGTCGGCGGCAAAGGCTTTTGCGAAAGCTGCAAACTTGGTGTTCCTGCGGCCCTGATCGATTTCCCAACCTGCTCGCCAGACGAGATAGCGGGCAGCTTCAATGTCTTTTGCCATGTCCGCGATCATGAAGCTTACAGCCTGATAACCTGCGATCGGGGTTCCAAAAGTCTTCCTTGTCGTTGCATAATTGATTGATTCGTCCATCGCACGCCGGGCAAGGCCGACTGCCCCGGCTGCAACCACGGGGCGGGTGTGGTCAAACGCACTCATGGCGATTTTAAATCCATCCCCTTCGTTTCCAAGGCGGTATTTCGAAGGAATCTTCACGTCTTCAAACGTGAGCCCACGAGTGTCGGACGCGCGCTGCCCAAGATTGTCTTCCTTACGGCCGACAGTGATGCCCGGAGTCTCACGAGGTACAAGAAAGCCCGTCATTCCTTTGTGTTTCAAGGATGGATCGGTGTATGCGAGCACAAAATACCAACTGGCCACACTCGCATTCGTAATCCACATTTTTGCACCATTGATCACGTAGTCATCGCCCACTTTTTTTGCCGTCGTGGTGATCCCGGCTACATCGGACCCCGCCCCAGGCTCGGTCACGCAATAGGCTGCGTATTTTGGCTCGGAAGTCAGCATCCCAAGGAATTGCTTCTTTTGGGCATCATTTCCGGCAACCATCACGGGTGCTGACGCAAGGGCGTTTGCCTCCATTGCGGTTGCGATCCCGGTACATCCGTACGCGAGTTCCTCGGTGATGATGATCCCATCAAGGACTCCGAGCCCAAGGCCGCCGTACTCCTGGCTGATGTGTGTATTCATGAGTCCAAGCTCCCAAGCCTTTTTTGTCACCTCATAGGGGAATTCACCCGTATGATCATGGTGCTCGGCCTTGGGGATCATCTCGTCTTTTGCGAATTTACGCGCAAGTTCCTGAAGTTGCTTTTGCTCATCTGAAAGTTCAAAACTGATCATGGGATTCCGGTCCTTTCGTGGATTTAACCTTGGGTAGTGTACCAAGAAATGAGGGCACGGAAAGCAGATAAAGTTTTTGGACTGATTGTTTTGCGTTGCAGCGAAAACAATCCGCACTAAAGGCTTTTTTCCATTTGTCTCAAATACTCAAGCAGATTTATCGGTTTCGGAAAAACATGGATTACAGAACCCTGGGAGAGCTGTTTCAAAGCAAGAACGTTCCTCGAGTCCTGCATCAGAGGATCATAGACAACAAAAACAGGGGGTCGTTTTTTCTCACCTAGAACCATTTTGAGAACCTTCACCCACCCGTCCGCCGGGAAATGATCAAGATCAATCACAAACAGATCGGAGGAAAGCACATCAGGAACAACAAGTGATGGATCAAGACCGGAAACCTCGAAGTCCTGTTCATGAAACACAAGATTCACATGACTCTCCAGAAGTTTTCTTTGAAGTTCCTTTTCGGAACGCTCACGCGCAAGAACCAGAACCCGTCTTGAAGAAAACTGATCGAGAATGGCTTTTTGCTTCCGCTCCGCGACGAATCCCTTGAAGAGATCGCGCATGGAAATCACTCCCGCCACGTGTTGGCGCCCATCCTCGGAATCATAAACGATCGGCACATGACGAAAGTTATGCTTGATCATGACCTCTGATGCACGATCGATCTCAAGAACATTCAGGGTGACCATCTTTTTGGTCATGATTGTGGCAATGGACTTGTCCCAAGCCGAATTTTTCTCAATGTCGGCCACCCATTTCAACAAATCGCGCTCAGTGAAAATCCCTTCAAGTTGATGCGGGGGAGAGTAGGAGTTGATCAGCACCGATCCCACATTGTGCTCCTTCATGATTCGAAGGGCTTCCCGGATCGTAGTGTCGGAGTTCACGCTGATCGCGGGAGAAGGACGGAGATTTTCCATCTCAAAACTCCCGGTAGTAGTGGCAGGTGTAGCCGTCCGGATTCTTGACAAGATAATCCTGGTGATACTCTTCGGCCGGATAAAATTTTTGAGCCTCCACCACTTCGGTCACAATGGGCCTTTTCCATTTGCCTGAATCGTTCCACTCCTTGATCTTTTTCATGGCAACTTCTTTTTGGGCAGCTGTCTTGTAGAGGATCGCAGATCTGTATTGGCTCCCAATGTCGTTTCCCTGCTGATTTTTGGTAGTGGGGTCGTGAAGCGTGAAGAAAAGGTCGAGTAGTTTCTCGACACCGAGGATTCTCGGATCAAAAACCACGCGAACCGATTCCGCATGTCCAGTAGCGCCCTTCTTTACATTCTCGTACACCGGATTTTCCGTGACTCCGCCGGCATACCCCACTTCGGTATCGATCACCCCCGGAAGCTTACGGATCAGGTCCTGAACACCCCAAAAACATCCCCCCGCAAGAAGGATCTCCTGAAGCTCCCCCTTTTTCATTCGCTCCATCCGCTTCTTCCTCTCCGACTCAAGGGTCTCGCTAGAAAAGAGGTCCTTGTATTTGCCATAACCCTCTTTTTCAAGATTGAGTGCACTCACGAATCGAAGAGAAGCGGAGTTGATGCAAAACCGCTTTTTCGTCGGAGCCGGTCCATCATCGAAAACATGCCCAAGGTGGGAATTCGCCTTTTTTGACTTTACCTCCGTCCGGGAGAGCCCATGGGACTTGTCCTCGGAGAGGGAGAGATACTTGTCTTCGATCGGTCTCGTGAAACTCGGCCAGCCGGTGCCGGAATCAAATTTGTCTTTGGAGCTGAAGAGCGGCGTGCCGTCAACAATGTCGACATAAATTCCGGCATCGTGGTTATCCCAGTACGCATTGCGGAAAGGATTCTCCGTGGCACATTGCTGGGTGACCGCAATCTGCTCGGAACTCAGGTGCTTCAGGATTTTTTTCTCACTCATCTTTTTTCCCTCCCTACTCTCTTTGATGCTCGCGTCCAGCGCAGTGAGCGTGCACCCGGGCAGCAAAAGAAAAAGCGCCAAAACCCGGGAAGCAAGGCCGATCATTACTTGAGGGCTCCCTCGATTGCCTTCACAACCTCGGGACTCTCTGGAGTCACACTGGAGCGGAAACGGGCAATCACCTTGCCTTCTTTTGAAATCAAAAACTTCTCGAAGTTCCAACCCACTTCGCTCGGGCCACGAACGTTCCCGGGCTCATTCTTGATGAGCCAGTCATAGAGCGGCTGCTTCATGGAACCTGAAACGGGATTCTTCTCAAAAAGCGGAAAACTCACCTTGTACTTTGTTTCGCAGAAGCTCTTGATGTCCTTGGCGCTGCCCGGCTCCTGAGCACCAAAGTCATTGCTTGGGAACGCGAGCACCTCAAAACCTTTTGGTTGATATCGTTGATAGATGGTTTGCAGTCCCTGATACTGCGGGGTGTAGCCACATTTCGAAGCGGTGTTCACTACAAGCAACACCTTCCCCTTGTAGGCCGAGAAATTAACCGGGACTCCTGCAAGCGTATTCGCCTTGAAATCATGAAATGAGGTTGGACCGGTTGCAGCGAAGGAACCGGCGAACGGAATGCCGGAAAAAACAGAGAGGAAAAGAACCAAAAGTCTACGGGAAATTGATTTGTGTTTCATGGGTCGAACCTACCCCAAAACTCAGATCAGTGGAACGGCATTCATCCCGAGTTCCTCCTTGATTTTTTTTGCAAGAGCGGTGGATGCAAGAGGTTGTCCGTGGTTGAGAATGATTTGATCGGGCTTTTTTGTGGAACTCCGCACCCAGGCTACCAGATCATTCGAGTCGGCATGGGCAGAGAGAGAATCAATGGATTCAATTTGTGCATTCACCGGATAGGGTTCGTGGTGAATCCGCAGGGCCCCCTCCTTCTTTCCCTGATTCTTCAAAAACCATCCCTTGGTGCCTTCCGCCTGGTATCCGACAAACAAAATCACATTTTTCGGATCAGGCAGGCGGGTCTTCAGATGGTGCAAAATCCGGCCCCCCTGAAGCATCCCCGAAGCCGAGAGAATGATGAGTGGCCCTTTTCTCTTGGTAAGCTCGATGGATTCTTGGGAGCTTCGGGTCCACTCGAACCGATGCGGGAAGAAATTCCGTTGCTTTCGCTCAAAGCTGATGTTCGGAGGGTGATCCTCGGGATGCCCAAGATAGATCGCCGTGGCATCCTCGGCCATGGGAGAATCTAGAATCACCGGGATTTGCGGAATTCTTCCCTGATCCTCCAGCATGCGGATTAAATAA
>JAGWXK010000013.1 GCA_018969905.1 Bdellovibrionales bacterium
AATTCATAGGGAGAGGGCGAGTTCATCTGAAGCCAAAGATCGGACCATTTCATGCGCTCTCTTTGCTTGAGCCATTCATCAAGACTCCAGCGAGTCTGGGCTCGAACTTCGGCGCGCTTTGAGGACCAGCCAAAAGCGGAGGACCTGGAGCCTCCGTCTTGGGCTTGCGCGGAGCCCATTGATGGGAGCCCATTAAATACTAAGGTCAGAAGGAGCATCGTCAGTCGAGTCATCCCATGATTGTGCCTAAAATAGCTGGAGCCTAAAAGGGCTGTTCTAATGCCGTCACTTTTTTGATCACTACAATCTGATCCAGCAGGAATGCTACGGCCTCATACCAGAACTGCCTGGGGGGTATTGCCACTCGTACCCCGGGCATTTTTTCAGCATTACGAAAATATTCACCCTACAATACTCCCGGTGATCAGTGAATTCTATGTACCTTCAATCGTCTACAAAAGCCCGAGCCATATTTCCTCACATTTCTTGGTGGTTGAGATTCTGGGCTTGTGCTGAAACGACTACACATGGTGTCAGCCCGTTTTGGTGCTTCTGTCTTGTTCGACATTTTACCCTGTGGCCAAAAGATGGGTGGAACCCTGATCTCTTTCGGAGCCAGTCATTTGCAATGACTGGCAGAGGCCCAAGCCAATTTTTTTAGGAATGAGTGTGCGAGGCTCAGGCGGACGGTCCTGACTATTCATGGTTTTCTCCTGATTTGGTTTGGCGACCAATCGAAAGATTCTGTCATGCGCACTCGGGCGACCTGTGATGCAACGCTCCTTCAGTCAAGCCGAGCCATCCACTTTTTAAAGACTCCCGGGTGAATCTTCACGGACTCCATGGGATAACTCGGTTACATAATTTTTCGTCGAAATTCTGGCGCTGTTGATATTTTGAAACGCAAATTAAGCAGTTTTAAAAAAGAATGAATATGATAATTTATCCAAAGTAGGTTAATTGGTTTGAGTGAAATACAAATTAAGGGGGATTATTTTGTGAATAAAGGAAAAGTTTTATTTTTTGCTGTTTTGATTTTTGTGAAAACAGCGGGCTCAGTTTTTGCAAGTGTGAATCAGCCAAAGTCTTTACCGGCGGCACCCACTTTCTCCAATCCCAACTTTATGAGTTACATTCAGGGTGCGGTTCCAGGAAAATCGGTTGTGTGTCCAGGTAATGATATGAATAGTGTTTCGGGAAGTGTTTGTGCGACGAACTTCTTTATGGGTCCATATAAGAAGGTATTCATGTTGCATAATCGAATCGTAAACAATACCTCGCCTTGCCCCTCTGGTACAATCTACTTAATGTGTCCATCTGCTGATCCGTCTCAAAATACGGCCTATTGTGGTGGAGGCAGCCATGATCGATGCATTAACACTTCAACTGGCACATCCTCTGCTGTTACTTGTTCGGGTTCAAGGTATTCGACAACCAGTGGTAGCGGATATATTTATTGGGCCAAAGCACCGAGTTCTCCAGGTGGTGCGTTAGACAAGTGTTTGAATATCCAAAAACAATCAATCAGCCTGCAGTAAGCAGTGTAATCAAATTTTACGGAGGAATTTATGTTTAAGAATGTACTTTTATTGTTCATTTTGGTTATTAATGTAGCGCAAGCTGGGACCTTTACACTCCCGGATCAATCAAATTTTGATTTGACCTCACTAACGGCAAACGGTGGCGTTGTTATGCCAAGTCAGAAGGTAACCTGTTCTGGCAATGGACTTTGGACAAATCTTATACCTTCCCCTGCTTTGTTTTATTGTTATAATTTGGCCACACGGTCCCCGCTTGATTGTCTTGCCGGTCAAACTTATGTGAGTTGTCCAGGAACCACTGGGTGCACTTCAAATGTTGATAAGTGTATGACTCCAAACTCACCGAGCCCTTATGCTACTGTCTTGTGTCCTTCTGGATTTAGCTTGATTTCACAAGATGGAGTTGATGTTTGTGTTAAGGCCACGCCTGTTGCTCCAGCAATTGAGGCTGGTCCTTAATTGCTACGTTAAGCCTAAAGACAAGGGGCCATAAGACCGCAGGAATAATGCTTCGCTTAGATTGAAAGTTCGGCAGGAAAACTCGTGTTCTTGTACTCTCACAGTTGTGCTGCCCTAGCTCATTCGGCCGAGTCTCCCATTACCGTCGTGACTCATTTTTCGACCTTCATAAGGTTTGGGGCAATCCTGTGGCCAAATCACGAACCGCTTGACTGAACAGAGTCGGGATTCCGGTTCTTTTTGGCTTCACTCAGCTTGGGCTACAGATCTATTTTGCGAACCAGGTTAAATCCGGTCTTTGGGCATTTTGAGGATTTAACTTAATGATTTCAGTAGCCCAAAGACCTTTGACATCCCCCTAACGCGGTGCTAAACCCCTTTCCATGATGAAATTCATGAAATTCGTTGTGCTCCTCGCCCTTCTCCAAAACCTTCCTGCTCGCGCGGAAGTTCTCGATCCAACCGCGATGGATTCGGCAATGACCAACCAAGGGATTGCCCTTGCGGAAGAGGCAGAGCTTGCAACCCTTCCTGGTGACGAGTCTTTGGCTCATCCCCGTCAGATCCGTGTGAAGGAGATCCGCGAGTACCTGAAAACCGCAGATGTTACAAAAACCTGCATGGATGAAATGATCCGGCTTCGTGGAAGAATGATTCTGAAACTTTCGCTGAAGCCTGTGGAAGGGGTCGTTGAATTTGCGGGTGGAATCTATCTTGGATTTTTTGCCGGTGCGATGATTGCTGGACGTACCAATGGTTGGGATGCCCTGGTCGGCGGGGTGCTGGGCGGTCTTGCGGGCGCCGGGGGTGCCATCATCTATACCGGCGTCGATACGAGCGTGACTGCGGTCAGGCTTCATCGCTTGAATTTGATTTTGAAGGCTTTGGGCGAGCAGGTGCTTGAGCGAGAAGGTTCAAAGACCGAAGCTCTTTATGATTTCTATCAAGGCAGGTCATCGAATGTTCCAATGGCAAAAGAAGCGTTCGTCGCAAAGCTCCTGGAAGCTGATCGAAGCGGTGCGCTTTGCGATGGCTCCATGGTGCCTCATCGCATTTTCCGTAGGGGGCTTCGTGCTCGAGTGGCAGGAGCCAAAGAGTTCGTCAATGCGATCATGCAGTAATGCGCACTAGGCAAGAAGGTCCATTGACTGAAGAATCCGGATCGCATAAGGTTTTAGGGTTGCTACTCAAGACTCTTGGCTTTGCATTTCTCGGATTTCTTCTCTTTTCCAGTGCCCCGGCAACGGATGAATCCGTTTTCATCAGCAAGGCTGTTTTTCATCATTCCGTAGATCTACAATCAAACGCCGTTGAAATTGAAGATGAGCTCCAGGAAGAGCGGGTCTCCATTTCCGATCAGAGCCCTGATTCTCCGGATTCCTTCAATGCGCCAAGTCCGAGTGCAAACGGGAGGGTTTTTCCTCTTTCGTTTGTGAAGGTTTTCTTTCGGGGATTCATAAAAAATCCAAATTTCGTTTTTTGTGCTAATTCCCCTCGTGCTCCTCCGCCGTTCATCTGATTTACCCCAACACCCATTCGCACAATCTTTTTTCAAAAATTAGCATTTCTACGGAGATTCTTTCATGAAATCGAAGTTAAGTTACGTTGATCTGTTTTCGGGATTTTCAGTTTTTCTCATCGCCCTTCCGCTCTCAGTGGGTATCGCTGTGGCTTCAGGTGCGCCGCCGTCCGCCGGGTTGCTTGCAGCCATGGTCGGAGGAATGATCGGTTCATGGCTCGGAGGCTCTGCCCTGACGATCAACGGCCCCGCTGCGGGTCTGATTGTCATCGTGGTAGGGGCGATCCTTGACCTTGGCCAAGGCGATGCACGCGTCGGGTTTCAGCGGGCAACTGCAGCGATCTTGGTTGCGGGTCTGTTTCAAATTGCCTTCGGGGTTTTGAAGCTTGGCAAATACGGGGTATCGGTTCCGACTTCTGTGCTTCACGGAATGATGTCGGCAATCGGGATCAGCATTGTCGCGAAACAAGCGCACGTGGCCTTCGGGGTCGCACCCGAAAGCAAATCGATTCTCGGGCTCATCTCCGAGATTCCCCATAGTTTCGCCAATTTCAATCCCGAGGTACTGGTAGTGGCCCTTTTTTCGGCGGTGATTCTGCTTGCGATGATGAATCTTCCCGAAAAGGTCACGCGATTGCTGCCAGCACCCCTGGTTGTGGTGATGGTGGGGATGGGGCTTGCCGGTTTCCTTGACTTTGAGCATGAGCATACCGTGGCGGCCCACATGGCAACCATGGTGGCAGGGCCGAAATTCCTGCTGAACATCCCGGATCATCTTTCTTCGCTCATTCTGCTCCCGGACTTCTCGGTTTGGGCCTCTGGAATGTTCTGGAAATGGGTAATCACGATCGCGCTCGTCGCAAGCCTTGAATCGCTTCTGAGTGCCGTGGCGGTGGATCGAATGGATCCTTGGAAACGAACCTCCGATTTGAATCGGGAATTGGTCTCGAAGGGGGTCTGCAATTCGCTTCTTGGAATGATCGGAGGGCTTCCCATCATCGCGGAGATTGTCCGCTCGACCGCGAACATCAAGAATGGAGCAACCGGAAAGACGAGCAATTTCATTCACGGAGTCTTGATTCTGGTTTTTGTGGCGCTAGCTCCGGGCCTTTTGCATAAGATTCCGCTTTCAGCCCTTGCAGTCATTCTGATCTTCGTGGGACTTCGGCTTGCAAATCCGAAACAGCTTTTTCACCTCGCTGAGATCGGACACGGACATGCCTTGGCGTTTGTCGCGACCCTCGCTGTGACTCTTTATGAGGACCTTTTGCTTGGAGTTTTCTGCGGCCTTCTCGTGGAGCTTGGCTACGCGATCTTTTTCGGCAAGAGTGTCGGTGCGCTTTTCAAGATTCGCTTTCAGAAGGAGCATCATGATTCCCATCTTGAACTGAAGGTGAACGGGCCTGTGGTATTTACCAACTGGACGGGAATCTCGGATGAGATTGAGCGCGTGAACAAGAAGAAGAAGGTCCGTCTGGATTTTTCCGAGGCGCTGCTTGTCGATCACTCGACGATCGAGCAACTCGACCGCCTGAGAAGTCAGGGATACACCGCGGATCACCTCGAGGTGGTGTTTCATCCGACCCATGAAAAAATTGCGCATCATCCGATGTCCGGGCTGGTCAAGAAAAGGGGGAAGAAATGAGGTTCGACAGATTCCTTTTCTCAGCACTCCTCGCCGCGTCGCTTGGAATGGAAACTCCTGCTTACGCTGAGTTTTTCCTAAAGGGGTACGGATTCCTTCTGCCAAACGTCGTGCTCACTTCGGACGGCGTGGAGTCGTTTTCCCAGCCCAATTCCTCAGCCTATACGGCAGCGGTGAATCCGGTCTTTAGCAAGACTCGCCGCGATTCCACGCTCTCCTGGCAGGCGGCCCAATCCAGGGTCGGCCTCAAGGTGAGTGATCCCGGAATCGGTGTGGACGGGGTTCTTGAGTTTGATTTTATCGACTTTACCAAAGCCTCGCCCACCACTGCGGCAAATCCGAGGGTTCGCAGGGCTTTCGTAAAATGGCAATCCGAATCAGGGTGGAGCTATCAGCTGGGACAAGATTGGGATCTTGTTTCCTCAACCATTCCTTTTACCTATAACTTTGTCGGGCATTATTTTGAGTCAGGCGACATCGGCTTCATGCGGATGCAGTTCATCGGGCAGAAAAGACACGGGGATTGGGAATCTTCCTTTGCCCTCGGGATGATCACCCAGAATTCAGCATCGGGACCAAGTGGAGTGGAACTCGGGGAGTGGCCGACACTTGCGTTCCGTCAGACGTATCTGGGAATCGAGGGAACCAAGATTGGAACCTCCTTGCTTGTAGCATCTCTTCGCCCGTCAGCGACCGATTCTTTTCGGATTTTCGGGGGTGCCTTTGCGCTTACGGGTGAGGGAAAAATTTCGGAAACTTCATGGATCAGCAAAGTCTATGCAGGGCAAAACACATCGAATCTTGGAATGCTCGGACTTGCCTTTGGAGATCGACAGCATCCCCGCACCCGGGAGGCCGGATTTTATCTGTCCTTAAAGCATCCGGTAAATGAGTCGACCCGCATCTTTGGAGGTGTGGGTGGAGCCTTTGTGCTGAATCCAAGTGACATGAGCTCCTCTTACAAATACGACACCGGAAAGCCTGTGCTCGGTTCCACGGGGCCCGGGATCGAGCGAAACCTTACCGCAAGAATCGGGGTCGATCATGACCTTGCAAAGGGGCTGGTGGCTTTCTCCGAACTTGCGTATCTCGATACCCGGCATCATCTGGCTTCGACCGAAGACGGAACCAATCCTGCGCGAAGTGCATGGGTTCTGAATTCAGGGGTAATGCTCAATTTTTAGTATGCGAAAGGGCTCGTACTCATGCACATGAAAGCAAATCCCTGGAAAATCAGCGAAGACCTGCTTGAGCACCTTCTTCATTACGTTCCAAGCCAGGGTCCGATCAAGGACTTCATTCACCACAACACTCTCCATGCATTTCAAAAGGAAAAATTCGATTCAGGAGTGCTCCGGGCCGCCCGGTTGTTTGGTGCAAATCCAAGACTGCATCCCAGTGAATTTCGGGAGTTTCAAAAAGCGGGACGCTTGTCGGACGAGTGCCTCAAAGCTTTCGGTCTTGAACGGATTCCCGAAGATCCGACCCCGGCTCCCGGGGGATGGGTTCAGGATGGAATCCGGGTGCCGGGCTTCCAATCCTCCGGAGTTGACATTCTTCAAAAAACCCGTGGCCCGCTTTTCCGTATTCTCGCGAATTATCTTGATCAGGGGGTTGCAGCCCACTCCCACAGATCTTTTCCTCGTTTCTGGGACTGGCTCTCGCACTACTTTGAGGGCAAAGCCCTTAACTTCGAATTGCTGGGTCACCCCTACCTTCAAGCCGCGCTTAAAAAAGAGCCGCTTGCGGTGATCGAGGAGTCGCTTCCTTTGCTATTGGATAGGCCCGAGTACAGTGCAAGGTATTTGCTTGAAATCCTTCTAGGGCATCCCGGGTGGTCCGGGCTGGTTCATCAGGTGGAGCGTAAGCCGGAGGGCTTGTTTGATGCCAAGCCCATCACCATTGTCGAGTTTCTGGCTCTGGAAATCGCACTCGATGTTGCAGTTTCCCGAGAGATCAAAGGATTTACCGCTTTTCAGGGGAAGGGGCTGCCCACGGATCCCCGGGAGATTGATTCAACGGAAACCGCGACTGAAAAATCATTGAGACTCGCACAAGAGGCGCTTGAGTGGAGTTTTTATCTTCGGAAGATCACGAAAATCGAAGCCAACGCGACGAATCCGCTTCCGCAACGAAACAATCATGTGCAGGTGTTCTTTTGCATCGACGACCGCGAATGTTCCATCCGTCGGCATCTTGAAAGACTTGATGAACATGTTTCGACCTATGGAGCCGCAGGTTTTTTCGGTCTTGACTGCAAGATCCTTGAGGCCGGATATCCCTACATGGTTCAGTCCTGTCCTGTGGTTTTGACCCCGAAGGTTCTGATCGAGGAGGAGTTCATCGAGACTCCGGAAGAGTCGTTCACGCGGCAAATGCCCGAACACCACCACCACCATCTCTCGAGAACCTATACGCATCCGCTCAAGGCATGGGTCAATTCCTTTTGGAAGGGCCTTCAGCTCTCACGGGATCTGGTCTCTCAGGTCTTTCATCCCACCGCACAGGAAGCGGAAAAACCGACCCGGCTCAAGATTCACTACAGTGGCGAGCGTGATGGAATGCGCCTGGGCTACACCCGGCAGGAAATGGCGGACCGGGTGTTCTCGGTGCTTCGAAATGTGGGGTTCAAGCGGGAATTTTCGAAGCTCGTGATCATCATGGGGCATGAGTCCAGTTCCAACAACAATCCCCACTATGCGGCCTATGATTGCGGGGCCTGTTCCGGGAGAACTGGTGCGCAGAACGCGCGAGCTTTTGCAATGATGGCAAACGATCCCGAAGTCAGGAAAATGCTCATTGAGAAGGGGCTTCCCCTTCCTCAGGATTGCTGGTTTGTCGGCGCGGTTCACAATACCACTCGCGACGAGGTGAGGTATTTTGATGTGCAGGACATTCCCGACCACATCCAGCTTTTGTTCGCGCCATTTCTTAGAACCTTTGAGAAGGCCCTTGCTTTGAATGCCAAAGAGCGAACCGCCAAGTTTGATTTGTTTTCCAAAAATGGAACACCAGAGCAGGCCCACGATCATGTGAGGCTGCGATCGGTAGCACTCTTTGAGCCACGGCCTGAATTGAATCATGCCACGAACGCAATGTGTGTGGTAGGCCGTCGCAAGCTGACCATGGGGCAGAATTTTGATCGCAGGTCTTTCTTGCACTCCTATGATCCGAGTACCGATCCGGATGGGCAGGTGCTTACCGGAATTCTCAACGCCGTGGTGCCGGTTTGTGGCGGGATCAATCTTGAGTATTATTTTTCAAGAATGGACAACCAGGTCTATGGAGCGGGCACCAAGCTTCCGCACAATGTCGTCGGCTTGTTCGGGGTTTCAAACGGAGTGATCGGGGATCTCAGGACGGGGCTACCTTCCCAGATGATCGAAGTGCATGATCCTTTGCGGCTGCTCATCATTGTGGAGCAGGAGCTGTCCACAGCACTTTTGGCGGTGAAACGAAATCCCGCGACGTATGAATGGATCCAGAATGAGTGGGTCCACTACGCATGCTACAACACCGCTGATCACAAGGTCTATCGTTTGCAAGGCGAGGAATGGAAAAGGGTGATCCCATGATTGGTTTGTTTGTGGTTTTTCTTCCGCTCGTGGTTTCAGCGCTCCTTTTGATTTTTTATCGCGCCCCGGAAGACAGGGTCGGATCTTGGTTGAATCTTTATTCCTGGCTTGGAATTTCTCTCACGCTGGTGCTCTTGCTGGGGCGGGCGTTCGGAGTTTTGCCCGAGCTTGTGGATGAGGGACTCTGGTTTCAGGAGCTCGGGGTGCCGGTCGAGACGGACTTTCTTTTTGATTTGAAAGCGCTTTGTTTGATCGGACTCTCTTCGTTCCTGTTCTGGATCATTCTGCGTTTTGCGCGGGTTTACATGCATCGCGAAGCCGGATTTCACCGATTCTTCCGTACCTTGCTTTTGTCGCATTTCGGACTCAATATGATTGCCACGGCGGGGAACTTCGAATTGTTTTTCATCGGTTGGGAGGTGCTCGGTCTTTCCTCGTTCCTCTTGATTGGATTTTACCGGGACAGGGCCACGCCGGTTTTGAATGCGTTCAAGATTTATTGCGTCTACCGGATCTGCGATATCGGGATCCTGATGTCAGGGTTTGTAATTCATCACGAATTCGGCTTGGGCGGGCAGTTTCCGGAGCTCAGTCCCTCCAAAATTTCACATATGGTAAGTGCCGAGCCTGTGATGGCAGCAATTCTTGGGGCCTCCATTCTCCTTGCGGCCCTCGGCAAGTCTGCGCAATTTCCCTTCAGTTTCTGGCTCCCCAGAGCCCTTGAGGGCCCAACCCCTTCCAGCGCAGTTTTTTATGGGGCCCTGTCGATTCATGCCGGGGTCTATCTATTGCTCAGGACCCAGGCGATTTGGTCATCGATTCCTTACGTATCCTTCTTTGTGTTCCTATTTGGGGGCATGTCAGTTCTGGTAGGGACGATGTCGGGTAGGGCTCAGGCTAATATCAAGGGGCAGATCGGATATGCAAGTGTGGCCCAGGTCGGGATCATGCTGATGGAAGTAGCGCTCGGGTGGAATGATCTTGCGCTCCTGCATCTTTGCACTCATGCAATTTTGCGCGCCTATCAGTTTTTGACGTCGCCTTCGATTGTGGCGCATTTCATTCGTCATCCGGTGCGGGATCAGCACCAATCCGGATTCGGATTTTTCAGAAGACCCTGGATGAGGCGCCTTTCGGTAGGGGAGTTTTTCATTGAGGAGTTCTGGAATCGGGTTTTGGTTCGCCCTGTGATGAGTCTCGGAAGCTCGATTCCGCTGCTGGCTCTTCTTTTGCTTGGATTATCTTACGGACTGTGGAGTCTTGGAAGCTCACTCAAGGTGTACCTCGTCATGAGCGGAGCATTTGTGCTTTCGATTCGGGCCATCTCCCGAAAGAGTCCGAAAGAGGCGATTCTCTTTTCGTTTGTGAGCATGATGCTGGTCATCTATTCAGGGACCAGGGGATTCCTGGATCCCGAGACTTTTCGACTGTTCCTTTGGGTGATGATCGCGGGAGCGCTGCTTTGGCTTTCCGGGCAGGAAAAGTTGAAGTTCCTTGCCTGGCTCGTATTCGCAGGTTTTCCGATTTCCCCGTTTTTTCTAGGTGAGGAGCTATTGCTTCAACATCTGGGTGATGAGGGGTTTTTCGCCCTGACCCTCTTTTTTGGTACGTTCATCCTAAACGGACTGGTATTGATCCGCTCGTTCCTTCAGGAAACCTGGCTTGCACAAGCAAGGCCGCTGGATTGAGCGGTCTTCTACGACTCGAATCTCCCGCCTAGCATGAGTGCCAGCTCCGCACTCCAAAGCAGGGTCCGCGCCCAGTTCCAGCGGATCAAATGCTCGATCGTAGCGAGGTCCTTTCCTTGGGCGAGCCTGGAGTGAGCGGGGGCCGAGTGGACTGCGGTGATGACGAAAATTGAAGTGATCGCAGCAAAGTGAAAAACCCACTCCAAGGTCCCAGGTCCTTGCCAAAGAATGAGTCCAGCTAAAAACGCTTGTCCAAACATGGGCGCGACCAAAAAAGAAATCCGGTCACAGTGGCGCTTGTGAAATCCTTCAAATTCCGATTCCGGAATGAATTTGAAGTTCGGATAAATCAGGACCTGTACCAGCCAGATCAGGGCCGCCATCCAGGTCACACAAAAATCATGAATGTTTATCCAATTGAGGTGCATGCGATGACCTCCATGGTAGCATGCCTTTTGTGAATTGGACGATCGAACAGCGCTGGAGCCATGCCGCCTTTTTGAACTGGAAGGTGCCCGAATCGACCCTTCAGGCTCAAGTTCCCTTTCCACTTGATCTGCATGAGGGGCAGGCGGTGCTGTCGCTCGTTCCCTTTTACATGGATCAGATCCGGTTTCGGGGCTTGCCTAGGGTTCCCTTCTTTTCGAGTCTTTGGGAGCTGAATCTCAGGACTTATGTGAGGGTGAACGGGGTGCCTGGAATTTATTTCTTTACCCTTGAAACCCCGCATCGGCTCGGGAACTTCATTGCCCGTACTTTTTTTGATCTTCCGTATCGCAAGGCAAGGATTACGGCAAAAGTGGGGGAGAATGACTATCGCTTTCAAGCCATTGGTCGCCTTGCCGATCAATCAAATTATGATCTTGCGCTGGAGCTTGAAACAGGGTCGGCCATAAGCACCGATCCTTTTCAGACCTGGATCACCGAGCGCTATCACTTGTTCATCAAAAAGGGTGGACTCACGATCCGGGGGGATGTTCAGCACGAGCCTTGGCAAACCAGTCTGGTTTCAGTGCGAAAGCTTCAGGGTGGAATTTCGATCTTGCCCGCGCTTCCCCCGCTCCCTGAGCTCGCCCCTTGTTTCTTGGGTGAACCGCTCAGGGTCCGCTTCTCACCCTTTCAAATTCAGGACAACCAGCGGGCCCGGTAGGCCCCATCCGGATCATACATGGTCGCTTGAAGATCAGGATTGAATACCCTGTCCCGCGGATCCGTGCCGACACCGGCAAGGTACAGCCAATTGCCCTGATTGGTTTCCGGATCATAATCAATGAGGTTTTTTTCGAACCATTCCGCACCCCAAAGCCAGGGAAGTTTCATGGTTTTCGCAAGGTAGCTGGCCACATTTTGTCGTCCACGATTGGACATCCAGCCGCTTGTCAACAGCTCGCGCAGGTTCGCATCCACAAATGCGTTGCCGGTTTCACCCCGGCACCACCGCGTGAATTTTTCCTGATCCCGGTTCGCTTCGGGCTCATGGTCCTTTAGCCCCTTCGACTCGAAAAACAACCCGCCTGACTGCAAGGAAAGAAACTTGAAGTAGTCCCGCCATTCGAGTTCATAGACCAGGGCATCCAGGCCCTTGGAGGGTCCAAGCTCGGCTTCAATTCTTTCAAGCTCCCAAAACACCTGGCGTGGTGAAATGCAGCCTTGGGCAAGATAGGGCGAGAGTTTCGAGGAATCGTCGCGAGCGAGAAGGCCGTTTCGGGTTTCATGGTAGTGGAGTGCGGCCCGGGTACCGGTCAGATACTGATGAACCCGGCCTTGCGCGTTCTTCTCACCTCCTTTGAACTCAAATCCCCGGTTGGTGGCCAGGATGGGGTCGAGCGGGTTTGGAGGAGGGAGCGATCGTGCCGCACGCACACCGGTCTTCGCACTTCTGATTTTCTTTTGAAAGGGAGTGAAGGTTCTCGGAAGCGCTGAGAGCGAAAAGGGCAAATCGGATTCAGCATACAAGGTCGAGTGATCAAAAATCCGGAGCTGGGATTCAGGAAATCCCGAGAGCGCGCCAGCAAGAAATGCTTGATCCCGGAAATTGTATCGCCTCGAGGTGAGGAGCAGGAGCCTCGGATTTGCAGTGCGGGCATTCCGGATAAAGTCGCCTATTTCGGCTTCGTTGAGCCTATGCAAGGGAATGGATCGGGACTTCAGACTGGATTCCAACTCATCCTGACATTCAGTTGCAAATCTCCGGGCCGCCTCGTGGGCAGCTCGGGGGAGTTGCGTGATGGCAAGCCAGGAACCGCCGAGTTTTTCAGCAAGCTCAAGGCCCTCGTGATCGGAGGTTCTAAGGTCCCGGTGAAACCAAATCACGCCATGGAGAGGCGTTCCGCCAAAATCAAAACTCATTTCAAAGAGTTTACCCGCATTGCCCCAAAAATGAAACCAGTGTGCACTTGCCAATTGGCCGCAATGGCGCGAAAGTGGGCCACCGGAGGCTTGAACCCATGTCGCTTCAAAAAAATGTTCTTGGTGGCGTTTTGCGTCCCTGCTCGCGGGATCCCCTGACCGGATTTTTCCGAAACGGTTGCTGTGAGACGGATGGCGAAGACGCAGGCGAACACACAGCCTGCGTGAAGCTCACTGCCGAATTTCTCGAATTCTCCAAGCGTGTCGGGAACGATCTTTCCACCCCGAGGCCCGAATATGATTTCCCGGGGCTGAAACCCGGTCAGCAGTGGTGTGTGTGCGCCGGACGCTGGATCGAAGCCGCTCGAGCAGGTGTGATTGCGCCCCTTGTGCTGGAGGCAACTCATGAGTCTCTTCTGGATTATTTGACTCTTGAGGAGTTGAAAAGGATTTCAGATTGATTTTTGAAAGAGTTTTGGCACACCCTCAGGGTAAGGAGTGAAAATGAAGATTCATGATTCGATTCTCGATACCATCGGAAATACCCCGTTGATTCGACTTCCAAAGCTTACGGATGGTTTGAGGGCAAGCCTCCTGTTTAAGTGTGAGTTTTTCAACCCCTTGAGTTCCGTTAAGGACCGCATTGCCCACGCAATGATCGAAGGCGCTGAAAAACGCGGTGAACTGAAAGCCGGTATGCGAATCATCGAGCCGACCTCCGGCAATACCGGGATCGGTCTTGCTTTTGTTTGTGCCGCGAAAGGATATCCCCTCACGCTGGTGATGCCGGAAACCATGTCGATGGAGCGAAGAACGCTCCTGCTGATGTTGGGCGCTGATTTGGTCCTCACTCCGGGGGCGCTTGGGATGAAGGGTGCGATTGCAAAGTCATTGGATCTTCTCTCGAAAACTCCGGGTGCCTACATGCCTCGCCAATTTGAGAATGGAGACAATCCTGAAATCCATTTTGAAACAACAGGCCCTGAAATCTGGACAGATACGGCAGGATCAGTGGATGCCCTTATCGCCGGAGTCGGAACGGGCGGAACCTTTACGGGAGTCGGCCGCTATCTGAAAAAGATGAAGCCTGCTCTCAAGATGATCGCAGTCGAGCCTGTCGAGTCGCCCGTGATTTCAGGAGGAGCGCCAGCGCCCCACAAAATTCAAGGAATCGGCGCCGGGTTTGTGCCTGCGAACTTCGATCGCACTCTTCTTGATCTGGTTGAAAAAGTTTCAAGCGATGAAGCGCTTTCGATGGCAAAACGCGTGATTCGCGAAGAGGGTGTGCCGGCTGGAATTTCATCGGGTGCGGCCATTGCCGCAGCCTTGCGGGTAGGGGCCCGTCCGGAGTTTGCAGGCAAAACCATTGTTGTTATCCTGGCGAGTTCGACGGAGCGTTATCTGTCGACGATGCTCGGCGAGGAAGCTCGGGTCAAGGCGCAGTCTCTGGTCGCAGAACCCATGCCTTGATCGGAAGCTAGAGGATATAGATCAAATCATTGATCTTCTGGGTTTCTTTCGTGAGTTCGATGATCTCATCCGCGCTCCCCGCAAGGTAGTCATAGGTGAGGGCCACATGCGCATTCGAGGCGCTCATACGTTCGGTGGTCTTGGTAAGACCAATGAACTTCTTTTCAAAATCGATGACCGAGTTTCGAAAGATCGGAGAGTTTTTGCCGATGAACTTGTGAATGTAGGTGCAGGGGAACTGGTAGTTCGCCTCGAGCAAATCCCGGAATTTCTGAAACGGATCAGCACCCATGCCTTACTCCTAGCAGTTTTCCCCAAAAAAAGAAAAGCCCGAGCAAGCTTCCCTGCCCGGGCTTTCACGAAACTCATTGAGAGTCGGTCTTAGAACCTCATTCCCACGCTTGGGAAAATGATGAATCCACCAGACATCGAGCCGAAGGGAAGTTCGGCGTAAATGGTGTCCGTGATTTTTGCGCCAGGATAGATGAGTGCTGCGAACTTTACATTGGTGGAAGATGTGTTCAGAGTCACTCCACCCACGGTGATGTCGTTTACGTGCGCAATGCCGATTCCGAGGTCGACTCCGATATACGGGCTAAGAGAACCGCCGTTCGGAAACGTGTAGGTTGCGGAACCCATCACTGGAATCACCCAGGTTCCGACATCGCCAAGACCGAGCAGGAATCCGGTCTTTACACCGGCTCTAAAGCTCGTGTCTTGAAGAGTCACATCCGTCATGAAGCTGCCCATGACGCCAAGATTGAAGTTGGATTCGATGCTGCCAAGTCCGAAGCTTGCGCTCGGAGTCCAGCCGTTCGAAGAGGATGAGGTGCTGGTTTGCTCGATTGCAGGGGCAGGTGCCGCAACCGCTGCGGGAGCCTCGGTCTTCACGGTGGTTTTCTTTTTCTTGGTTGCCGCAAAAGTGGGTTGGCAAACGGAAAGGATCAGGACGAGGGACAAAAGAGTTTGTTTGAACATGAAATCTCCTTGAGGTTGTGGCTCAGCATCCTATCGAAATTTCATCGTTTTTGGCAAAAGTTTTCTTGCAAACCAACGAAAAGAGGTTCAGGCCGGCGGAGTGGCGGTGACGATGGAGTAGAAAAGTGGCATTCCCACTGTGATATTTACCGGAAACGTAACCCCTAAAGCCATCGGGATGTAGAGGCCCGGATCCGCTTTCGGAACGGCCAGGCGAAGGGTAGCCGGAACCGCAATGTACGAGGCGCTTGCGGCAAGAATTGCGAACAGAAAACGGTTTGCGGGATCTGAGGTGGCCCACTGGCTGCAATAGGCGGTCCAACACCCATTCAGTATCGGCAGGGTCAGGGCCAGGCTGATTGCCCAGGGGCCATAGGCCAAAAAGGTCTTGATGCGTTTCACGGTCAGCATTCCCATCTCGAGAAGGAAGATGGCAAGAAATCCTTTGAAGATATCAGTGGCAAACGGCTTGATTCCCTCCGCCTGGTGGGCGTCGGCCACGATTCCGATCACAAGACTCCCAACAACCATCAGAATGCTTCCGTTGGTGAGGGAGTGGTGAAGAACTTTGGTGAAGGAAACCTTGGAATCCCGATCGTACCAGTTGATCAGGGAAACACCCACGATGATTGCCGGGGCCTCCATGGCGGCCATGACCGCAACCATGTGCCCACCGGCATGCAAGCCTTGGAGTTCAAGAAAGCTGTTTGCAGCAACAAAAGTGACCGCACTCACGGATCCATATGTGGATGCGATGGCCCCGGCATCCGAAATCGAGAAAACCCTTTTTAGTGAGAAAAACAACGCGGTCGGAATGATGGAAGCAAGGAAGATTCCGAAGAGCAGCCCCCGACTGACCTCGTCCGTAAAACCGCTGTGCGCGAGTTCCTGCCCACCCCGGAAGCCGATGGAAAAAAGCAGATAAAGTGAAATGAATTTTATGGTGTGTGGCGGAATTTCAAGGTCACTTTTTACGAGAGATGCGAAGGCTCCCAAAACAAAAAAAAGGAGAGTCGGGTTCGTTAGGTTTGCGATCAGGATATCGTGTTGCATAATTTGGAAAGAGGGACCTTGCGATGGGGCGGCCCGGATCCTAGTTTCGGGACTTCATTCCATCCACGAACTTCTTCAGAAGAGCGCTTTGAATGTTTCTGGACCATGGTTCAACCTGGGTCATATCTGAAAAATGATAACTTTGAACAAAATCAGGACCGACCGTCACGGCATCAATCGTATCCGGAATGAGTATCTCTGAAGGCTTTTCGAAGTGACACTCCACCTGTGCATTCTTCGTGAAGTCCCGAACCACGGGTCTTCCCAGAACATTCTTGGATTCCGGAAACTCGATTCCGACTCCGTCTTCAGTGACTCTGGCGTCCGGCAGTTCCTGGGGGCCTCTGCCGGTGAATGCGGTTGATCCTTCCTTTCGGGTGACACCGACCCAACTGGTGTAATACCGTGTTCCGTTAACTTCGGGACTGACCACGAGAGTGGAGGCCACAGGAGGAAATTGGCCCCTGCGAAGATCCAGGTTGTGACAAATCAGGTAACTGGTTTTGAGATCGCTGATGGTTTGTGCATGGACTGGGCTCAAGAAAAGACCGAGGATCTTGAGGGCAAAAATACTCGAAAACATCGTGAACTCCCATTGTCAAAAAGATTGTCGTGCCGCAGTGGGTACATTTAAAAAATTTTTTTGTCAAGTAATTTGATGTGAATGGCACTCAGGAAGGACAATGATTACGATTGCGAGCCATTCAACCCTCATCATACAGCGGAATGCATTTGCAAAAAGCGCTGCAATTGGCTAAATGAATAGGAACTAAAACACACACTTCCGCATTAACGTGGTGTCAGTTGGGTTCCGAGCCCGCTGATTTTGGAAGTGGAGGAAACAACCGCGGGATTCATCAAATCTTTCCAAACAGAAATTTTTGCATTCCCGCTTTAACGAAAAGAAAGGGAAGGCCATGCCAACCATCTCAATGAAAGACATGCTCGAAGCAGGAGTTCACTTCGGACATCAAACCAATCACTGGAACCCAAAAATGAAACCTTACGTCTACGGTGCCCGCAACGGGATCTACATCGTGGATCTTCAGCAAACGGTTGAGCGCGCGCGCAAGGCTTGCGATTTTCTGAAGTCTGTTGCAGGCGACGGTAAAAAAGTCATCTTCGTTGGAACGAAGAAGCAGGCTCGTGAAGTGATCGAGACCGAAGCAAAGCGTGCAAACATGTACTATGTGACCGAGCGCTGGCTCGGCGGAATGCTCACCAACTTCCAAACCGTGAAAGCATCCATCGATCGCCTGAAAAAGATCGAAGCCTTGAAGGCATCCGAAGGCTGGAACGATTACACCAAGAAAGAACAATCCGGCTTTGATCGTGAACTCGTAAAATTGAAGCGGGGCTTGGGCGGTATCCAGGAAATGAAAAAACTTCCTGGCGCGATGTTCATCGTGGACACCACCAAGGAATCCAACGCCATCAAGGAAGCCCGTCGCCTTGGAATTCCTACGATTGCGATCGTCGACACCAACTGTGATCCTTCCGGAATCGATTTCGTGATTCCAGGCAATGACGATGCATTTCGTTCCGTATCACTTTTTGCAAAAATGATGGCAGATGCCTGCATTGAAGGTGCGGCGATTCACCAGGAAAAACTTCGTGCCGCAGGTGCTGCAGCATCCGAGAAGGATGATGCAGGCAGCGACAAGAAGGTTTCCCGTTTCGAAGGGGACATTGATCTGAAGGGTGTGGACGCGGCTGACCTCGAAGCCATGGATCAGACCGAGACTCCTGACGCCACTGAAACCAAATAACCCGAAAGGACGATTGATCATGCAAATCACTGCAGAACAGGTATCAAAATTGCGTGAGCGCACGGGCGCCGGGATGATGGACTGTAAAAAGGCCCTCACCGAAAACGCGGGTGACTTCGACAAAGCGGTTGAATACTTGCGCAAAAAAGGGATCGCTTCCGCTGCCAAGAAAACCGGTCGTACCGCTAAAGAGGGAACGGTGTTCTCCCTGATCGACGCGGACAACAAGGCGGCGGTTCTCGTGGAAGTGAACTGCGAGACCGACTTTGTGGCAAAGACCGAGAACTTCCAGAAGTTCGTCGCTCAGATCGCAAAGCACATTGCAAAAGCCAACCCTGAAACTCCGGCAGCCCTTCTGGCACAGAAGATGGATGCAGGAAAGACCGTCGAAGACTTCGTAAAGGAAGGAATCGCGTCTTTGGGTGAAAACATGATGGTTCGCCGCTTCGTTCGCTACCCACTGGGTGGCGGCAAGGAAGTGAAGAGCTACATTCACATGGGTGGCAAAGTGGGCGTATTGGTCGAAGTGGCGCTTGCCAACGCGGGCAAGGCGACTGCCGAGCCATTCACCACCTTCATTCGTGATGTTTCCATGCACATCGCGGCGGCAAGCCCGCTTTATCTGAAGTCTGATGAGGTTCCGGCGGATGTGATTTCCAAAGAAAAGGAAATCGCACTTGCCCAGCTTCAGGGACAAAACAAGCCTGCCGATGTTCTTGAAAAAATCGCTTCAGGCAAAATCAACAAGTACTTCGAGGAAACTTGTCTTCTGAAGCAGAAATTCGTGAAAGACGACAAGAAAACGATTGAGGCGCTGACCAACGAAACCGGAAAAGCGATGGGCGAAAGCCTCGCGATCACCCGGTTCACCCGGTATGTTCTGGGTGAAGGCGTGGAAGTCACCTCGGAAGAAACCCAACACTAATAAGGCACAGGGCCTTGATCGCAGGATCAAGGCCCTTTTTTTCATCATGAAGCGCGAACATTACAAAAGAGTTTTGCTGAAGGTCTCGGGCGAGGCCCTTGCGGGCGAGCAGGGATTTGGAATTGACACCGATGTTCTGGATGGCATTGCCAATGAGATCCAGGCAATCCAGAAGTCCGGGATCGAGGTGGCAATCGTTGTCGGCGGAGGAAACATCTTCCGCGGGGTAAAGGGCGCGACCCGTGGAATGGATCGCGCAACTGCGGACTACATGGGTATGTTGGCCACCGTTCTCAATTGTCTCGCACTTCAAGATGCTTTGGAGCGCAAAGGGGTTTTCACCCGGGTTCAATCCGCAATCGAAATGCGCGCGCTCGCGGAACCGTACATTCGTCGGAAGGCTGTTCGTCACCTAGAAAAGGGACGAGTTGTGATTTTTGCAGCGGGTGTGGGAAGTCCATACTTCACCACGGATACCACCGCCGCACTTCGAGCGATGGAGATGAATTGTCAGGTGCTTCTGAAAGCCACCAGTGTGGATGGAATTTACACTGCCGACCCTAAGCTTCACCCGGAAGCAACCAAGTTCGAGCAGCTGACCTATATGGATGTTCTTCAAAAAGGCCTCAAGGTGATGGATTCGACTGCTATCTCACTTTGCATGGACAACAAGCTTCCGATCATTGTTTTCAACCTTCGCGCAAAAGGTGCGATGGAAAAAGTTACCCAAGGCCAGACCATCGGGACCCTGGTCCACATTTGATTTGATTCAAGAATAAGGAGAATCGCGATGTCAAACGTAATGAACGAACTTTCAGCAAACACGGATAAGAGCATTCAGGCCCTTCAAAAGGACCTGCTTAAGGTCCGCACCGGTCGTGCTTCCACCGCACTGATCGATCATGTGCATGTGGACTACTACGGATCCAAAACCCCGATCACCCAGGTGGCGAACCTCACGACCCCCGATGCGCGCACCATCCAGATCGTGGCATGGGAACCCTCTATGCTCGGCGCCATTGAAAAGGCGATTTTTGAAGCGAACGTTGGATTCACTCCGCAGAATGACGGAAAAGTGATCCGCATCACCATGCCGCCGCTTACCGAAGAGCGCCGCAAGGAAATGGTAAAGATGATCAAGAAGGTGGGCGAGGATACCAAGATCGCAATCCGCAACCACCGCCGCGATGCGAACGAAGCGGTGAAGAAGCAGGAAAAGGACAAGGCGATTTCTGCCGATGAGTCCAAGAAGTTTCAGGAGCAGATCCAAAAGAAAACCGACGACAAGGTCGCTGAAGTCGACAAGATCATCGCTACCAAAGAAAAAGAGATCATGACCCTCTAGTCGTGTTGAACGAGTCTCTTCCCCGACATGTAGCAATCATTATGGATGGGAACGGGCGGTGGGCAACCGCCCGCGGCTATCCTCGTTTCTATGGACATATTCGGGGTGCGGCCCGAGTGAAAGAGATCGTGCGGTTTTCGCGCGAGACCGGAATCAAGGCGCTCACGCTGTATGCATTCTCGACGGAAAACTGGAAGCGTCCCGAAGAGGAGCTTTCGGTACTTTGGAAGATCCTGAAGAAATACCTCAAGCGCGAAGTGCATGAGCTGAAAAAACAGGGAATTCGTCTGCACGTCATCGGGGAGATTGATCGTCTGCCCAAAGATGCGGGAGCGGAACTTAAGGCAGCCATCGAAACCTTGTCAGCAGGACGCGAGATGAATCTCACCTTTGCTCTTTCCTACGGTGGTAGGGCTGAGATCGTGGAGGCAGCGCGATTGATCGCCAAGGATGCGGTCAAAGGAAGGATTGATCCAGCAAGGATCACCGAGGCGGATTTTGCTGCGAAACTCTTTACCGCCGAACTACCAGATCACGGAGATGTGGATCTACTGATTCGAACGAGCGGGGAGATGCGGGTCAGCAACTTTCTTCTCTGGCAGTGTTCCTACGCGGAATTCGATTTTCCAGAAGTACAATGGCCGGAGTTCACGGTGGAGGAGTTCCGGAAATCGCTAGGGCTTTTTTCGTCGCGAAAGCGGCGCTTTGGAGGCGTATGAGTCAGAATCTGAAGCTCCGTGTATTGACAGCCTTGGTGGGGGTTCCGGTGATTCTGGCTCTGCTCACCATGATGGGAATCGAGGGAGTCGCATTCCTCTCCTGGGTCGTTTCGATGGGAATGCTCTATGAGTATTGCCGGATGTGTTTCAATCTCGAGGACTCGAGGCAAAAAACCGTCCTTGCACTCGCGGCCAATACCTTCATTCATGCGTTCAATTATGTCATTCCGACGGGGCTTGGACTTTCATTCATTACCGTGGTGCCGTCATTTGTTTTCTTCACCGTCTTTCTTTTCATGGTGCCGCGCTTGTTTCATTACAAGGGCAAGGAGTTTCTCAATACGAATGAAGGGGTTGCGGTTCTTCGCAGCCATGTTCAGGAGCTGATGGCGCTTTGCTTTGGGATGATTTACTGCGTTATATTTCCGATTTTAATGGTGGGAATCCGTGAGTTCAGTGATGGGCAACATTGGTTGATCCTTACCTTGATCATCATTTGGGCGAGTGATTCCTTCGCCTATTTTGTGGGCCTCAGATTTGGAAAGCATCGTCTTTATGAAACCATCAGTCCAAAAAAATCCTGGGAGGGCGCCTTCGGTGGGGCGCTGGGGGCGGTTTTGCTCTCGGTTCTTTACTCCCGCTTCTTTCTGCCGCGGGAGTCGATCTACTTCATCGTGCCAGTGGCCATGATCCTGAGTGCAGTGGGAATCATTGGGGATTTGGCCGAGAGCCTCCTCAAAAGGGCCTTTCAGATGAAGGATTCGGGTTCCATTCTTCCCGGACACGGAGGGTTTTTGGATCGCTTTGACGGGGTAGTTTTTGCGCTCCCGGTCATGTACGGAATTTTACGGTTTTTTGCCTGAGAAATCGGTATGATCAGGCTTTAAGAAAAAGGTAGGTGCGTCGTGCTTTCAATCCTTGGTTTCGTTTTGGTGTTGATCCCGCTTGTGGTCGTTCATGAGCTTGGCCATTTTCTTTTTGCAAAGCTTTTCAAGGTCAGGGCAGACGCATTCTCTGTTGGTTTCGGACCTGTGCTCCTCAAGAGGAAATGGGGAGAAACCGAATTTCGGCTTTCTGCGATTCCTTTGGGGGGATACGTAAAGCTTCTCGGCGAAGATCCAAGTGTAGAGCTTCCAGAAGAGGACCGGAAGCGCTCCCTTCATGCCCAAAAGCCTTGGAAAAGGTTTTTCATATTTTTTGGAGGTCCACTTTTCAATTTCATCTGGGCTGCAATGGTCTTCATGGCCATGATGGCGATCGGTGAGCCACAAATCTCAACGGTAGTGGGAAGGGTTCTTCATGATTCACCGGCTGCCAAAGCCGGAATCACCGCGGGAGACAAGATTCGTGCGATCGATGGAACCCCGGTTGACAAGCTTGAGGACCTCTACACGCTTCTGACGGACAAGGCATCCACAGAAGTAGAGCTCACCTTGGAGCGCCAGGGTAAGTCTGTCCCCGTACGCTTTATGACCGGAAGCGAGGAAGGCTTCAGTGTTTATGGAGAAAAGAAAAACGTGGGTACCATTGAGGGGATCATTCCGAGCGGGAGATCGACCCGGATTGGGATCTCAAGCCCCGATTCAATTGCTGCAAAAGCAGGCATCAAAACCGGCGATGAAGTGGTTTCGATTGCCGGAGGTCCGGTTAAAACGTTCGAGGAGCTTGAGACCGCATATGCAGGGCTTAAGCCTGCTCCAAGCGCTCCTCTTTTGCTCAGAATCAAGAGCGGGGAAGCCGAGCGCGAGGTCAGCCTTTCCGGAAAATGGAGCGGGGATCTTGGAGTCGACTTCGGAATCCATTCCACCGAGCTTTTCATAGAGCAGGCCGTTTCAGGAACTCCCGCTGACAAGGCTGGAATCAAAAAGATGGACCAGTTGATTGCCGTGAACGGAACCCCGATCCGGAGCTTCTTCGAGCTGAGGCGAAAGATTCAGAAGTCCGGTGAGGATCATGGCAAAGTCACTGTGACCGTCGTTCGCGACGGCAAGACCATGACCTTCGAAATCATTCCTCAGGAAACCACAGAGCGCGACCCGCTGCTGAAAAAGCTCAAACAATATACAATCGGGGTCATGCCTATGGCCTCGATGCTTGAGCCTGTAATGGTGATCGAGAGGACCCTGAATCCGTTCAAACTCTTGTTCAAGGGCACGGAGCGCATGATTGATCTTTCAAAAAAGAACATCGTTTCCATCTACAAGATGATCATGGGGCAGGTTTCTGTGAAGTCACTCGGTGGCCCGATTCTGATCGGCAAGCTCGCGGGTGATTCGATTTCCCGCGGACTGCTTGATTTCCTCAAGATGATGGCGATTTTGTCCATCGGTCTCGGGGTCCTGAACATTCTGCCGATTCCCGTTCTCGATGGCGGCCACATTGTGCTTCTGGGAATCGAGGCGGTCCGCGGCAGGGCGCTGTCGCTCAAACAAATTGAAGTCGTGCAAAGTGTCGGCTTGGCGGTCATTTTGTTCATCATGATCATTGTGATGAAAAATGACATCTCAAGGCTCCCGATCTTCAACTGATCATGACCGAGCAGACTCGAAAATATCTTGCCTGGGATACCTCCTCTCTCACGGGAGTCATTTCCGCATTCGAAGTGCGGGGGGCGGAGTGCAGGACTGTGGTGTCATGGTCGCTGGGGCTTGAAACCTCGAAGCACTCCGAGAGGTTGCTTTGGAGCGTTGATTCTGTATTGCAAGGCGCAGGGTGGATTCTTTCTGATTTGCAGGGAATCGCAGTAGGGGTGGGGCCCGGTTCTTTTACGGGGCTTCGGATTGGCCTTACGACCGCGCGAATGTTGGCCCGCTCGCTTTCAATCCGGCTCATTCCGCTCTCCAGTCTTGCGCTTCTTGCGAGAGGTGCCACGAGTGCACTTGAGGTTCTGCCTCGTTCAGAAAAGGTACTGGTGATCGCATGCACCGATGCGACCAAGGGAGAGTGGTTCACGCTGATGGGTCAACACCGGAAAGTGCGGGATTGCGTCGCAATGGCGGATGGTGATCTTCCTGGAATCTGGGGCCGCGGGGTGATTGAATCAGTGCAGACGCCAGATCAGGTAATGAGTGAGGTTGGCGAACGACTGAGAAAGGACTCCGGACTCAAGTGGCTGGCAATCGGTCAATCCGTAGAGCGATATCCTGAACTTTGGGCGAAACTTCCAAAAAAGTCCCGACTTCAGATTTCTCATATGGATTTGCACCGGATTCGGGGGGAATCGCTTGTAGGACTCGCCTTTGAGGCGATTCAGCAAGGCCTCTTTCGGGATCCGATCCAAGTGAGGCCGCGGTATTTGCGAGCCTCCGAGGCTGAGGTGAAATTAAAGTCCGGACTCTTGAAGCCAAGTCCTGTTCTTCATCGTGCCGGAACAGGGTGATTCCCTTGCTCCTCTGCATTAATCTGATATAGTTTAAGCCAGTATGAAGAAGATCTACATCCTCCCGAATCTGGTGACGACCGCAAATCTTGTCTGCGGTTTTCTTTCCATGGTTCATTCGGTTCAGGGTGAGTTCTCCAAAGCCGCATGGTTCATCATCATTGGAGCGATTTGCGATTCTCTCGATGGTCGGATCGCCCGCTTCGCCCGCGCCACGTCCGCTTTTGGAGTTCAGTATGATTCTCTCTCGGATTTGACCTCATTTGGAATCGCACCAGCAATGCTGATCTTTTCTGCATATCTTCGGGATTTTCAGATCGGGGTAAGTGCCACGGCGCTTTACGCGGTTTGTGCGGCACTCAGGCTAGCGCGTTTCAACGTGAGTGCCGAGGAAAAGGATCCCACCAAACTTCAGAAAATCCGGAAAGGATATTTTCAGGGTCTTCCCTCCCCAGCATCCGCAGGTCTCATGGTCACCACGGTATTGATGCAAGGTGAGTTTCAGCTTCTGGATTCAAATCTCATGCAAGGATTTGCCCTCGCTCTTTCGGGGCTTTTGGGGCTGCTCATGGTGAGCAATGTGCCCTTTCCCTCCTTCAAGGAGGTCAATTGGCGCTCAAAGGGAAAGGCGTGGATTCTCCTGATTCCGGTCGTGTTCATTTTGAGCGTGATCCAAGCCCCCGAGATCACTCTTTTTATCGCCGGGTATTCGTATTTGTTGGGAAGCATGGGATGGGCTGTGTATCTTTGTTGGTTCAAAGATTCAAAAAAAGGGGAATCGATTGCGGTGTAAAGTGGGGTGGGGAAGACGCTTTACGGTAGCTTCTCTAGCTGCTCTGTTTGTGTCCTCAACTGCTTCTGCCACCGTTTTGATAAATCCCCCCGCCCCCCTGCGTCAGTTCAACATGGGAGAAGTGAATTATACGATCTATCTCGCGGGAGGGGATGTGCCTGACACTCCCGCTAGTTCGGGATTTTACAATTCGACCCAAGGCTACCGATTCATCACCACCACAGCCTCGAACAGTGCCAATTTGATCTGGCTTGATGTGAGCACGAATAAACAGCTGACCGTGAATGAAGGCCAGCACATCGTGGTTACGGTTTCAACACCGGGTTCTGCCAGTGGAATAAGGCTGAAGGGAGCGGGGATTCTCAGTGACAATATTGCGCCTCCAGATTGCAACGGCACCGCTTGTCAGGGGGTTGGTAGTTACTTTTCCGCCCGTTACAATCCTGGTTCTGTTTTGAGGATTTCATTCTCAGTGCAGGACCTTTGTGCCGGCTCATCGGGAGGTTTGTGCAATACCGCAACGGGCACTCCCGGTTATCAGGACTTCGGTGCGGCAGGGTCGACCCTGACTCAGCCGATCAATGTCACCTTTGGTGTGGTCAATGATTCGTTTGTAAGCGGGCCCGTCTCCGGGGAAAACACGGATACCGGAGGCTTTACGCTTGGAATCTCAAATATTCCGCCTACGGTGACCTGCCCTGCTGTGACAGACGCCTATTTTCCAGGCGATCAGCAGGTTTACATCACCCCTTCAAGCTATGCGGCGACTGTTGGTTCCGGCTCCTCCGGATCGGGAGTGGACCTGAAGTATCTTGTGTTTCTTGGCGGAATCAGCAATTCCAATCCCTTCACCACAAACGCTGTTCCATCCAACGAAATTGTGTCTTATGTCGACACCACTCTTGGAACTCAAGCAGTCACCGGATTCACCAATACGACCAACGGATCGGATAATGCATATACGGCGCGGATTTACGCGCAAAATGCGGTAGGGATTGTTTCTCCGTTGGACGCCTCGTGTGCCTTGAGTGGAATTACTTCACAACCCATTCAGGGGATCCTGACCGAGAGCAAGTGTTTTATTGCAACGGCGGCTTATCAGGATGGACGTTCGGCACCCGTCATGATGCTGAGGCGATTTCGGGACCAGATTCTGTCGAAGACGGCTCTGGGCAGGAAATTCATTGAAAAATATTATAAATATTCACCGGCCCTTGCAGAGTGGGCGTGGGATAAGCATTGGGTCAGATCACTTGCCTTACGGGCCCTGGCCCCCCTTGAGCTGTTTGCATGGACCGCGCTTCAGCTCGTTCCAAGTGCGGAGGCCGCAGATACAACCAAGAAGCCGGTGCAACCCTACATTGACCGGGTGAAAGGATGGCTTGAGAAGGAAGGTTCTGCAAAATCGGAACCTCAAGAGAGCTACACCGGACAGATGAAAAAAAAACTCGGAGAGAAACCGGAGCCCAAGGGCATTTCTCCTTATATCGATCGAGTCAAATCGGGTCTTGAGCCGGTGCCGTCTGGTGAAGGATACACGAATCTTGAACGGGCAAATCTTCCTCCGGTCGAGGATCAGGAAAGTGTGATCGAACGTGTTCAAGCAGGTATTGATAAGATGCGGGATCCCAAGCGGCCTCCGATCAAGGAGGCGTTTGGATTCATGCTGGGAGTGAGTCCGGGACTTGAGGTGGTCAATACGGAAGGCTCCAGGACCTTCACACAGATCTACGGAGGCGGCTGGGTGCCGGAATTCACCTTGCATTATGAGCGCCAGTTTTTCCATTCCGAGAATTTCGGAAGCTTCGGACTCGGCATAGATTCAGGAGCCTCCATCGCATCAGGCTTTGGTCAGTTGAGGTTCCCCTTCAATGGCACCACTGTTTCACAGACCCGTTTCACTTTCGTACAGATTCCTCTCATGGCAAGCGCTTACTATCGGTTTAATCTCATGCGGGTTCTCAGACCGTATGCAGGTGGAAGCGTTGGTCCGATCCTTTTTTCGGAATTCAGAAAAGACAATGTGTCTGACAAACGCGGATATTCATTTGCGTATGTCACCCACCTCGGAGCATCCCTCCTCCTTGATTTTTTCGATCGGTCGACAGCCCGGGAAAGTTATCTCTCGCTTGGCGTCCAGCATAGTTATCTGTTTGTAGAGTATCTCTACCAGAGTTCCTTCAATCAATCGGGAGTGGTGATTGGCCGCTCGGGCATCTATTCCGGATTCCTCTTTGAGATCTGAATGAAATTCGCACTCAAGCTTGCCTATCTTGGAAAAAATTATTGCGGTTGGCAGCGGCAGAGTCGTAATCCAGAGAGTTCACCGCCAATCCAAAGCATTCAGGAAACAATCGAAGTCGCACTCTCCAGGATGACGGACATGCCGATTACGATCGTGGGGAGCGGCCGAACTGATTCAGGAGTGAATGCGCTCGGCCAAATCGCGCACTTCGTTCTTCCCTCAGAGAAGTTCACTACGGGAATCCTAAGAAAAGGACTCAATTCTCTTCTGCCTCGCGACATCCGAGTGATAGAAGTTTTCAAAGTTGCGGATGATTTTCATGCGCAACGATCGGCCGCGAAAAAACAATACAGCTATTTTTTTCAGCAAGGTCCGACAGCACTCCCTCAGTGGATGGAAACGTCCTGGTGGATTCAAAAAACGCTCAATGTGGATGCCATGAATGAGGCGGTACTGATGCTGAAGGGCGAGCATGATTTCAAAAGCTTCCAGGCCGCAGGCTCGCCTCCGATGAAAAGTACGGTGAGGAATATTCTCGAAGCTGAAGTGGTCAGACTCCCGATGCCCGAATATCCGGGCCAGGATTTAAATGAATCAGGTTTTAGTTTGGTTCGAGTTCGTTTGGTGGGGACCGGGTTTCTCAAGCAAATGGTGCGCGGGATTGCGGGAACACTCCTTCAAATCGGTGAAAATCAACGAAAAGCATCTGAAATGCAGCTGGTTTTGGAGTCAAAAAGCCGCGAGCTTGTGGGACCGACTGCACCTGCAAAGGGGCTGACTTTGGAGCGGGTTTGGTATATACCTGACCTTTATGGAAACCCAGATTAAGTTAGAAAATGTGTCGGCCATTCAGAAAAAATTCATCGTAACCATCCCTGCGGATCGAGTTACCAGAACCGTCGAGAAAAAATTCATTGAAACCCAGAAAGTCGCAAGCCTGAAGGGCTTTCGTCCGGGAAAAGTTCCTCTCACCATGGTGAAGCAGTATTATGCCGACGATGTAAAACAACGGGCGCTTCAAACCCTGATCAGCGAATCCTACTCTGAAGCATTGAAAAAGCATCCTCTTCGAATCGTGGGCGAGCCGCAGATTGAAGGCGTTCCTCATGGGCATGATGATGAGGCGGGACATCAGCATCACCACATCCACATTCATGATGGGGAGTCTCTTTCGTTCACTGCAACGGTCGAAATCGTTCCTGAAGTGGAGCCAAAGGATTACAAAGGTCTTTCCCTTGAGAAGAGTTCTGAAGAAGTAACTTCGGAAGATCTCGGACAAGTGAAGAAAAGTTTGCTCGACCGCAAAGCAGAGCTTACGCCGGTGGAGCGTGCCGCAAAAATGGGCGATCATGTGGATTTCAAATACGAAGGCAAGGTCAAAACCGATTCCGGCTTTGAATCAAACCCCGAGTTGAGCGGAAACCGTGCCGCAGAACTTGGAAGCGGCCAGCTCATGCCTGAGTTCGAGGCCGGCATTGTGGGTGTTAAGCCAGGCGCGAACAAGACCTTCAAGATGACCTATCCGGCTGACTATCGGGATCAGAATCTTGCCGGCAAAGAAGCCGAGTACACCGTGGATGTCAGGGAAGTGAAGGAAAAGAAACTTCCGGAGTGGACCGAGGAACTCGCGAAAGAGTTCGGGTATGAGGGGATTGCGGATTTTGAAACCAAGACCCGCGAGCGTCTGTCCAAGGGCAAAAAGGAGGAAGTCGACAATCAACTCCGCAATCACATGATAGAAAAGCTCATCGAGAAGAACTCTTTTGAAGTTCCTCAAGCCCTCGTGTACAGCCAGATCCGTGCTCTGGCAGATGACTATGCAAATGAGCTCAAGCGCTATGGCTTCAATGATCAGATGGTGCAGTCTGCGATCGTAAGCCAGCTTGAGGATTTCAAAAAGCGCGCGGAGACTCAGGTCCGTGCCGGAATTCTTCTTGATGCCATTGCGAAGAAAGAAAAAATCGAAGTGAAGCCGTCAGATATGGAGGCTGAGTTGACCAAGATGGCCAAGGGCTACGGAGTGGAAACGAGCACACTTCAGGAGCGCTTTGATTCGAACCCTAGAGAAAAGTCGAACTTCGAGTTTCGCGTGCGCGAGGAGATGACGATCCAGCTCATTCTGGGAGCTGCAAAGATCAAGGAAAAGAAGGCCAAGTAAGTACTTCTTCGTTAAAATTCCACAACAATTTCATTTATTTGGGAAAAATCAACGAAAGAAAAGGATTCCTTGAATCCTCTTGCTGCATCTGGCAGAACTAGGTGCGGGGTGTGGAATGAGTAAGCGAATGATGGGATTGATCCGGCTCCTTTTTGTTGCGGGTTGTTTATCGAGTTCAGTGTCCTCGGCGGTCGGGCAAGTACTTGACCAGTTGTACGATAATGTAAAAGCGGCTCCTCATCTTGAGTTAATCAATAGCGCGAAATCGACGATCGACATCGAAATTTATTCGATGAAAAACACCAAAATCCTGAATGCACTGAAAAGCGCGGTCAAAAGGGGTGTGAAGGTTCGGATTGTGCAGGAACCAAGACCGGTTTCAGAGCGATGCCTGATATTCACTCCGATCATTGCGGGCGATGATGCAAAATGCGTGGAGCAAAAGTCCTTTGTCGCTTATGTGCGAAAGAATAAGGGTAAATACGTTCCTTTTGACAAGAAGCTTTGTGGCATTCCAGATAGCAATTGTTTCCAGCATGGAAAAGTGATCATCGTCGACAAGCAGTTGGTTTTGATGAGCACCGGGAACTTTAATTCTTCAAGTTTCTGTGACGAAGCGGAAAGTCCTACCGTATGCAATCGGGATTATTCGATTGTGTCCCGCGATCGGGATGTGGTGAAAACCATTCAAAAGGTGTTCGATGCAGATGTTGCGGGCCGTAAGCTTGATGTTTCCGCTGTTCTGCGCACTCCGGAAGCAAGACGCGTTACGATCAGTCCGCTGTCGCTTGATCCGATTGTGGGCTTCATCGATTCGGCCCGGAAAACCATCCAGCTGCAAAACCAGTACCTAAAGAATCCGGAATACAATGCGGCACTGGTTCGTGCGGCAAAGCGCGGGGTAAAGGTATTCATCATGGTTGCAAGTGCGTGCGCGTTTGGTCGTCCAAAACCCCATCAGGTCGAGCAGTGGAATCAAACCTATGGCGAGTTTGATGCGGCCGGGATCCACACCAAAACCTTCAATGCGAGCATTCCGATCGGAGGTCGTCCGGGCTACCTTCACTCCAAGGCAATTTTGGTGGATAGCGAGCGCGCATGGGTGGGGTCGGTGAATGGTTCGACCACAAGTCTGACTCTCAATCGCGAATACGGGCTCTTCTCAAACGAGGCACAGGTGGTGCGTGAGCTTGGAACGATTCTTTATACAGACTATGTGCAAAAGGGCACTCAGAGTTGGCGCGATAGCCTTCGCTGCAAGCGCGACTACATCAAGCCTGAGATTCCGGATGACGGGGACGATACGGAAGAAGGGCAAGACAAGGACTGAGCCGGTGTTACATCCCAATGCGTGATGCAATCGATCGCATGGCGTATTTGAGCCAGGACTTTCCGTTTTTGGAGCGCAAGCGATTGTTCGTAACCCAGTTACTCGGCTCGTTGTTGTGCCCCTTTTGAACGAATACCATGTTGTGATAGAAGGCCATCCCTATGACATTGCGATCAAAGTAGCTCGGTCGGTAGGACGGGCGATCGAACTCTTCGAAGTTCATTGAGTCAGTTAGCCCCTTAAAAAAGTTCATTGCGGTTTTTGGATTCTTTAAGTTGAAGCTATCGCCTCCGTAGGAATTCCAATACGAGGTTTGAAGGTCCTCCACGGCATAAATTCCATCCTGTTTAAGTTTTGGAAAGAGTATTTTAAAGGTTTCAATGATGTGTTCATTGATGTGGCTCCCATCGTCAATGATGAGGTCTGGTTCACCGATTTCGGCCAGGACACTTCCAAGGAAGTTGGAATCAATCTGACTTCCTCTGAAAATCTTGATTCGATCTTCTTCGTGTGTGCTTTTATCGTGAATGTCGATTCCGTAAATGAGGCCTTCCTGAAAGAAGTCCTTCCACATTCTAAGTGATTCGCCGCCAGCTTTTGGATCTTGATAGCCGCCGACACCGATCTCGAGAATCTTAACCTTCTGATTCCTAAGGTGCTGAAAATGCCGCTCATAGTGTTGGGTGTAGAAGTGGAGTCCCCACTTGTCTGTTTTGTGTTTAATGGCAAGATCTGTAAGCGAAGGGGCAGACATATCGCGCTTGTACCACAAACTCATGATTTTTTGCGAGCAAATCGGCAAAAATGGGTCCGCCTCCGGGCTACTTTCATTTGTCTGATTGACATGAGAGCATATTCTTCAATGAAGGCGTTCCTTGGTTTTTTTGCTTTGAATTTCGCATTATCCTTCGTCTCCATCGCAGCTGACTCGAATGTTCTCGGAAGCAAGATGGAAAAGTGCGGTGACTCGCCGAAAACGGGATTTTATCGGGATGGGTTTTGCCTAACCGGTCCTGAGGATCATGGCACTCATGTGGCCTGTGCGACGGTCACAAAAGAGTTTCTCGAGTTCACGAAGAGCAAAGGAAATGACCTGATCACACCGGCGCCTGAGTGGAACTTTCCAGGGCTTAAGCCTGGCGACAAGTGGTGCCTGTGCGCGCTCCGATGGCGGGAGGCGATGAAGGCCGGATTGGCTCCGAAGCTTGATCTAAAGGCCACGCACTCGAAGATATTGAAATATGCACCCCTGAAAGAATTGAAGGACTAAAGATGGAAACGAATTTCAGGGTTCAATGCCCTTATTGCTGGGAAGAGATCTGGATGGAGTTTTTCCCTGAGGATGGCGAGCAGCAGGAAAGCATCACCGATTGCGAGGTCTGCTGCAATCCGATTCTGTATGTGGTGTCCTTTAGCGGCAGGCGGGGCCGGGTCAGAGCCGAGAAGGCGCAGTGATTGAGGGGGGGCGCCAAGCCTGATTTTTACTTTCTGTCCCTGAAGGATGGGCATGGCAGAGGTGAGTGGTCTGGAGTTCCTTGGCTTAATTTGATTTTGGCCGACTCTCGCGAGGCCGGATTGACGAAAGCGAGGCCGCAGGAGGCGGCTCGGAGGCCAAAACCAAATTAAGCCAAGGACATCCCTGTCAGCCGCATGATCCATGCCCATCCTTCAGGGACAGTTTGCAAACAAAAACCCCCGAAGTCACAGACCCCGGGGGTTCGTCATGTTTTTGATGTGTTTTGAGTCTTACTTCAGGCCCGCAAGCGTCTTTTCTACCGCCTCAGTAAGCTTGTAGAGCTCTTCGCGCATGGCCTCAAGTCGTGCCTTTCCTTCGCCGGCCTTCCAGGTAAAGCCCGGGATTTTCACTTTTTTCGGAGTGACTGCAAAGGTGAAGGCTTTCGGACCCGCGGACTCGGTCTTGTTGGTCTTTAGGACCTTGCCCTTGGCCATGAGCGCCAATTCGCCTTCGTCCTCGTTTGAGGCTTTTGCGATGATCGCCATGTGTTCTTCCACGGGCGCATTCAAAAGAGTGCGAAGGAGCGAGCGGTTTTTCAGGTTCTTGCTCTGAAGCATCTCTTTGGTCTCGGCAGGCAAGCGGGTGAACCCGATGCACTCGGTGATGCGGGACTTCTTCTTTCCGAATGCAGTCGCAATCGCTTCATGGCTGGTATAAGCGCCTGCGGTAAGAAGAGAGTTGTAGCCTTCGCCTTCTTCAATTGGGTGGAGGTCTACGCGATCGAGGTTCTCGCGGAGTGCGATCTCATGAACTGCCTTGTCGGTCGAATTGATCACACGTGCCGGAATCCGCTCAAGACCTGCAAGTTTGGAGGCGCGTAAACGGCGCTCCCCTGCGATCACCTTGTAACGATCTCCATCTTGAACCACCAGGATCGGCTGAAGGACGCCGTGTTCCTTGATGGAGTGGGAAAGTGCTGCGATTTCTTCGTCATCAAAATGCGTACGAACCTGAAGTTCGGATGCGTCCACCTTTTCAACGGGAACGAAGTTCACGAGGAAGGTGGTGAGGCCCTTCAGTCCACTGTGGGTGTTGTCGGCGCTTACCCGTGCAGTCGAATAGAGTTGCTTCAAATATCCGCTTCCTTGGCGGGTTTTTGCCTCTTTTTTTGAATCCTTTGTTTCTTTTGTCTCTTTGGTATCTTTGATTTCTTTGTTTTCCATTTGATCCTCCGTGAATCAGGTTAAAAGTTCGTGAGTAAGGTCCGTCAGATCTGTGGATGCGTTTCCTTTTGGATTCACATCAAGCACCACGGTTCTGCGCTTGGTGGCTTCGTTTAGGTCCGCGCTTCGATTGACCACCGTATTTGCGCAGTTCTCAGGAAACTGCGAGCGGAGTTCGCCCAAGACTTCCTGGCTGATCACTTCACGGTTGTCGTACATGTTCGGAATGATCTTCACATCGAGCACTCGCTTGAACTCGCGCTGCATCTCATCGATTGTCGCCATCACGAGCGACATTCCGTGGAAGGAGAGCGGGTTCGTGGCGCAGATCACATTCACGCGGTCGGATGCCACCAGCATCGATCCGTTCAGGATGGAGGCCGCGGGGTTTGTGTCTGCGATGATCAGGTCATACTGATCCGAGATCTTGGCGATCGCTTCTGCGAGGCGGTATTCGCGGCGGGTCTTGTTGTTGAGCGGAATCTCGATGTTGCAAAGCTGCAGGTTTGCAGGAATCAGATCAAGTCCAGGGGACACATTCATGATCGCCTGATCAATCGGCAGGTCATTGATGAGCACGTCGTAGATGGTCGGGCGCTCATGAGAATCGAGCACATCGAGATTCACGGTCAGGTGCCCCTGGCCATCAAGGTCGATTGCAAGAACCCGGTAGCCCAGAATGGATGCAATCATAACGCACTGCGCCGTA
Source organism: Bdellovibrionales bacterium (assembly GCA_018969905.1). GTDB lineage: Bacteria > Bdellovibrionota > UBA1018 > UBA1018 > CAIMNF01 > CAIMNF01. The sequence continues at coordinate 34,329 of JAGWXK010000013.1, forward strand.
AGGGTGGATTTACCGGTTCCGCCCTTTACGTTGTAGAACATCTGGGTTTTGTTTTTTGGGTTTGCCGCAATAAACTTGGTCGCAGCACTGATCGCATCATTTACGATCATCGCGCTTCCCGCTGCTTCCGCCCCAGCGCCCATCAGCTGTGCGTTCACTTCTGCGTGCTTGGCTTCATCGAATTCACGAAGCATTTTAAAGAAGTTTTGCACTTCCTCGAGCGAGAGAACCTTGCGGTCCACATTCCCGATACGCTTTCTGTGGGTGTTGATGATGCCGTTATTTTCAAATGCCGGGATTAAGGTCTTCTCGATTTTCGCGAGTTGCGCGAACTCATTTGGTGTAAAAACAATATCTTTGAACATTGATGCCTCCTTGATCTGTCTGAACAAGTGTATTCGGAATGCGTCAAAGTACAAACAAAAACTCAACAAAAATAATTGATCGGTCGCCGTGGCGACCGGTGCGAAAACGTGCGAAGGGTTGATTTTGATCGGTCGCCGCGGCGACCGACACGTACTGGAGCGGGTTGGTTTTGGATTCTTCGATCGCCACGGCGACCGGCGGAGGCTGGTTTGGAGTTGGTCTCTGCGTATCAATTCAATCCGGTCGCCGTGGCGACCGCTTCGTTTTGAGTCAGTATTGAGTTTCAATCGGTCGCCGTGGCGACCAAAACTCATGAGCTTGCGCTTTGGTAGCGCCGCAAGCCTGCGCGCCAAAGGCTGCGAAGAGTGAGCGCGTAGACCCCAAGAATCAGGAACACCAGTAGGTAGGACCAGCTTGTGGATTTGCCCATGAGTGCTTCGGCGGGCACGCTTCCCATGAAGGCAAAGGGGAGAGCGGTCTTCAAAAGATACTGAATGAACTTTGGATAAAGCCCCTGTGGCTTGTTTGCAAGCGCATAGAGCTGGTAGTAGAGACGCGATACGGTGATTCCCCGCTCAAGCCAGAACACCCAAATCACAAAAAAGAATCGGATCAGATACTGCGTAAGAAGGCCGATGAGCACCCAAAAACCCACAAGGAGCCAATTCCATCCACCTGTGAATCCGGCGCTCGGACCGTAGTGCTGAAGAATGAACAGGCCAAGGATGAGGTTTAGGATCTGCGAGAAGTTGATGTCCCGGAAGGTGGCAAGGAAGAGGGGGCTAATGGGCTTGGTGAGAAGAACATCAAGATCCCCCTGATTCACCATGAAGGGAAAGGTCCAAAACGATCGTTGAAAGAAGGTGGTGAAAAGCGAATCGCTTGCGATGAAGATTCCAAGAAAGAAAAACACCTGCTCCCGATTCCAGCCATTGATGATCTGGGTGTTGCTATAGATCACCTCGAAGAAGGCAAGTTCAATGAACACCCACACGAGGTCTGCAAGGGTGAGCGCGATCGTATTCGTGCGGTAGATGAACTCCCGGACGAGGTTGTTCTTCAGGCTGGTCTTGAATACATCCCAATACGCACGCATCTTAGCCCCCGATTCCTTGATAGCGATGAATGGATTTCTTCCACGCAAGATGGAGCAAGATCAAAAAAGCAATCGTCCAGAGCACTCCAAGGCCCATTTCCCGAAGCCAGATCGAGGAGTCCCACTTGCCGAGCGCCACTTGGGTTGGTCCAAACACATAGAGGTAAAAGGGCGTGCACTTCCAGATCAGGCTGTATTTTTCGGGAACAATGGTGAGCGGGATCAGCTCTCCGCAGAAGAGCGCCACCACCATGTTCTTCACCATGAGGGCTGCAAAGGCGTTCTCCCAATAGAAGGCAACGGTCGCAAGAATGCAGCCAAAGAGGTAGGCGATCACGTTTCCAAGGAGTGCAAGCATCATCGCCATGAGCAGGTTTGGAAGACTAAGAGAGGTAAACAGGGTTGCAATCGCGCCAAGCGAAAAGCAAAAGAGGAGGGTCAAAAGTTTTTCTCCAAGCCCTTTGAAATACACAAACTCAAGTACGCCCACGGGCCGAAGAAGATAGTTATTCAGAGTTCCAGTCCTGATCATCTCTATGATGCTGAAGTCGAGGTCTCCGCCCCGGATCTGGCTGAACAAAAGAGAGGTCCAAGTGTAGGCCATGAGTTCGCCATACGACATCCCGGCAAAGGATGCGTTCGGGTCGCCTCGAAGGATCGCGGTCCAAAGCATGAGCTGGATGCCGACCGGTACGATGGCTGAGCCGAAAATGTCGAGCAGGAATTCTCCGCGATAGGCGAGTGCTTCCTTGATTCCATTTCGGATGGTGGCGATCCGCCAGTTGAGCCCGGGTGAGGATCGAATCGGGCTCGGGCTTTTCAATGCTTGATCTGTCATGACCTGATAACCGTTCCCTTAGCTCTGATAGATCCGCTGGATCACGCGTTCGAGCGATGCTTCCTGGATTCCGATGTCCGCCACCTGAAAGCTTGCGAGGAGCTTTTGAAAATATTCAGTGATCTTGGAGCGAGTAATCGTGATCACATAAGTGGTCGGATCCTCTTCGTCCATCGACACCTGTTCGTTTGGAATCGAAAGCACGGATGATACTTCGGTGAGCGTCGGGGCACTCAGCAGCTTCACTTTCAGCACGCACTCATCCTGTTCGGTCAGGCGCTTTGGATTTCCATCAAAAATGAGCGAGCCTTCCTTGATGAGGAGCACGCGCTTACAGAGCTCGGAAATGTCATCCATGTTGTGCGAGGTCAGGATGATCGTGGCTCCCTCGCGCTGGTTGTGGGCGCGCAAGAACTCGCGAAGCTTCTTTGAGGCAAGCACATCAAGTCCGATCGTGGGCTCATCAAGAAAAATCACCTTCGGCAGGTGAAGGATTGCACCGATCACCTCCATCTTCATCCGCTCCCCAAGGGACAGGCGTCTGATCTGGGTGCTCAGGAGCTTCGTCACATCGAGAAGCGAGGTCAGCTCATCCACACGCTTTCGATAGATCTCCCGTGGAATCTGATAAAGAGCCCGGATCAAATCGAAGGCTTCGATAGCGGGGAGATCCCACCAAAGCTGCGCCTTCTGACCCATCACAATCGAGATTTGCTTTCTGAATTCGATCGAGCGGTCAAAGGGAGTAAAGCCAAGGACCTTCGCTTCCCCCGAGGTGGGCGGGATCAGGCCCGAGAGGATTTTTAGAAGAGTGGTCTTTCCGGCGCCATTTGCTCCGATGAGTCCGGTGAACTCTCCTTTTTGAATCTGAAAGGACACCCCCTTCAAGGCCTCATGGGTCAAGTACTCTGGCTTGTAGAGGAGTTTCAGGGTGCCCTTCAGGCCTTCTTCTTTTTTGATCGAGCGGAAGCTTCGCTTCACGTCCCGCACTTCGATGGCAAAATCACTTGGGTTCATTTGGGATGTAACGCTTTCCAATTATTTTTTCGGGGGCGATAGAGAAGGGGAGGGCCGCATTGTATCGGAGCTTCAGTGGGATCTGTTCTCCCAAAGTTTCGGGCTTAAAGAGTCTCTCGCTGAATTCGCTCTCGACCGGAAACACAGTGATGAGTTGTGGGCTTGCTTTAGGAGCATCCTTTTTCTGAATCAAAAGGGAGTGAATCAGAAGACCGCTGTTTCTTCCGTAAGGGTTGTAGTGCGGAAAGGGCACGACATCCGTTCGCATTTCGATTTCGCCCACGCCTTCGGCCCCCAGATCAAAGGCAAACTTTTCAACAAGACGTTTTGGACGGACTGATTTGATGTCAAATGTCACAAGTGCCTTCGGCAGGGCCTTTTTCTTTTCCTTCAGGATCCGGTCCAGCACCGCCAAGTTCGCAGCACTGTCACGAAAGGCGATTCTTCCTGCAAAGAGAGTGAGATTCAAAAGGAGCGATCCTTTTTCGGGGTGTCCACCAAAAATTCCTTCCTTCAATCCGAATCCCGCTTCGATTTCATGTCGGACATAGCGGGCACGCTTGTATCCATACGGGGTTTCAAGAATGCTGAAGAGGTATCCATAGGTGTGGTTCAGCCCCGCATGTCCGATCACGTAGGCAGAATCATAGGGAACGTTCCAATT
>JAGWXK010000110.1 GCA_018969905.1 Bdellovibrionales bacterium
TTCAAAAGGGCGATCGATTTGATTACGGAAGTCTTTCGATCGGCATGGAGTAATTGACCTGATCGGCGATGACGGGCGTGTCCGTGCTTGCTGCAGGTGAATTGAAGTTCCAAGGAGTCGGAACCATGGATACCTGGGTTCGCACAAAACTGATCATCGAATCCGCTCCCACCACCGGGTTCGCCGCACTCCCCGCTTCAAACGAAAGGGTCACATGCACCTGACGAAGAATCTCGCCTGCTCCCGCCCGCACGGAAATGTTCGACAATCGGAATTCAAAAACCCGGAAGAGCTGGGCGCTGCGATATTCATTGCGTGCGCTCACGGTGACCGCGCTTCCCACTCCGGATTTTAGGGAATAGGTTCCGTCGGTGCCCTGAAGATTCACACCCACCTGAAAGGTAAGCGCATTCACATTTGAGCCCACAATCGAAAACTTCACCTCGGGAGCAAGTCCTTCGTTTGGAGTCCATCGAGACGTATGGATGCTTGCCTGGCCGCCGTTCACGCCCACGGGAGCGGATGCAAAAACGGCCTGAAGTCCGGTCGTAAGGAATGGCAGATCGGATGGCAAAAGCTGCGTAGGTGCGTTCGGGGCGGACTGGGAATTCGAGGCACCCGCATTCTGGTTGTTGAACAATCCCGGTACCGCAGCTCCGACCATACTCATCGGTTCCAAACCGGCAGGCAGGGAATTGCCGGAAGACTGGGAATCGGACTTTTTCGAAGCACTGGACTCCTCGCCTGAGGCTCCGCCATTGACACCCGGATCGAATGCATAGGGATATGCATAAGGAAGAGGCATCTCCATTCCACCGTTGGGCAACACTTCGCCATTTTCCGGATTTGGTGCATTCTCCGCTCCTGCGGCCAATGCCGGATCCGGAGTGGCTGCGGGAGACGGACTCAAGGAAGCCTGTCCATCAGGGTTCACCGGGAGAACCGCCGCGTCTCCTGCCGCGATCTGAGCCTTGGGAGCCCCGGAAGGCAAGGGAATCGCGCTGGGAAGCGAAAGTGGAAACTGGGTCATCCGCACCGAGGATTCGGTTCCGGCTCCTCCTGCGGTCAGGGAATCGACTTTTTCCTGAAATCCCCCGTTCGAACTTTTGGATGAACGCTCGCTGCGCTCATCAATCCAGGCCTTCACACCCGCAAAGGAATAATAAGACATGGTCGCAAGTCCGAGCCCGAAGCAGAACCTGTAAAATGTGTTTTTGAAAAACGCCCAAGGGCTTTCCACACCGCTCGACATGCAACCTCCTTTCCGGTTCCCATGGGAGAAGCACGAGATGTGCCATCCGGTTTGAATCGTGTTTTCATGCGCTTAGACCCGGAACAGTCATGATTTTCGACAAACTTGCATCCGGGTGTAAAAAATTTCGACAGTGAAATCGTGAAGCTTTAAACTTTGTTCATTTACAAATTCAACGGGTCTTGTTAATCCCGCATCCAGAAGAAAGGGATGCCATGAGACCACGCGTTTGCCTGTTCCTGCTTTTGTTCGCGCTCCTCTCCCGGGTCACCACCGCACATTCCCAGGAGTTGCTTTATGAGGCTTACCCGGGAAGCCGCCCAATCGGGAACACGCTTCTTCGGAACGAAAGCATCGAGGCTGTGGTCCGCGGAATGATTGCCCGGTCCCTCAATGCCGACCTCAGCGGCGGCAGACTCGATTTCGACACCCAGTCTTTTGACCAAACCATCGAACTTCCTGACCCGAAGCCCGGACTCAAGGAGATTCTTGATGTGCTCGGAATCCGCGACACACTGGCTCTTGCCGTAAGTCCGCTTCATATCAGGATGGCTTTGCCCGAATCATCCCTAAAAATCACAGTGGCAAAGAAATCTGAAAACACGTTCGAGGTTTTGGCGGCATGGCAGGTGAGTGAGCTGAAAGTCGACGCAAAGACGGTTTCAATCAAGGTTCCGGCAGGTGCGTTCGACCGCCCTTTTGTCATCGAATCAAACGGGGTCTCCATGGGACTCACCCGACGCTCATCACCGATCAGACTCGAGCTGAAGCTCCTTTTTGAACTCAATGACCTCGGAAGCCGCATCCGGGTGACAGGATACAAGACCAACCTCACCGACAGGGCTCATCCGAATTTCTTTGTCGAACTCGGCAAGCTCACTCTTGATCGCAAGCCTCTGCGCCTTCAGATCCTCTCCAACGGGCAAAGCCTCATTGCCGAGGAGCCGGCGATTCGGGATCAATTCCAGCAATCCGAGCCACAGATTGTTCGCACCCTTCGCTCAAAGGTTTCTGATGCGATTGAGGAAAACATCAAATCAATCGCGGAAAAAATCGAATCGGCCCCCCTCATCAAGTTCAGTTTGAATTCCTCCGAGGTGATCGAGCCCTCCGGATTCAACCAGAACCTGAAGGAACTTCTTTCCGGAATCCAGATGGACTTCATTTTCAGCTACCTCCAGTACATCCAGGAATCGAAGCTGTTCTCCGCACAAATCGCGGGCCGTTTCTGTGTGGATGAAAGCTGCCTTGCGAACATCGCAAGGGTCTCGCCGATTGGAACCAAGGACGTGAGCCTGATGACGCCCCAGGATGATGCGGGAGTGGTGCTTTATGAATCGATAGTTCAGGACATCATCCACTCCGAGCGATTTCAGGCCAGAATAAGAAAGTATTTCAATACAGAGAACAAAACAGCCGGCGTCGCCCTTGCTTCCTCGGGCCTTCGATTGCGTTTTGATCCGGCGTCCGGCTCTGTGAATGCAATCGTGAACCTGGACATCGACATCATCAAGACGATCAAGGCGAAATCCTCCTTTGGAGAACGCTTGCGACTTTCCCTCGGAGACTTGATTGAGTATTATTTCGGATCCGGAAAAACCGTGAAAATACCGCTTGAAATCAAGTTCAAGCTCAATGGAATCACCGAAGATCCGTCCGGCCAGGCGAATCTTGGAATTTCCGTGAGTCTGCCTTTCACTCCCGAAGGAAGCTTTTTGCCTCCTCGCAACTGCCCGCCCGGGTGGTGTCAAAGCAACGTGGATTCGATGACCTCAGTGGTAAAGACCAGCTTCATGAAGACGATCCGGCAGGAGTTCCAAGCGATGCTCCCCGCGACCATGGTGATCCCGATGAGCAGGCCGATCACCGTACGGGATTTTGCATTCAAACCAAAGACAGTGAGGATCACCCCGAACCATGGCTTGCTGATTTCCGGGGATTTGAAGGATGAAGGGGGAAAACGCAAATGACCAAAAGACATCCGGAGTTCGGCTTTGGCATTTTTCTGGCAATCCTGACCGTTTTTCTGCAAACCCAGGCATTCTCGGCAAACGATGACCTGTTTCTCCAGTCCCGACTTGATCAGAAATCCACATCCTGGATCATTGACAAGGTCCGCATGATTCTTGTCAATTCCGAGCTCAGTGACGGATTGACCGACACGACCACTCTCTCGGAGGATACGGAAATCCCTTTGAATGATTTTTCAGACAAACCCGAATTCTCAAGACTCAAGGACATGGTTTCAAAAGTATTCCGGGTGGACCCAAAAGGTGCATTTCTCAGGATCAGGATCCCCAAGATCCACTACAAGGTTCACACCCTCCACGCCCGCCCGGAAAGCTTTGAAATCATCGATCCTTCGATCCGTCTCAAGGCAACCGCACTTCTCCAGGGTGTCGACATCGCCCTGACCGAAGGTGTTCAGCTGGACTTCGTGATCCCGAATCCAAAGACCGGTACTTCGGATGCATACCTTACCGGATTTTTGAAGCCCGTATCCGTTGAGGTGCCCAAATCCCTTGAGCCGGCCGGCTTCGGAGTGGACTTGGAGGCGACCCGGGACCATGAGTTTCGATTCAAGCTGGTGGGCTCAGACCTTGCGTCTCTTCCCGACTATGTGGATCGGCACATGGAGGAGATCATGGTTCTTGGAAGCGCTTCCGGGCTTCCCCTTTCTGCGGATGATCTTTCCATCAACCCCGTGGTGGTACGCTTGAATTCGCTATCACGGTCCATTTCCTTTGATGAATTCAGGCCCGTCGTTCAGAAAAATCTCAAAAACATCCTCACCCAGGTCTTGCGTCAGGTGGGATCGAGCCTCAAGGAATCCATCGGACCCGCGATCCTGAAAACCGTCTTCAGCAAGACCATTCCAAGTGCGCTTTCACTGTCGTCAGATTCGATCTTTACCCGCTATATCACGAGTTTTTTCGGTCGTCCGGACCATGATCAACTCCTGCTTTCCGTTGCAGGAGATCTTTGCACAAATGAGCTTTTCCTGAAATTCGGGGATGCCTGTTCCAAGCACATGCGCCCCTACTCCCCGATCCGTGCTCTGTCGATAGAAGACAAATCAAGGGCAAAGGAAGAGATCCGGCAAAAGATTGCATCAGGAAACGCGGATGTGGCTTTGAGTGTTTCGGAGGACTATCTCAATCGACTTCTTCGAACAACAATCGATGCGAAACTCTGGGATGAGATGCTGAAAGAGGAAAACCTTGAACTCGGTCCGAAAGGAGCGTTCGTCGTCTTCAATCAATCCGGCTCGGATCCGGAGATCTATCTGGATATCCTCTATAAGGGTGGAAAAGGACTGCAAAGCATCCTGATCAATCCAAGGCACCCCCTTCGATTTCCTCTCCGAATGAGCACAAAAATGGTTTTTGAGAAGCGCGACGGTATGCCGTTTCTGGTCATCTCGATTGCCAGACTGATGTCGGATGCCTATGAGATCATGAATGGAATCCGGGAATACGATCTGCCTTCGGATTTGATTCCGGGTCTCCGTCGCAAGATCGCCTCCATGATCATCCGAATGGCTTCCGAGATCGAGGGACGGAACGCCGTAGAAATGGAGCTCCCTGTTTTCAAGGGCCTCGGACTTGAAAACACCTGGCATGAACCCTCGGCTTTCGGCCGCCTGAATCTCTATTTCAAGCTCTAGAGTGATCTCTTGCCGAAGACGGGCCTTTCCACTAGGATCGCGACATGTCTTCCTATCGTTTCCCCGCGGTATTCCTGAGTCACGGCACCCCCATGACCGCTTTCGCCCATGAACACGACCCCTATCAGGATTCACTCCTTGGATTTGCCCGGTCGATTCCGAAACCAAAGGCGATTCTTTTTGTTTCCGCCCACTCTCTCTCCAGTGACCAGGTACACATCCTGAAATGCGACTCCAACAGCATTCAACACGATTTCGCGGGATTTCCAAAAGAGCTTTATGAAATGACGTACTCATGCCCGGGTTCGCCCCCTCTTGCCGATGAGGCTGCGAACCTGTTTCGACAGGCCGGCTTTGGCGTAAAAATTGAACCCGAGGGGCCGCTGGATCACGGCATCTGGGTGCCCTTGCTTCATCTCTATCCGAAGGGAGATGTGCCGGTAGTGCGGGTGAGCCTTCCGATCAACATGCTTCCGGCACAAATTCTCAAGATGGGACACACGCTCGCAGCCCTCCGTGAGCAAGGCGTGCTTTTGGTGGGAAGTGGCGGAGCTGTTCACAACCTGCGTGAACTTCAATGGTCCGGGAAGCATTCCTCAGGAGCCGGGTGGGCCCTGGAATTTGAGCAATGGCTCATCTCTTCACTCAAGTCGAAGAATGTGGAAGCAATCCTCCATTTCGAGGATCATCCCGGCTTCCAGAGATCGCATCCGTCTGACGAACACTTTCTCCCCATTCTCTTCACCGTGGGAGCCGCACTTCCCGGTGATGAGGCCGAGATCTTGTTTCAAGGAATCCAGTATGGAACGCTTTCCATGCTTTGCTTCAGCCTGAATCCCCCGAAAACCCAAATTCTTCACTGAATTGGAATGTGTCTTCAGTGACACATTCTCAAACCTGTTTCACTTCCGTTACACTAATCTGAATGATGGTGTTTCGACTCGTCCTGATTTCTGTTCTCTTCTTTCCGGATGCGTCCATGGCTCAAAACCGGGTCCGTTTGCAGGTGCTTGAAATGGGGAAGTCGCGAAAATCCGAGCTCTATCCCCTTTTCAAAAACTCCGCAAAGATCCGAACCGGATTCCGATATCATAAAAAAAAGGGCAAGGGACTGAAGACCTCCCAGTCTGGAGATGGAAACCGCCTGAGCCTTGATGGTCCGACCTTGAATCGACTTTTCTCAAAACGCCCGGAATGGATCAGCATTCCTCTTGAACTTCCCGATGGCCCGATCGAGATGGAGCTACTTAGGGTTTCACACTCCGAGCCCCTCAAAGTCTTCGATCAGACTGGCAAGAGCCTCAACGTTTTGGAATCCCATCATTATCGGGGCTCGGTGAAGGATCATCCTGAATCCCTGGCTGACCTTACCGTTTTTCCCTCGGGGAAGTTGATGGGCTTTGTAAGCCTCAAGGGAGACACCTATGATTTCGGAAATCTCAGACCGGTAAAGCACGCGGGTCGGCCAGGGACGGGTTTTGATCAGAGGAACGAAGATCCTGTCGAAGATTCAGAGGTGGTCGTGCATGATTCGGGAAATCTCGATTCCGGGATGAGCCTTTGCGCCACCCCCTCGGCCTCGCTTCCGGGCACCCCCTTGATCGATCCTTCGAGCGAACCAGCACCCACAGCCCCAGATGCACAGGCCATGGTCTCACCCTCCATCCGCCCAGTTCGGGTGACCCTGGTTACGGACTATGATCTGTACCTGAGGTATAATTCAAACTCGACCTCCCTTACGAACTTCGTCACCGGGCTCTTCAATCAGGTGACAAGTCTTTACGCGGCCGACGGAATACCGATCGAACTGGCTGAGATCAAGATCTTTACCGTGCCTGACCCGTTTGCGACTATGACGAGTGCAGCGGGTTCGGAAGCTTTCTTGATTGCATTTCGTCAGCACATGTCCGCGCAGACTCCAAGACACGCAGGAAACCTGGCACACTTGCTTTCCGCCCGCCCTTTGGGGCTCGGTGGCGTCGCATACCTTCAGACAGTCTGTAGCTCGACGTTTGGCTATGCATTCAGCAACATCAGCAATTCCTATTCCACAGCTCCCACCTACTCTTGGAGCGTGAATGTGGTCGCCCACGAGCTTGGTCACAATCTGGGCAGCAAACACACCCACGCGTGTACCTGGACTGTGGGCGGGGTTGCAAATCAGGCAATCGACGGATGCTATCCCCCGGAGGAAACTTGTCCCAGACCTTCTTTACCCACGGGTGGAGGGACGATCATGAGCTACTGCCATGTCACAAGTACGGGGATCAATTTTTCAAAAGGGCTTGGCCCACTCCCCAAGGAGAGAATCCAGAACCTGATGAACAACTCTTATGCGTGCTTGCGGCCTACAGCCACACCAACACCAGCTCCAAGTCCCGTGGCAAGTCCCGTGGCAAGTCCCGTGGCAAGTCCCGTGGCAAGTCCCGTGGCAAGTCCCGTGGCAAGTCCCGTGGCAAGTCCCGTGGCAAGTCCCGTGGCAAGTCCC